>NZ_MXQD01000025.1:0-112583 GCF_002165585.1 Paenibacillus sp. MY03 | reverse complement strand
TATGGAACTGAAACGAAAGTGCGGATGGCTCGGAAAGTAACTCAGATGAGCGTCCATAGGCGTAAATAACGTCTATGGCTCCAAAAAGTAGGCGTACGAGCTTCTGTAGGCGTTAAAAACGCCGATGACCCGGAAAACAACTCGGATGAGCGTCCATAGGCGTAAATAACGTCTATGGCTCCAAAAAGTAGGCGAACGAGCTGCTGTAGGCGTTAAAAACGCCGATGGCCCGGAAAGGAACTCTGATGAGAGTCCATAGGCGTAAAAAACGTCTATAGCTCCAAAAAGTTGGCGAACGAGCTGCTGTAGGCGTCAAAAACGCCGATGGCCCGGAAAACAACTCGGATGAGCGTCCATAGGCGTAAATAACGTCTATGGCTCCAAAAAGTAGGCGAACGGGCTGCTGTAGGCGTTAAAAACGCCGATGGCCCGGAAAGGAACTCGGATGAGCGTCCATAGGCGTAAATAGCGTCTATGGCTCGAGTTTGGCGGCAGCTAACCTATTTGAGCTTGCTAATCACCGTCAGGTGATAGTGTACTTTTTGGATTGACAATCCAATCCCAATACTGTATTTTAATAAATATCTAATTAGATAAATGTCTAATCGAATATCAAGGGAGACGTCACGCCATGCAATTGGACAAAATCGTGCAATACCATAAAGCCTTGTCCGACGCGACGCGGATACGCATGCTGGCCTTGCTCGCCGAAGGCGAGCTTAACGGACAAGTGCTGGCGGAGAAGCTGGCTCTTACGCCGGCGACGATTACCTTCCATGCCGCCAAGCTGCGGGAGGCGGCGCTTATTTACGAGCGAAGAGAAAAAAATACGATCTACTTCTCGTTAAATCCTTATTTCCTGAAGCGAGGAGCCGAAGGGGTATTGGGGCTTGTATTTCATAAGAGGGGCGATGCTGATATGATGGAGCAAGACGAATATACGCGGCTGAGAGATTCGGTCATTCGCAACTTCTTCGACGCGGAGGGCAGGCTTAAGAGCATTCCGAGCCAGATGAAGAAGAAGCTGATCGTGCTGGAGCATCTGGTTTCCAGGCTTGAGAACGGACGGAAATACGGGGAATCGGAAATCAACGCCTTTATCAAGCTGGTTCATGATGATTTCGCGACGATTCGACGGGAGTTTATTATGCACCAGTTTATGTTCCGCGAGAATGAGACTTATGAGCTTAATCCGCGAGAGCTGTGGACGAAGTGGGAGGAGTTGAAGTAGGATGATGAGAACTTATGAGTTGTCGACAAAAGAACGGGATGGAATGGTCGACGTGACATCGTTCGTTCGCGAGGCGGTGGCCGAGAGCGGCGTGCGCGAAGGTTACGCAATCGTATATTGTCCGCATACGACCGCCGGCATGGCCATTAATGAAAATGCCGATCCCGACGTGGTCAGAGACGTGCTGCGCCGGTTTGACGAGCTGTACCCCTGGGAGCATCGTCTGGATCGGCACGCCGAAGGCAATACGGCCGCGCATCTGAAGGCCATTACGACGGGAACGAGCCAGACGGTGCTCATCTCGGGCGGAAGACTGGTGCTGGGCACTTGGCAGGGCATCTACTTCTGCGAATTCGACGGACCGCGGAGACGGAAATTCCATGTGAAAGTGATCGGAGATTAGTCCATAGGAGGCGAGAGATAATGTGCAGGAACATTAAGCAGCTGTTCAATTTCGAGCCCGCTGCGACGCCGGACGAGGTTGAGGCGGCGGCCCTTCAGTACGTGCGAAAAATATCAGGCTTTATCCAGCCCTCTAAGGCGAACGAGGAAGCGTTCCGCCGCGCCGTGGCGGAAGTGACGGAAGTGTCCCAGCGGCTGCTGGAATCGCTTGTTACAAACTCGGAGCCCAAGAACCGCGAGGTTGAGCGGGAGCGGGCGCGCGAGCGCAACGCCAAGCGGTTCGGCGTTAAGCCTGTCGAGTAACCTAGTTGGTGTCCAACTAGACATATGGCGTTTCAAGCTAACAGTCCACTAAAGCAAAAGAAAAAGGCATCCATCTCCCTGATATAGGAGATGGGATGCCTTTTTTTACTTTGACAGACTTACCGGAATAGAAAAATGCAAGTTCAACTGTGGCCTCGTCTCGGTGAGCCGGATATTTTTGCTGCGGCAAGCCTTATCCCCGCAGCCAACGCAGCATATCATCGGTGATCGGGAGCGGCTGATCGCCAGTCCGAATCGGCGCGAAGCAAGAGACAAGCTCGGACGCGCGCATGGGCTCCGGCTTGTCGAGCCAACCGGCGATATGCCCCAGCAGGGCGACAAGCCGTTCGGCCATGACGCCTTCGCCGCGAAGCGCGGCCAGCGTTAACGATTTGTCGCGCTTGGAGAAACGCTCGCCGCCGGCATCGCCAAGCAACGGCACATGGGCGAAGGCCGGCGGTTTCAAACCGAGCGCATCGTAGAGCGCCAGCTGCCTGGGCGTGGAGTCGAGCAGATCGGCGCCGCGCACGACATCGGTAATGCCCATGGCGGCATCGTCAACGACGACGGCGAGTTGGTAGCCGAACATGCCATCGGCGCGCTTGACGACGAAGTCGCCCAGCGCGTCGCCATCATAGGAGCGTGCTCCCGCAAAACCGTCGACGAAAGCGATCGGCTCGCTCGGCATGACGAAGCGGAGCGCGGGTTCCTTGTGGGCTTCTTTGGCTGTGCGCTCCTCCAGCGTAAGATGCCTGCAGAAACCGGGATAAGCCGGCCCCTCCGACGACAAGCCATGCGGGGCGCTGGCGATGGAGGCGAGCTCCGCGCGGCTGCAATAACAAGGGTAAAGGCGGCCGGCAGCATTGAGCCGCGCCAGCGCCTCCTCGTATAGCTCATCGCGAAGGCTCTGCTCATAGGGGGCGAAGGGCCCGCCCATCCGCGGCCCCTCGTCCCAGTCGAGTCCAAGCCAGAGCAAGTCGTCTTGCTGCTGCTCTGCAAAAGCGGGACGCGACCTCGGCTTGTCGATGTCCTCGACGCGGAGCAGAAACTCGCCGCCGGCTTGCCGAATTTGAAGCCAGGCAACCAACGCGGCAAAGGCGTTGCCGATATGCAGAAGCCCGGACGGCGTAGGCGCGAAACGTCCGCGGCGTATGATTGGCTGATGATGGTCCAGTTGCTTCGACATGGTTCACCCTCACCTTAACGGAAATGCAAAAAAAGAGCAGCATAGCCGCTCTGTTTGTTATTTTGCCTATGTGTATACTTTAAATGGCGGAGCTGACGGGATTCGAACCCGCGGTCTCCTGCGTGACAGGCAGGCATGTTAGGCCTCTACACCACAGCTCCACACTTAAAGTCTGTGCCTCTTGGACACAAATAAGATCTTAACACGCTGGCGTGTAGTTTGACAAGCTTTTATTTTCCTGAAGCAACCAATTCTCTTGGGTGAGGCAGATGCCGATCCCGCGACTACTTTGTTCCTTGCACCGCCAGCTCCAGCAGCGCGCGGATATCGTCCGCGATGGCCGTCGGCGACAGTTTATCGGCCGTGGCCTCCGTTCGGATTTTGTCGATCAGCTGTACGGCCAATTCATTCTCCACGGTCAGCACGCGCACTTCTCCCCCGCCCATAAAACCGGTGATCCGCTCGGCGGCCATAGACAGGTTGTCATGAGCGGACTTATCGGTGCCCGTTATGCCGCCAAGACCTTCGCCCGGCGCCGTTCCTTGACCCGACATCCCTTCGATCGGACTTAGAAGCTTCATCTGAACGCTGTCATAGCGCGCGCCTGAAGGCGTACGTTTCGCCGTGGCGAGCACGACCGTGTCGTCGAAGACGAATACCTTTACGTCCGGAATGCCCGCTCCGCTCAGTCGGGATTCCAGATGCGCGGAGAAACCGGCCGCATGCAGTCCGGAGCTGCCGATCATGCTGTACACCGATGTCCCCATTCCGTTTGTTGTGCCGCCTTGCCTGTTCGTCGTTTGCCGTTTCAAGCCATTCTCGCTCGGAATGACGGAAGGATCGCGCAGCATCTTCGTTTGGTGCTCATGTTCCGCGGAATGCGCTTCGATCGGATGTCTGTCATCGGTATCCATGGCGGCGCTGCAGCCTCCGAGCAGCAGCATTGCGGCCACAGCGGCTGCCGTCGCCCCCGCCAGCCATATTCGCGTCATTATCATTTGTTATCAACCTCCATTCAAGCTGTCTGCATGATTTAGGATGAGCTTTTCACCGAAATGAATATTCATCGTTCCATGGAAAATAATAATCGCGAACGAAACCATTGCCATTCAGGAGGTGCATCGTATTGGATTCAACCGGCAGCAAGAACAAGCCGAACCGCGAAGCGGAAGACGGATCTGTCGCTACAATGGAGCAGCCGACCGCAAATCCGGCAGGACCGCTGACCTATGAACAGGAAGCGAAAAACAACTCCCGGCGCAAATTTTTGAAGACGACAGGGTATACGCTTGGCACGCTGGCGCTGGGAGGGGCGTTAAGCTCGCTCATCGGCTGCACGAACAACTCGGAGGAGCCGACACCCACCGGGGAGCCGGGAAAGGGAGAGGAGGAAAAGGCTCAACCGCGAAATTACAACCGCGCGCTCATGTTTCTGACGCAGGAACAGTTTCGCATCGTGGAGAGCGCGACGGAACGTATTTTTCCCGAGGACGAGAACGGCCCCGGAGCGAAAACGCTCGGTGTTGCTTACTTCATCGACCATCAGCTGGCAGGAGAATGGGGGTTTAACGGGCGCGACTATATGCAGGCGCCGTTCTATGTGGGCGAGAAGGAGCAAGGGTATCAGGGACGGCTGAAGCGGCGCGAAATTATTGAGATCGGCATCAAGGAACTGAACAACTACAGTTTGACGCAATATCAGAAGAGTTTCCCGGAGCTGGTTGCGGAAGATCAGGATGAAGTATTGAAGGCGTTCGAGTCGGATGCGGTGCAGCTGACGACGATCTCGGCGAGCAGTTTCTTTAAAATGCTTCGCACGAACACGCTCGAGGGCGCCTACAGCGACCCGCTGTACGGCGGCAACCTGGACATGAACGGCTGGAGGATGCGCGGTTATCCCGGCAATCAGATGAGCTACACGGCTGTAATTGACAAGGACTATACGAAGATGGACCCGATCAGTCTTCAAGATCATATGGCCCATTAGCGAAGCGGAGGGACAAAGCGGCATATGGCCAAAACGTTACCGAAAACGGATGTCGTCATTATTGGAGTCGGCTGGAGCGGCGGCATTATCGCGGCTGAGCTGACGAAAGCCGGATTAAACGTCGTCGGTCTTGAACGGGGCAAGGACCGCAAGACCGAGGATTATTTTATGGTGCACGATGAGTTGCGTTACGCGCTCAGATACGAGATGATGCAGGATTTGTCCAAGGAAACGATCACGTTCCGAAGCAATGAGGGGATCAGGGCGCTGCCGATGCGTTCCTACGGCTCGTTCCTGCTCGGGGACGGTCTGGGCGGCTCGGGGGTTCATTGGAACGGACAGACGTATCGTTTTTTGCCGTACGATTTCCAGATACGCAGCAAGACGATCGAAAAGTACGGGAAAAACAAAATCCCCGCGGAAATGACGATTCAGGACTGGGGCATTACGTACGACGAGCTCGAGCCGTATTACGACAAGTTCGAGCAGATGGCCGGTATTTCCGGCGAGCCGAATCCGCTGGGGGGAGCGCGCAGCAACCCGTATCCGACGCCGCCGATGAAGAAATCGCCGGCGCTTCAACTGTTCGAGGATGCAGCCAAGCGGATGAAGCTGAACCCGTACATGATGCCGGCGGCCAATCTATCGGAGGGATATACGAATCCGGATGGTATTTCCCGGGCGGCCTGCCAATATTGCGGTTATTGCGAACGGTTTGGCTGCGAATACGGAGCGAAGGCCGATCCTGTTGTGACGGTCATCCCCGTCGCGAACAAAACCGGCAAGTTCCAGATTCGCACCCATTCGAACGTGCGGCGCATCTTGCACAAGGGCGGCAAGGCGACGGGAGTGATGTACACGGACGTTACGACCGGAGAAGATATCGTGCAACCGGCGGACATCGTCGTCGTGACAAGTTACGTGTTCAATAACGTCAGGCTGCTGCTGCTCTCGGAGCTTGGGGAACGTTATAATCCGGAGACGGGCAAGGGGGTTGTCGGCAAAAATTACGCCTATCAGGTTATTAAAGGCAGCGCGGCGGGTTTCTTCGAGAAGCAGCAATTCAACACGTATGCCGGTGCGGGCTCGCTGGGCGTTACGCTGGATGATTATAACGGCGACAACTTCGACCATAGCGATTTGAAGTTCATCCACGGCGGAGCGATCGCATTGTCGCAGACGGGCTCCCGTCCGATCCAGAACAACCCGGTGCCGTCGGGCACGGCGACCTGGGGCAAGGAATTTAAGGCAAAGTCGCTTCATTATGCGTACCGGACGCTCGGCGTGGGCGGGCAAGGCGCTTCGATGTCGTTCAAACATCATTTTCTGGACCTGGATCCTACGTACAAGGATGCGTTTGGGGATCCGCTCATGCGCGTTACCTTCGACTTCGAGGAGCAGGATCGGGAACTGGGCGTATATTTGGCCGCGCGCAGCGCCGAGATCATGAAGGAGATGGGGGCGGATCATGTCGACTATCTGAAGGAAATCGGTCCATACGAGATCGTGAATTACCAGTCAACGCACAACACGGGGGGCGTCATCATGGGCGCGGAACCATCGACCTCGGCGGTCAACACGTACTGCCAAATGTGGGACGCGGACAACGTCTTCGTCGTCGGGGCCAGCTCCTTCCCGCAAAATGCCGGCTACAATCCGACGGCCACGGTCGGCGCGCTCGCTTACCGTACGGCCGAAGGCATCTTGAAATACAGGGAGAAGGGCGGCTTGCTCGTGTGAGCAGCTTGCCCTTTTTCCAGACCATCTCTCTATTTCCCGGAAAGAAACGAGCCGCGTCGCAAAGGACGCCGGCCGTTTCGCCCGGGTGCTTCTATGGCGGCAAAAAACCTCTATACCACTCGAGGTGGTTATAGAGGTTTTTGCGTGTTTGTTATGGGTTCGGGTTAGGGCTACAGCAGCTTTTTCAAATCATCTTGGACGTCGATTGCGGCAGCGCCGGGCGTATCATCCTCCACGATCCCGCGTGTTGAACTGCGGAACTCGCGGAGTGTATCGCCGAACGCGCGGCCGAGCATGGGAAGCTTGGACGGCCCGAACACGATAAGCGCAATGAGCAGAATAATGATCAGCCCGGATACGCCGATGTTGTTGAACATGAAGTTGGCTCCTTTCGTAATGGCGAATTAAGATGCGTGTCAGGATCAGGTAGGATCCGTCCTAAGGACCGGAACCGCGTAATGACGTTTCGCATACCGTCTCGACAGCAGCGCGCTGAGCTCGAAGAGCACGATAAGCGGCACGGTCACGGACAGATGGGAGACGAAGTCCGGCGGAGAGATGCAGGAGCCGACGACGGCAAGGCCTACATAGGCGTATTTGCGCGTTACTGTCAGCCTCTCGGGCGTTAGAACGCCGAGCCGCGTCAGGAACAGCATGACAATCGGCATTTCGAATGCGACTCCGAGCGGAAATACGACGCTGAACAGGAAAACAAAATATTTGTCGATCCCATACGTTTCCACCGCTCCGACGGTGTGGTTCATTTGCATCATGAACCGCATCATCATAGGGAAGACGAGAAAATAACTGAAAGACACCCCCGCAAGGAACAACGCGAACGATGCAGGGACGTATGCGAGCGTTCCCTTCGCTTCCTTCTCCGTCAGGCCCGGCCGCACGAACGCCCAAGTCTGGTACAGCAAGAGCGGCAGCGTGAATAGAAAGGCAAACAGGAAGGCGCAGCGAAGGTAGATGAAAAGCCCGTCCGTGAACGAGAATACATTCCATTCGACTTCTGTCGAGACGTTGCTGGATTTGATGTACTGCAGGATTTTTGGTGACAAATAGAGACCTGCGCACATCGTGACGAAGAACCAGCAGGCGACGAGAATCAGCCGTTTCCTTAGCTCGGCGAGATGTCTCACGAGATCTTCCTGCATCTCCAAGGAATCACCTCATTTCCTCATTTTCCATACGTTTCTTATAGATTGTCCAAAGCGCGTCGCCTTATTCGACTTTGCCAAGCCGAATATTCCTGTCGCGGATCGGGAAAAGTAACCACATCTTTAATGACAAATGAGGTGTATGCAAGTGAGGAGTCCGAACAAATGGGTGTTGGGGTTGGCCGTAATTGCGCTAACGATTAGCTTGGCTGCATGCGGAGGAAACGCCAATAAAGGCACGAACAATGCCGGAACAGGCAATAATGCCCAGAATCCGGGAAATGAGGGTAATGCGGGCAATGGCGCGACAGTGGATACGGCGGCAGCGGAGGAAGTCTACAAAAAGAGTTGTATCGGCTGTCACGCCGCTGATCTGGCGGGCGGTGTAGGCCCGAACCTGCAGAAAGTCGGCAGCGAAATGACGGCGGATCAAATCGAGGATACAATCGTAAACGGCAAGGGCGGCATGCCTGCTTTTAAAGGCCAGTTGACCGACGAAGAAATCAATTCGCTCGCAGGCTGGCTCGCGGCGAAAAAGTAACTTGAAGAGCCAATCGCAAAAAGGCCGTTTCGCCGCGATCCAACGATCGTCTGGCGAAGCGGCCTTTAAGTTAACGGGCGTCCAACCGGGCCGAAGCCGGAGCCAAGCTGAACGTAGAATGGACAATGTAGTACCTTCGAATGGACGAATGTAAGCGCTTCCCGTTATGTAGTCAGTATAAGAGTTCTCAGGAAGTGCCTCCAGCGTTGTCGGAAAGTTGGTAATTCCAAGGAATTATCATAAGGCAGATCATAATCGCTATGTAAGATGATCGGCTCCTTACATAAGAAAAGCTCACGCTTTGGTTCAATATTTCTTATAGACAGAATTCGTCAGATTTCATTGACCGTAACCAGGGACTATGGTAGTTTTAGATCATAAATTCATACTGGTAAACTTGGAATTGATGTGCACAGATTGGATGCGAGGTGGATGCAGTTGCAACTTAAGGTGACGAACAGTCCGTTTAACGAAGCGCAGGTCGAGCTGCTTAACAAATTGCTGCCGACTTTGACGGACTCCCAGATTCAATGGCTTAACGGTTATATGGCGTTTTATAGGGCGGGTACCGCTTCCGCAGAATCGGCCATAGCTTTGCAGGAGCAGACGGCGGCAGCGGTAGCTACGCTTATTCCGGCTGAGGAAGCGGCTCAGCCCGCAGCGCCGGCTTTGCCGCGCGAGGCGGCTGTCCTGTTCGGCTCGCAGACGGGAAATTCGCAGCGGTTGGCGGGCAAGCTGGCCGCGCAGCTGAAGGAACAAGGCTTCGAAGTCACGTTGTCGGCGATGAACGCGTTTAAGACGAACGGACTTAAAAAGACGCCTTACTTGTTCATCGTGGCGAGCACGCATGGCGAAGGAGATCCGCCGGACAACGCGCTGACGTTCTACGAATTCCTGTTCAGCAAGCGCGCGCCGAAGCTGGACGGCATGAAATTCTCCGTTCTGGCGCTGGGCGATACGTCCTATGAGTTCTTCTGCAAAACGGGCCAGGACTTCGACAATCGTCTCGCCGAGCTGGGAGCGGAGCGGCTTGCGCCGCGTATCGATTGCGACGTTGACTTCGACGGGCCGGCTTCGCAGTGGCTTGCGAGCGTCATTGGCGCGGTTACGGCATCTCCCGCAGCTTCGGCGACTGTTGCAGGAGCTGCATCTGCATCGGCTGCACCGGCAAGCTCTGCAGCAACGACGACGGAGTCGGAATATTCCCGTTCCAACCCGTTCCAGGCCGAAGTGCTTGCGACGATTAACCTGAACGGCCGCGGCTCGGACCGCGAGACGCGCCATCTGGAAATTTCGCTGGAGGGCTCCGGACTGACCTACGAGCCTGGCGATTGCGTCGGCATCTACCCGCAAAATGACCCTGCTCTCGTCGATGCGATTATCGCGGAGATGAAGTGGAGTGGCAGCGAGAACGTCGTGCCGACCAAGGACGGGGCAGAAGGACAGCTTCGAAACGCCTTGCTGGCTCAGTTCGAGGTTACGGTGTTGACCCGTCCTCTGTTGGAGAAGGCTGCCGCATTCTCGGAAAATGCCAAGCTGGCCGAGCTCATCCTGCCGGACAACAAGGCGACGTTGAGGGCTTATACCAGCGGCCGCGATCTGTTGGATTTGCTGCAAGACTTCGGTCCATGGAAGCTGTCCGCCGCCGATCTTGTATCCATCCTTCGCAAGATGCCGCCGCGACTGTATTCCATCGCCAGCAGCGGCAACGCGCATCCCGAAGAAGTGCATGTCACCATTCGCAAGGTGGAGTATGAAGCGCATGGACGGAAGCGGGGCGGCGTATGCTCCGTGCAAGTATCCGAACGGCTGGAGGAAGGCGGCAGGCTGCCGATCTTCATCCAGAATAATCCGAACTTCAAGCTGCCGGCTAATCCGGATACTCCTGTAATCATGATAGGTCCGGGCACGGGCGTAGCTCCGTTCCGGGCGTTTATGGAAGAGCGCGAGGAAATGGGAGCCAGCGGCAAGTCTTGGCTATTTTACGGGGACCGTCATTTCGTAACCGACTTCCTCTACCAGACGGACTGGCAGCGCATGTTGAAGGACGGCGTGCTTACGAAGCTGGATGTGGCGTTCTCCCGCGATACGGAGGAGAAGGTCTATGTACAGCATCGTATTTTGGAGCAAGCCGCGGAGCTGTACAAATGGCTGCAAGAGGGCGCGCATGTCTACGTGTGCGGCGACGAAAAACATATGGCGCATGACGTTCATGCGGCGCTTCTGTCCGTGGTCGAGAAGCAAGGAGGCCTGAACGCGGAGGCAGCGGCGGCGTATTTAGCGGATCTGCAAGTAAGCGGGCGTTATCAACGCGATGTTTATTAATATCATTTATTTTTGATCATAGAGGGTAGCAACGGGTGAAACGGGAAGGAGCGGAAGCAGCAATGACGAAACAGAAGGTACAACCGGTCGGCGGAACTCCAAGCGATGTCGAGCAGTTGAAGATAGAAAGCAATTATTTGCGCGGTTCGCTTGTCGAGACGCTGGCAAACCGGGTTACGGGCGGTATGAGCGACCTGGACAACCGCCTGATGAAATTCCATGGCAGCTATATGCAGGACGACCGCGACGTGCGGAACGAACGTCAGAAGCAGAAGCTGGAGCCGTCGTATCAATTTATGCTTCGCGTCGTGACGCCGGGCGGCGTATCCACGCCGGAGCAATGGCTGGAGATCGACAAGCTGGCCCAGAAGTACGGCAGCGGCAGCATTCGCCTGACGACAAGACAGGCGTTCCAATTGCACGGCGTGCTGAAGTGGAACCTGAAGCAGACGATTCGTCAGATCAACGACGTGATGCTGACGACGCTTGCGGCATGCGGCGACGTAAACCGCAACGTCATGTGCACGCCGAATCCGGAGCAATCCGAGGTGCATGCCGAGGTGCATCGCTGGTCGGAGCAGTTGACGAAACATCTGGCGCCGAAAACGCCGGCTTATCACGAGATATGGCTGGATGGCGAGAAGGTGGATACCGGCGACAAGCCGAAGGCGGAAATGGGCCTTGCCGGCAATGCCGTCGAGCCGATGTATGGGCCGGTATATTTGCCGCGGAAGTTCAAGATCGGCATCGCGGTGCCGCCATCCAATGATATTGATGTCTACTCGCAGGATCTCGGTTACATCGCGATTATGGAGAAGGGCAAGCTCGTCGGCTTCAACGTCACCGTAGGCGGCGGCATGGGCATGACTCATGGCGATAACAACACTTATCCGCAGCTCGGCAAAGTCATCGGCTTCTGTAAGCCGGAGCAGATTCTCGACGTTGCGGAGAAGACGATCACGATTCAGCGCGATTACGGCAATCGTTCCGTACGTAAATATGCAAGATTTAAATATACGATCGACCGTCACGGCCTCGACTGGTTCGTCGAAGAGCTGCACGAGCGTCTCGGCTGGCAGCTTGCGCCGTCCCGTCCGTTCCACTTCGAATCCAACGGCGATCGTTACGGCTGGTCGAAGAACAAAAACGGCAAATGGAACTTCGCCATTTACGTCAATAGCGGACGGATCATCGATACCGAAGAGAGCAAGCTGATGACCGGCCTTCGCGAGATTGCCAAGATTCATACCGGCGACTTCCGTCTGACGGCAAATCAGAATCTGATTATCGGCAATGTCGCCGCTCCGAAGAAAAAGAAAATCGCCGAATTGATGGCGCAGTACGGCATCACGGACGGCTCCGAGCTGGTTGCCCTACGCCGCAGTTCCATCTCTTGCGTGGCGCTGCCGACTTGCGGACTCGCAATGGCGGAAGCGGAGCGATACCTGCCGACGTTGATCGAGAAGCTGGAGCCTGTGCTTACGGAAGTCGGGCTTCGCGACGAAGAGATCAATATTCGGATGACGGGCTGCCCGAACGGCTGCGGCCGTCCGGCATTGGGCGAAGTATCCTTTATCGGCAAGTCTCCGGGCAAATACAATATGTACCTGGGGGCCGGCTTCTCCGGCGATCGTCTTAGCAAGCTGTATCGCGAGAACATCGGCGAGACGGAAATTCTGGACACGCTGAAGCCGATCCTGAGCCACTACGCTTCGGATCGCGAGCATGGCGAGCATTTCGGCGACTTCGTCATTCGCAGCGGTTATGTAAAAGCCGTCGCGGACGGCACCGATTTCCATAGTTGATCGACCGCAAGATAACAAATTCAACGGCACGGCTGCGCACTTACCTGCGTGGCTGTGCTTTTTTTACCACAATAGAATTTATAAGTTTCCAAGCACGCGGAAACCGAAATTCTATTTGGCGATAAAACCCACCTCTAAACGCGGTCGCTCATCACTGAGTGGCCTCGATAGAGGTTTTCTCAATTTTAAGCTAAAGAACCAGGCGGGGAACGAGTCCACCGTCCTTGGCCCCCTGTTGGGCGATGGCAGGTAGGAACGGGCGGATGTGTATGAAAAAGCGAGTACAATGGGGTGTTCGTCGGGAGCGGCAGTACGACGGGAATTCATGGGTTTGAGATCGCAGCCAAGCGGACATGCTGATAAGACCGCGATTATGGGATCTAATCAAAGGAGGGAATGTTTCATGGTTGGCATTCATTCCGTGCATCGCCGCATGGCGGAGCTAACGCTCAAAGCGAGGGCGATCGGAGGGTATCACATGTTGTCTCCGCTGGAGAAGAGAGAGCTGGAACATTGTCTGAAGGTGAACTTCGATCTTGTCTCCAATCTGGATTCGCTCAAGTCGGTCGCCTTTGTCGCCTACACGACCGGAGATGCCGAATGGCATCAAGAGCTTTGCGCCAAGATCGAACAGATTGAAGCCAAGCTTATTTAAGCTCCAGCATTTTTTTCAATAGTGCAACCAGAGTCAAACGGGACGGCAGCAGTCGTTAATACGAGACAAGCGGCCGCGATTGGAAGTGGTATACTCATCGTATAAGGTTAAGCATTCCTACCAATAACGATGAGAAGGCGGCGAGCTTGTTATGAAAAAATCGATGATAGCAGCCCAGTTATACACGCTTAGAGAGTTTTGCAAGGATGAGGCAGGTCTGAGAGAGTCGCTGCGCAAGGTGAAGGAAATCGGCTACGAGGCCGTGCAAGTGTCCGGTGTCGGCCCCATTGCTCCGGAGATCGTGAAAGCGATTGCCGATGAATACGGCCTGACGATCTGCGCCACGCATGTCGGTTACGACGCGCTTACGACGGATCTGGAAGCAACGATTGAGAAGCATAAGCTCTGGAACTGCCAATACGTCGGTCTGGGCTCCATTCCGGAAACGTTCCGTAATTCGGGCGGCGCGGGTTATGCCGAATTTGCCGGCATTGCCAGTGACATTGGCCGCAAGCTGAAGGAGCATGGCCTGCAATTCATCTACCATAACCATCACTTCGAATATACGAATTACGATGGCAGAACGGGCATGGCCATCCTGCAAGGCGACAGCGACAAGGATGCGGTGCACTTCGAGCTGGATATGTATTGGGTGCAAGCCGGCGGCGCGAGCCCAGTAGAAGCGGTGCGGGAGGTTGACGGCCGCATGCGCGTCGTGCATCTCAAGGACATGGCGATCGTCGACAACAAGCAAGTGTTCGCGGAGATCGGCGAAGGCAATATGAACTTCCCGGCTATCATCGACGCTTGTCGCGAGATCGGCGTAGAGTGGTACGTGGTGGAGCAGGATGTCTGCTTGCGCGATCCGTTCGAAAGCCTGGCGATCAGCTACCGTTATTTGAGCTCCCTGGCGACGGACTAGTATTAAATCAGGAAAAAGCCTTTGGTTCCGCTAGTGGGACCGAAGGCTTTTTAGTTTTTTCTATACCGGACTGAATACGGCTGTGCTACGCATCTCGGTTACGGCGCGCTTACGACGGTTCTGGAAGCCGCGATTGAGAAGCAGAAGCTTTGGAATTGCCAGTACACGTCGGTTTGGGCTCCGTTCCGGAAGCGTTTTCTCCCTACTCAACCTCTACCTACACGTGAGTAACTTTTGAGAACAGACTAAAATGCGGGTCCGTGATCCTGCAGTTTGATTACGGTCATTTATGCGCAATGAACTGTTACATACCAAAGCACATAGTGGGGGAATGTGTTGGGCGTGATCCATCTTATGCATACGTGTACAATTACAGACATACACTGGTATCTGCTCTTCAGTTACGTTTAGTCGATTAACAATTGTACGAAAATACACAAATATAACTGCGTAAGTGCTAGTTTTCCGTGAATTTGTACAATTATACACAAATTATGGATCGGAAAGCTCTCGAGTTTCAATATGGGGCGAGTATTTGTGTATATTTGTACAATTTGCTGAGTTGGGGTAGGTAAAGTCTGTGAAATTGTGTAGATATGTACAATTAGGGAGAGAGGATAAGACTCAGTACATACAGATTGTGGAGAAACAACGAGCCGTGGGACTTACAAGTTGTAGAGAACAACGAGCCGCGGGACGTACAAATTGTGGAGAAACAACGAGACTCAGTGCATACAAATTGTGGTGAAGACACGAAACTTAGGCAAATTGCTGAGAAACCACGAGCCTCGGGGCATACAAATTGTGGAGAGAAGGCCACGTTTCAGGCTAAAAATACAATTGTTTTGCCGACTGCTTTGCAAAAAAAGTGTCCTCACCGAGCGGTAATGTAGCGATGAATACTCCGTACGCCAGTAGAGTGTAAAGTTGCTGCGCAGTCGCCGCTGGCTGATTCATAAAGCGGAAAGCGGGGCGCCGACAAAGGTCGGCGCCAGTTCTTGCAGCTATATTTGTCGGCATAACCGCCTCGACACTCGACTCAGCCTGGATATGATCATATCGTTCGTCAGCTCCGAGACTTGATCCTACCCGAATATGATCAGATCGTTCGTCAGCTCCGAGACCTCGATCCTACCCGAATATGATCAGATCGTCCGTCAGCTCCGAGACCTCGATCCTACCCGAATATGATCAGATCGTTCGTCAGCTCCGAGACTTGATCCAGCCCGAGTAAGATAAGATCGTCCGCAAGCCCCGAGGCCTCGACCCGTCCGGCCCGAAAATGATCAGATCGTCCGTCAGCCCTGCGCCGTGCTGCTCTCCTTGCGCTCCAAAAATAGAGTGAGACCGATTAGAGTAACCAGAATCGTCGCTCCCATGTCGGACAGAATAGCGATCCATAACGTGAGCCAGCCTGGAATCGTGAGAAGGAGCGCGATCAGCTTCAGGCCAAGGGCTATGCCGATGTTTAGCCGTATAATCCGGTCGACGCGCCTTGCAAGCCGCATCGCATAAGGCAGCTTGCCAAGGTGATCCTGCATCAGTACGATATCGGCCGTCTCCATGGCGCTGTCCGTACCTTTGCCCATAGCGATGCCAAGCGTGGCGGCGGCAAGAGCGGGAGCGTCATTGACCCCGTCGCCAACCATGCCGACGCGTCCTTCCGCCGCCAATGCGCGAATCGCGTCTACTTTATCCTCCGGAAGCAGGCCGCTCTTTACTTCCGATACGCCTATCCGCCTCGCAACTTTGCGCGCCGTCTTCTCATGATCGCCTGTCAGCATGACCGTTCTACGAATATGGAGTCCGTGAATGGCCGCAATGACGGATTGGCTTTCTTCGCGAACCTCGTCCTCGATGCCGAACAAACCAAGCACCGCCGAGTCGTCAGATACGATCGCAAGGGTGAGTCCGGCTGCCTTCAGCGCTTCAATATCGTTTCGAACCTGCTCCGGCATATCGAGATGAGAGGCGCTCAGCTCATTGCCGAGTCTGTAGATGCTTCCGTCGATGTCGGCTTCCATGCCGACCCCCGCTATAGTGCGGAGGGAAGACGGCGTCTCTCCGGCATCCGTAATGCCTCTTCGGATTGTTTCCTCCAACACGGCTTTGGCAAGCGGGTGGGTCGAGCCGCTCTCGATGAGGGACGCTACGCGGAACAGGCGCTCCTGGTCATAGACCCGCACTTCCGTCACATGCGGTTTTCCTTTGGTCAATGTGCCTGTTTTGTCGAAGGCGATCAGCTCCAGCTTTCCAAGCTGCTCCAGATGAACGCCGCCTTTGACGAGAATGCCATGCCTTGCCATGCGTGCGATACCGGAAACGATAGCGATCGGCGAAGCCAGGATGAGGGCACACGGACATCCTACGATCAGGACGGATAATCCTTGGTACAGCCAAGTCGACCAGTCTCCTCCGAAGAGCAGGGGAGGGGCCAACATGACGATGACGGCAATGATCATAATGGCGGGCGTATAATAACGCGCGAACTTGTTGATAAACATTTCCGTAGGCGTCTTTGTCTCTTGAGCCTCTTGCACGAGATGAAGGATACGGGCGAGCGAGGAGTCTCGGTACGCCTTCGTAATTCGCACGAGCAGCAGGCCGTCCTGATTGAGGCTGCCGCCTAAAACGATGTCGCCGGCGGCTTTGTAGAGCGGCAAGGATTCGCCCGTGATGGCCGCTTCGTTAACCGAACTGACCCCTTCGATCACTTCGCCGTCGGAAGGAATTTGATCGCCTGGTCTGATCTTTACGATATCGCCCGCGGCAAGCGCAAGTATGGGCACGATCACCTCGCGACCGCCCTCCATCTTGCGAGCTTCCTTAGGCGCCGTCTTGAGCAGCGCATCCATGGAACGCCGGGCTTTCTCCATACCCAGTCCTTCGAGCCATTCATTCAGTCCGAACAGGATGGCTACCAGCGTCGCTTCTTTCCATTCGCCGATCGCAATGGCGCCGACGAGCGCAACGGTCATCAGCGTATCCATCGTGAATTTGAACCGCAGCAGATTGCGGAGACCCTTCATGAAGGTCGAATATCCGCTGATGGCGGTCGCCGCCAAATAAATGGTCACAACGATCCAGGACTCCGCTCGCCCATCAAGCAGAAGTCCAACGACATATAAGATGGCCGCGGCGAGGACGGGCCTCAGCTTCGTCCAACCGCTGCCATGGGAATGGTCATGTTCGTCTCCATGTTCGGCATGGTCATGCCCGTGCTCAATCTCGTGGTCGTCATGGGAGTGGATCCGTTGCCCCGCATGCGAGTGGGCATGACCATTTATGCTTCCGGCTGCCTCGGTATGCGCTGCGGCATCCGCTGGAGCAGCCGAGAGCGAGGCGCCGTCCGACTTCAGAATGCGGCGCACGGCATCCATGGAGATCTCTTCGTTGACTCGCAATCTGCCCGAATTATAATTAAGCGTAGCTCCCTCGCCATGCTCAAGTTCCCGAATTTCTTGTTCCAGCCGCATTGCGCAGCCGCCGCAGGAGAGTCCCTTCACCTGATACTGCTTCATACCGCTCGCCTTCCTTCTCGTCTCAACATATGAATACTTGTTCATATGATATTATTATTTAGCTTGTTCTGTCAAATACACATTCTTTGTTAAAGTAACTTTCATATCAATCGTAAAAAAATGTTCGATTTTTCCCTCTGGGGGATGTAGAGGATGTCCGACTATTATGGTACGCTAAATGACATAAACCAAACGAGGTGAAAATGGAATGAGTGCACAAGCTAGGCGCAAGAAAAAATCGGGGTCACGCAATTTCGTATTGTATACGGCTATTGTCGTACTGATCATCGTATTGCTCGTTATTATTAATCAGACACAGAAGAAAAGCGAAGGACAAAACAAGGAACTGGCCAGCGCGCCTTCCACTCAGTCGCAGCCGGTGATGGGCGATGCGAACGCCAAAGTATCCATCGTCGAATTCGGCGACTACATGTGCCCGTCCTGCAAATATTGGGGAGAGGCGGTGTGGCCGCAATTGCAAAAGGATTACATCGATACGGGCAAGGCTACGTTTGCGTACGTTAACGTTGATTTCCATAAACAGCCATCCGTTTACGGAGCTCTGGCGAGCGAAGCGGTGTTGAAGTCCTATCCCGATCAATTTTGGGCGTTCCACAAGGCGCTGTACGACGAACAGCCGACTTCCGAGCACGATGAGGTATGGCTGACGGAGGACAAAGCCGTGGAAGTGGCCAAAGCAACCATTCCGGACCTGGACGAAACCGTCTTCCGAACCATTATGAAATCCGACGAGATGAAGGAACAGTATCTCTTGGACAAGTCATTGTACGAGAAGTTCAACGTCAACCAAACGCCAACCATCATGATTAACGAGACGCAAATCGCAAATCCGTTCGATTACGCGGCGATTAAAGCGGCGATCGAAGCGAACCTGGAATAGGGGTGGGCTCATGGCATTCAGGAGGAACGCGTTGTACTTCGCCTGGCTGGTCGCTGTCATAGCGACGCTCGGAAGCTTGTATTTCAGCGAAATTCGCGAATTCATCCCTTGCGATCTGTGCTGGTTCCAGCGCATATTGATGTACCCGCTTAGCATTATTCTTGGCATTGCAGCGTTTTACGACGATTTTAAAATAAAAAAATACGTGCTGCCGCTCTCCATCGTCGGCATGTGCGTCTCGACCTTCCATTATATGATGGAGAAAATCCCCGGGTTCGAGAAGGTGCGCCCTTGCACGAACGGCGTTCCGTGCACGACCGAGTGGATCAACTGGCTGGGCTTTATTACGATTCCTTTCCTCGCGTTGACGGGATTTACCCTCATCACGATCTTGCTTCTCGTCGCGAAGAAACGGGACAACGAGCAAGAAGGAGAATAAGAATATGTCTGGCAAATTGCTGCTCGTGGAGGACGATCTCTCCATCGGAGAGATGGTCGAAGATTATTTGACGAAAGAAGGCTACGCCGTCACGGTTGTTCGTGACGGCGTTGCCGCGCTTGAAACATTCCGCGCGGAGAGCTTCGATCTGGTGCTGCTCGACCTCATGTTGCCCAAGATGAACGGACTTGACGTTTTGCAGAGGTTCCGCGAGCGCAGCCGCGTGCCGATCCTGATCTTGTCGGCCAAGGACGGAGAGGTGGACAAGGCGCTTGGGCTGCGATTCGGCGCGGACGATTATATCGCGAAGCCCTTTTCGCTGCTGGAGTTGTCGGCGCGCGTAGCGGCCTCCATTCGCAGGGCGACTCAGTATTCGGAGGTTATCGCGGACGAAGCAGAAGTCACGTCGGACAAGCTAACGGTTGGCGATTTGATCGTGGATCCTTCCAACTTCATCGTAACGAAGAGAGGCGAGGAACTAAAGCTGACCGCCAAGGAATTCCAAATTCTAAAGCTGTTCGTGGAGCACCCGACACGGGTTTATACCAAAGCGTTGTTGTATCAGCTTGTCTGGAACGACACGTATTACGGCGACGAGAATGTGATTAACGTACATATGCGGCGCCTGCGCGAGAAGATTGAAGACGATCCGTCGAATCCCCGCTACATCCGTACGTTATGGGGCATCGGCTATCGTCTGGGAGAACAGTAGCATGGCAGGGCTGTGGTTGTTGCCGGCTGCCGTGCTGCTGTTTTTTGCCGTGAGAGAGAGGCTGCGCAATCGCGCTTATCAGAGGGAGATTGCTTATATCAAGGGGAAACTGGACGACATAGCCCAAGCTCCTTCGGACCAATCGACGGAACGAATCCTGTTAACGACTGAATCCCATGCCGTGCGGGAGCTGCTGGTCGGGATAAACGATCTGTTGGACCGTGCCGGCAAGTCGGCTGCCGACTATGCGATGACGGAGAGGGCCATGCGCAAAATGCTTGCCAACGTGTCCCACGACTTAAGAACGCCGCTCACCGTCGTCTTGGGATATGCGGAGATGTTGGCCAAAAATGTGAATATGACCGCGGAAGAACGCCTCCGGTTGTTAGAGAAAGTGCACCGGAAGACGGAAGAAGTGCTGGAGCTTATGAACGCGTTCTTTGATCTCGCCAAGCTGGAATCAGGGGATTCCGAGCTGGCGCTGTCGATGGTGGATGCGGGAGAGGTTTGCAGAAACGGCGTGCTGGCCTTCTACGATCTGCTGTCGGACCAGGGGCTGGAGGTAGACATTAAACTGCCGGAAGAGCCTGTCTGGCTATACGCAAACGAAGAGGCGCTGGGTCGCATTTTAAACAATCTGTTGTCCAATGCGGTGCGTTACGGCTCGGATGGCGGTTACTTGGGATTGTCGCTGTACGCCGAAGGGAGCGAAGCCGTCATCGAAGTAACGGACCGTGGCCGGGGCATTGACGCTGCCGATCAAGATCGGGTCTTCGAGAGATTGTACACGCTGGATGACTCCAGAAACAAACATTCGCAGGGGAGCGGGCTTGGACTTACAATTACGAAGCGGCTAGCCGAACGAATGGGCGGGGTCATCGGAGTATCCAGTTTGCCGTTCGTCCGCACGACGTTTAAGCTGACGATGCCGCGTTCCGCAGGGGCAAGGCGAGGAGAGTAAGAAATAAGTAAGAAACGGGAAAGGAAAAAGAGAGGGGCCCGCGATAAGATAGAACCAGATCAGCAAGAGATCGAAATCTGGCGGGGAGTGAACGACATGACGGATGTAATAAAGACGCGGCTGCTTAGCAAAACATATGGCAAAGCGGATATCGTAAAAAACGTCAATATGACGGTTAAAAAGGGAAGTATTTACGGCTTCCTTGGTCCCAACGGGGCAGGCAAGTCGACCTTGATGAAGATGCTGCTGGGTCTCGTCAGACCCTCCGGGGGCGAGATTGAACTGTTCGGAAGCAGGATGCTTCCGGGTTCGGTGGAGCCTCTCAAGCGAATCGGCCATATGATCGAGACGCCGGTCTTCTACGAGAAATTGACGGCGGAACAAAATCTGGCGCTGCATGGCGAATATATGGGGTTCTACAACCAGGACGCCATGAAGGAGTCGCTGAGCATGGTGGGACTAATCGGCATCGAAGGCAAGCCGGTCAAACAGTATTCGCTTGGCATGAGACAACGTCTGGGTATCGCAAGAGCGATCTCGACGCGTCCCGAGCTGCTGCTGCTCGACGAGCCTATCAACGGCCTGGATCCCTCCGGCATTCAGGAGATGAGGTCGCTGTTCCGCAGGCTTCGCGACGAATTCGGAATGACGCTGCTCGTATCCAGCCATCTTCTGGGCGAGATCGAGCAGGTGGCCGATGTCATCGGCGTTATCGATATGGGCGTTCTTGTCAGGGAAGTGACGATGGAGGATATACGCGCATCCAGGACCGATTACGTGGAGATCGTGACGGCCGATGCCAAGCAAGCCGCATACGTGCTGGAGGAGAAGCTGGGTATTCGGAACTTCAAGCTTATCGGCGAACGCACGCTGAGAGTATATGACAGGAATGTGCCGCAGGACGAATTGGCAAAGGGACTTATTCTAAACGGCGTATCCGTGGAGTCCATAAATCGGCGTCATCATTCGCTCGAAGACTTCTTCCTGGAATTGACCAAAGGAGGTGCGGTCCATGCTTAATCTCATTAAACTCGAGCTGCGCAAAGGACATCTAAAAGGTTATGCATGGGGTTCCGTGCTGGCATACGGCATCATCGCCGGTTTCCTGGCGCTTATCTATTTCACCGAAGGTCCGATCTCGGAAGAACCGATCTTCGCGAGTTACCCGGACATGCTGGAGATGATCGACGTGTTAGTCCGGGCTACGTTCATCATCTATGGGGCGGCTTTGCTGTCCAAACTTGTCATTAGCGAATTCCGGGACAAAACGATGGGGCTTCTGTTCGCTTATCCGGTCAGCAGGAAGAAGCTTATGTACGCCAAGCTGTCGATCGTCTTCATATGGACGTTTACGAACGTTGTTATAGCGAATGTGCTCGTCGGCACAATCTTCCTTATCATCAACGAAAATATGGGTTACGTTAATGATCAATGGAGCAATTCGCTTCTGTACGAACACGGTTTGACGATACTCATGCAAGCCATCGGAGCTGCGGGTATCAGTCTTCTGCCGCTCCTCTTCGGCATGAGGAAGAAGTCCGTGGTTGCGACGATTGTATCCGCCGTTCTTATCGTCATGCTGGTGGCCTCCAACAATATGGGCTTTACCTTGAGCTCCATCATCGCGATCCCGCTCTCGTTATCGGCTATCGGCGTTTTGCTGGCATTCTGGAGCTTCCGCGACATAGACAAGGTGGACGTAGGCTAAGGACGACAGGGTGAAATAGAGCAAGAGTAGAACAACAAGATCCCGAAAACCTCCGGCCGACGTTCTGTGGTACAACTAAAGAGTAAGAGTAGGCCGAGAGGATAGTGATATGCGATGGAGACGATCAACTTGCCCGCCCCGGAAGGCTTTCATTTTGGTCATAATCTGGCCTATCTGGAGCGTTCGGCGAACGAATGCCTGTTCCGCACGGATGCCGGTGCGGTCTATAAGGCGATAACTGATGGGGTCTACGGGGCTGTGTGGCGTGTGAGTGAAGGCGATAAAGGCGGGGTGAAGCTGGAGCGATTGACGGAGCCAGTTGCGGTTGCCGGTCTCTCCGGCTTCACGGGAACCGAAAAGGAATCTGCCGGCAGAGAGCCGGTGCTGCTGTTGGCGTCGGAGCAGGAACAGGCGGCATCGAAGGATGTTTGTGGTCCGCGGTCTCTGTCTGCCAAGGAGTCTCTTACCTCCGCAGCAATTGCTTACGTGCGCGAATGGTTTGATCTGGAGCGGGACTTGACTCCGTTCTATTCGCTGGCGGAGAATGATCCTTGGCTTCGGGAGCCCATTCGCCGCTTCCATGGTCTTCGGCTGCTGGGCATACCGGATCTGTTCGAAGCGTTATGCTGGGGAATTATTGGCCAGCAGATTAATCTGGCGTTCGCGTACACGCTAAAGCGTAGGCTGGTCGAACGATATGGCCGATGCATCGAGCATGTGGGGCATGCCTACTGGCTGTTCCCGGAGCCGGAGACGATCGCGGGGCTGACGGTAGAGGAGCTTGAACCGCTGCGAATGACGACGCGGAAGAGCGAATACCTCATCGACACGGCTGCGGCCGTGGCATCGGGCGAGTTGACGAAGGAGAGGCTGCTGGCATCGGGCAGTATAAAGGAAGCCGAGCGCGTGCTTGTCAGTCGGCGGGGCATCGGTCCCTGGACGGCCCATTACGTCATTATGCGATGTCTTCGTTACCCGGACGCATTCCCGATCGACGACGTTGGTCTGCATAACGCGATTAAGTCGTTGACTGGCGAGAGCCGCAAACCGACCAAGGGAGAGCTTTCTGCCATGTCGCAAGGCTGGACGGGCTGGGAGGCGTACGCGACTTTTTACTTGTGGAGGCTGCTCTATTAGAGCGGCCTTCTTTGTACATATGCGAGGGCGGGGGCGGGCACAGGCAAATGCACGGGTACAAGTACAGGAAGAGGCAGGCAAAAGTGCACAGGCACACAGGCGCAGAGGCAGAGGCAGGCACAGGCGCAGAGGTGCAGGTACAGGCAGAGTCTGAGGCAGGCACAGGCGCACAGGCACACAGGCGCAGAGGGCAAGTAACAACGTAGCGGCGTGCTTCACAATAGAGGTCCCTTCTATATATGGCTAATTATCAGCATGCGACCACAAACTCGAAGCCAACGAATATTTTGCAAGTTACCAAGACCAATAGAGGGAAAACCTCCCTCTATTATGCCCGATTTGCCGTTTGCGACTCAAATAGAGGGAAAAGTGCCATCTAATATGGGGGGAACGGTCGAAATCACACCAGGCTGAATGAATTAGAGGGAGAAATTCCCTTTCTTCGCGGAAATGTTGGCGCTACGCTGGAATTAGTGGGCACTTTTCCTATTAAATGTAGATAGAAAGCCAAAGCTAAGCAGGCACATAGTCGCTGTTTCACCAACTGGCGAATGTGCTGCCAAAGCGCGTGCCAAGTAATTACCTCCATAGCCGATAGCGCACCAACTGGCGAATGTGCTTCCAAGCGCGTTCCGCGTAATTACCTCCATACCCGATAACGCACCAACTGGCGAATGTGCTGCTAAAGCGCGTTCCACGAAATACCTCCATAGCCGATAGCGCACCAACTGGCGAATGTGCTTCCAAGCGCGTTCCGCGTAATTACCTCCATACCCGATAACGCACCAACTGGCGAATGTGCTGCTAAAGCGCGTTCCACGAAATACCTCCATAGCCGATAGCGCACCAACTGGCGAATGTGCTTCCAAGCGCGTTCCGCGTAATTACCTCCATACCCGATAACGCACCAACTGGCGAATGTGCTGCTAAAGCGCGTTCCACGAAATACCTCCATAGCCGATAGCGCACCAACTGGCGAATGTGCTTCCAAGCGCGTTCCGCGTAATTACCTCCATACCCGATAACGCACCAACTGGCGAATGTGCTGCTAAAGCGCGTTCCACGAAATACCTCCATAGCCGATAGCGCACCAACTGGCGAATGTGCTTCCAAGCGCGTTCCGCGTATTTACCTCCATACCCGATAACGCACCAACTGGCAGACAAGCTGCCAAAGCGCGTTCACGCAAATTCATCCACCCTCCATCCCATCGCCACCCCAACTACTCTCCATCCTATTTCCAACAGTCAGCCAGCTACATCTCCCGCACCTTCTTATAGTACTGCATAGGCGACAGGCCGACATATTGCTTGAATACCTTGCTAAAGTGATAGGGATCTTCCAGACCGACCAGATAACCGATCTCGCCGAAGCTCATTGGCGTGGCCCTTATCAACTCCTGCGCATGCTGAATCCGGATTTTGTTGGCGTAGCGCATGATCGTCTCGCCCGTATATTCCTTGAATACGCGGTTCAAATAATCGTAGTTCGCTTCCAGCTCCGCCTGGATTTCCGTGCTTGTCAGCTTCTCGGTATAATGCTGCTGAATATAGTCGAGCAGCGCGTGTACCTTCGTAATTGCCTTCGAGCCTTTGCCGCCTTCGTTCTGCAACACGCCGAGCAAATATTCGCGGGACAGCTCGATCAGAAACTCGGAAAATCGAAGCGCGGTCACCCCTCGATTGTAATGCTTGCGCCGGTAGAGCAGCAGCAATTCGTTCATGGCGCGCATGAGCTGTTGGAAGCTGTTTTTGTCGGAGATCGTACAATGTTTGGGGAAATAATGAAGAGGCACTTGGCCGCGACCATCATCGTCATCCAGCACGTAGCTTCGGGCAAGCTCCGCAGGGTCAATCACTCTGGGCGTTGGCGTAAGTCCGGAATGCCGGAAGTGGAAAAAATAATAGTCGCAGACAGCCTTATTCGTCCCCTCGTGATCGAGTCCCGGCTCCAGCAGCAACATGTCGCCTCGCCGCAGCACGTATTCGCGGCCTTCCTCTCTCATATGAAGCTCCCCGCTTTTGATCACATACAGAACATGTTCGTCCGTATTGCGGAAGAAGTGAATCCATGGCGTACCATAAGATACGAAGCCCATTAATTCGATCTTCGGCACGCGCTCTACATTCATCTCCAGCATGTCCGTCCCATCCTTACCCAGAGTATTAAAAGTCGGTTTTATACAAAAATCGTCACGATCTCACATTCCCGAATAGTCTAGCACATTCTATACTGTGGTGGAAACATGCAAGCGATATGAAGGAATGGATGGTGACTATGGAAAAGCTGAAGATCGGTGTCATCGGCATGGGAGGCATCGCCAATTATCATATTTGGGGTATCGAGAACAGTCCCGATGCGGAGCTGTTCGCTATCTGCGACGTCAATGCAAAAGCATTGGAGGAACGGGGCGAAGCGCTTGGCATTCCGCAGGAAAGACGGTACTTGCGCCACGAGGAGCTGCTAGCGAACAAGGAAGTAGATGCCGTCATGATCGGCACGCCGAACAACAATCACTTTGCGGTTGCGCTTGATGCGATTCGGGCGGCCAAGCCGTTCGCGCTGGAGAAGCCGATTGCCTTGAATATGCGCGAAGCGCTCGCGCTCCGCGAGGAGCTGGCCGATAAGCCGGTTCCGCATATTGTATGTTTTTCGTATCGGTACAGGAGTGCGGCCCGTTATGCAAGGGAATTGATCCAGTCCGGCAAACTGGGGACGATCCGCCATGTGTACAGCCAATATTTGCAGGGCTGGGCGATTCCCGAGGACGTTCCGCTCTATTGGCGCTTTAGCAAGGAGCTGTCCGGCTCAGGCGCATTAGGCGATCTTGGCTCGCATATTCTCGACCTGCATCGTTTCCTGGTTGGCGAGACGACGAGCGTAGTCGGTCACGGCGATACGATCGTCCGAGAACGCAGCTTGCCTGATGGCAGCGGCAAAGGCGAGGTTGATGTAGACGACTTCTGCCATGTTCTTGGCCGCATGGAAAACGGGATCTCGTCCTCGATGGAAATTTCGCGCTTCGCTTACGGACGAGGCAATTACCAACGGATCGAAATATACGGCTCCAAGGGCTCGCTCGTCTACAGTCTCGAAGCCGAAGATACGCTGGAAGGCAACTTTGACGACGAAGAAGGCGGCTTCCGATTTCTTGACATACCGGAGTTGCATAAAGCCGAGCAGATGCAATCGTTTTTCGATCTGGTAAGGGGAAAGGACGACGGGCTAAACGCGACGATCGAGGATGGGTACATGAATCAGCGTACGATCGATGCCATTATCGAATCGTTTGCGGAAGGACGCTGGGTATCGGCGGAGTAAGAGGCTCTAGAATCAATTGGGAATCATAATAGAAGGAGGCCGTTATACCATGACGACATTAAAAGTGACGATCTGGAACGAATACAGGCACGAAAGGCAAAACGAGCATGTGGCGGGAATTTACCCGAGAGGGATCCACAATGCCATCGGCGATTACTTGCTGCAAGCGGAGAGCGTGGAGGTAACAACGGCGACGCTGGACGAGCCGGAACATGGGCTGACGGACGAGGTGCTGGCGAATACGGATGTACTGCTCTGGTGGGGTCATCTGGCGCACGGCGAAGTGCGCGATGATATCGTGGAAAAGGTGCGCGACCGCGTACTGGACGGAATGGGCCTCATCGTTCTTCACTCCGGGCATGCCTCCAAAATCTTCGAGCGGCTCCTTGGCACGAAGACGGGCACGCTGAAGTGGCGCGACGATGGCGAACGCGAGCGTGTCTGGGTCATCGAAAGCGGACATCCCATCGCGGAAGGGTTAGGCGACTACTTCGAAATTCCGAAGGAAGAAATGTACGGCGAACGCTTCGAAATCCCGACACCCGACGAACTAGTGTTTATCTCCTGGTTCGAAGGCGGAGAAGTGTTCCGCAGCGGCTGTACCTACCGCAGGGGCAGAGGCAAAATCTTCTACTTCCGTCCAGGCCATGAGACTTTCCCCGTCTATCATCAGTCCGAGGTGCTTAAGGTCATCGGCAATGCCGTCCGCTGGGCTGCGCCAACGCCAGGCGCGACCTCGGTAGCGGGCCGTACGGAGCCGATTGAGCGGATCGGTGTAAGCATTGTTAAATAATCGGCTGCATGTCATAGCCCGCCCTGTCGATTCATTTCGGCCGGAGCGGGTTTTTCGTTTTGCGGAATAACAATGACCAAAAATCCACAAGCTCATTAAAGCTCTGCGGATTTGTTTTGGAACGTTGCGCTTGACTTAAGTTAATAAGCAATATATACTTACAAATAGTAAGTAACAATAAATTAAATCCAACGAAATGGGAGGTCAAGCTTCCAATGCCCCATAAATTACATCCCGGCATATCGCTGGGCGAGGTTAAGCTAAGAGTGAGCGATTTGAGCCGTTCGCTTGCATTCTATGAAGAAGTCATTGGTCTTAAGCTTCTGAGGAAACACGATGAGCGAACCGCCGAGCTGACGGTCGACGGCAAGACGACTCTGCTCGTGCTGCAAGAAGTACCGGGAGCAGTCGTTACCCCGGAACGTTCGCATAGCGGATTGTACCATTTTGCGATTCTGTTGCCGACAAGGAAGGACCTGGGCATTACATTGAGACATCTGGTGGATAAGGGCGTGGCAATCGGCCAAGCCGATCATCTTGTCAGCGAAGCGCTATACTTGTCCGACCCGGACCAGAACGGAATCGAGATCTACAGAGACCGGCCGCGGTCCGAGTGGAATCTTAATAGCGATGGAACCGTACGGATGGCAAGCGATCCCATCGACTGGCATGGCTTGCTGGCGGAAGCGGGAAACGAGAACTGGCGCGGACTTCCCCCCGGCACAACGATGGGACATGTTCACTTCCATGTGGGAGATATGGCCAAGGCGCGAGGCTTCTATTGCGATGTGCTTGGCTTCGACATTGTTGCCGATTGGATGAGAATGGGCGCTCTGTTTATCGCGGCTGGCGGCTATCATCATCATGTCGGTCTTAATCTTTGGGCGGGAGTCGGCGCTCCGCCTGTATCGGGCAAAGGAACCGGGATCGATTACTTTACGATTGTTTTGCCGGACGAAGAAGAGCTGAATAAACTGACGTCTTCCGTCACCGAAGCAGGTTACTCCTTCGAAGAGCGGCAGGATGCCGTATATCTGCGAGATCCGTTCGGCATCGGAGTAAGACTGCTGGTCTCCCGTTCATAGGTATTGTTCAAACTGGCGCAACGCATTATCAACGAAAAAAAATCAACTACGACATACGGAGGTATTATCATGGGAACATTAACAGCAACTAAGGACTTCTACACGGCAATACAAGCGAGACGTTCCATCTACGCCATCAGCAACGAACGGGTTGTTTCCGACGAACGTATTCAGGAAGTCGTTAACCATGCGGTTCAATACACGCCTTCCTCCTTCAACTCCCAGACCGCGCGCGTCGTTGTTTTGCTTGGCGAGCAGCACAATAAGCTGTGGAGCATCACGACGGATACGCTGAAAGCAATCGTGCCTGCGGATCAATTTGGTCCGACTCAGGACAAAATGAACGCATTTGGAGCGGGTTACGGCACGGTGTTGTTTTTCGAGGACACGGCGATCATTGAAGGCCTGCAGAAGCAGTTTGCAGCTTACGCGGACAACTTCCCTGTCTGGTCCAACCAATCGAGCGGCATGCTGCAATACGTCATCTGGACATCGCTGGAATTGGAAGGCTTTGGCGCTTCGCTGCAGCACTACAACCCGCTGATCGACGACAAGGTGAAAGCGGAGTGGGACATTCCGGCAAGCTGGAAGCTGCTGGCTCAGATGCCTTTCGGCAAAGTGACAGCTCCGGCCGGCGACAAACAAGTTCAACCGCTCTCCGAGCGCGTAAGGTTCGTGAAATAATAATTTCCTATACAGCATGCTCCGACATTAGCTCGGGGCATGCTTTTCTTTTTTGTTGTTTGTTTAGGAAATGATGCAACTCCAAGGACTTCTGAACAAATTTGCCGCATGGCCTGGCTCCAGGAGAAAATGAAGCATAAAACTTCATTCGTCCACGTTATTCGCTTGTTCTGCCCCACTGGCTCAGCCCAATAAAGCGGATAATTCCGCTATAAAAGTCCATTCGCCCGGCTCAGCCCAATAAAGCGGATAATTCCGCTATAAAAGTCCATTCGCCTCTGGCTCAGCCCAATAAAGCGGATAATTCCGCTATAAAAGTCGATTCGCTTCTGGCTCAGCCCAATAAAGCGGATAATTCCGCTATAAAAGTCCATTCGCCTCTGGCTCAGCCCAATAAAGCGGATAATTCCGCTATACTAGACCGTTCGCCCCTGGCTCAGCCAAATAAAGCGGATAATTCCGCTTTAACGGTGCGATCTCCCCCGGCTTAGCCCAATAAAGCGGATATTTCCGCTATAATAGTCCATTCGCTCTCCGCTCGCAGGGTGTGTTAACCAGAAAATCGGCAAAAAAAGCGCCTCTGCCGTCTATTATAGATTGTGTGGGAGGTATACTCGCAAACATTAACCTCCAATCACCCGTCGGAGTGATGTGGTTCAATTGCCAACAAAGCGGAGTATAACTACACGTGCATTTCAATCTAAATGGTGCGGGTATCTGCACCGCGCGCAGCTCCCAGCGCGCGGTGGGGCGGTTCGAGTGGCACCAAGGAAAGGGAGTCGTCTTACCGTTAAAAAGGGTCTCGTGGACGATGACGTTGACGTTGACGTTGACGTTGACGTGAGGAGATGGGGTTCGGATAACGATAGAAAAAATCCATGGCCGGGATGTTTTTTTGTCCGACGGCGCGAATTAGAGAAAACGACCGCCATATCCTGACAAATAGACATGTAACCCCTCGTCTTCAGCCGGCTTTATACTGTGGGAAAGCACGAATAAATGACGGGGAGGTTTGAAAAAGATATGAAAAAATCAATAAAGCGGACAACGGCTGCGCTTATTGCGGGAGCGGTGTTCGGGTCCTTATTGTACGCCGGCCCGGCGGCTGCGAATCCGTCCGACGGGAGCGCGACGGTCGGAGCGGCGGCTGCGAATCCGTCCGATGGAGGGGAGGCGGTCGGCGCGGCTGTCGCCGCCAAATCGGTGCGCAAAGTGGATCGAATGACCGATTGGGCCAGCAATTACCGGTATATGGATTTTGACGGGATGGCGCAAAGGTTGGACGATTTGTTGTTCGCTTTTGCCGCGAATCCGGAATACGTGCCTGTCGATCAGACGGAATCCTACATGCCGATTGGCTATTGGGATGACACCAACCGCAACGGGTACGGCCGAATGTTCGGTTTCCCCTCATACATCGGCCACGTCAATGGCTCGGGGGAAGGCACAATGACACCGGGAGGCCAAGAGGCGATTTCGACGCTGGCCCCGCTGCTGTCCGGCATGCTCGCGGGTATCGACAAGACCGACCAGTACGGCTACAATTTGGCGGAAATGGCAAACGGCTTTCACAATACCGCAAACGGCGAAAATATGGTGTTGAACCGAACGAATACGTCAACCGGCCAAAGCTTCTGGTATGAGCTGTATCCGCAGTTGCTCTACATACAGATTTACGAGACGGCCAAGCGCCAATACGGGCAGGATATCCCTTCGATGCGCAACATCATTGTGCAAGGAGCGGAGAAATGGCTCGATGCCCTGCCGAATTTCAAAAACAGCAGCGGCAAGCTGTCGTTCGACTTCACATCCTATAATATGAAGACGGGTGAGCCGGTCCGCAATGGAAGGTGGACGGAACCGCCTGGCGGGGCGCTGGCGTATATCTTCTATTAGGCTTATGAGGCGACAGGCCAGCAGAAGTATTTGGACGCCATGACGCTCGTTATGGATGAGCTAAATGCAAGCGGTATCAATCCCAACTATGAGGTGACCCAGGATTACAGTCCGTTGATGGCGGCCGTAATGAACTTCCGATTTGGCCAAAATTATAATATCGATAAAATGATCAACTGGCTGTTCGATGGGGACAGCGATGTCCGCACCGCTTGGGGCGTCATGGAAGGGGAATGGGGCGGATATCAGGCCGATGGCCTTGTCGGCGCGGGAAGCGACGGCGGCGGATTCGGCTTCCTTATGAATACCTATCATCTAGGCTCGGCGCTTGCGCCGCTTGCCAAATACGATCCTCGTTATTCCGACGCTGTCGGCAAATGGTTTCTGAGCGCTTCCAACAGCGTGCGGCTTATGTATCCGAACGAACTGCCGGCTGCCAATCAGTCGCATGGGGGTGCGTTTCAGCATGATCCGGACGGCGTTATTGGCTACGAGGGCGTTCGTCGCACGGCAAACGACGTTTCGCCGTACGCTACGGGAGATCCGGTCAGCAATGGCTGGGGACAGACCAACTATGGCATTTACGGTTCGTCGCTGATTGGCGTGTTTGCGGCGATTATTGATCCGACCAGCGTCGAGCGCATTTTGCGCCTCGATCTAAATGCAACCGATTATTATCGCGAGCCGGGCAGTTTTCCGCAATATTTGTATTATAATCCGTACCCGGAGGCGAGAAGCGTGACAGTCGAACTGGACGGTCCGTCCAAGCTGTTCGATGCCGCTTCCAAAGCCACGATTGCCGCCCATGTATCGGGCGATTACAATTTGACGATCCCGGCGCTGTCGTCCTTGAACGTCGTTGTGCTGCCCGCCGAGGCGGATATCCGTCATGTCGGCGCAAGCTGGATGGTCGGAGCGCGGACGATCGCCACGGACGCGATCGGGGTCAGCATTTTGTCGCCGTCCGTTCAACGCCAGCATATAACGGCGGATGCGGTTGAGCTGCAGCTTGCGCTGACTGGCAGCGACAACGCCGAGATGGAAATTGCCGCAGGCGATACCCTGCTATATGCCGGCCCGTTTGTGGCCGACTATACGCTGGATACGACCCGGATGGCGAACGGAATTTCGGATGTAGCCGTAACGGTAAAAGCGAGCGGGCTAAGCGACACGGCCAATATCAAGCTCGAGATCAGCCGTCCCGATGAAGCGAACGTCATCTATGAGGCATCCGCGGCCGATGCGCTGCAGTATACGCCGGTAGCGGCGATGCCGGCAGCGGTAACGGATAGCGGCGAAGGTTATACGCTTATTACGGAAACGAATGAGGATGGCGACTGGGGCGCGGTGCAATCCGAAACGATCGAAGTCGATTTCTCCCGCCGGCCGTATCTGGAGCTGGATACGAATCAGCCCGACCCCTATTATACCGTTCAGATCAAGTTCGAGAATGAGCAATGGGGCAAATATGTGCTGTCGAACGGAATGAATGCCGGCAAAAAACTGATCGATCTAAAAAGCGCGCTTGCTTCGTTCGGCGACCGGGAACGAACGGGTCTGACGTCGCTCCGCGTCTATCTGATGGCGAACGGCAAGGAAGGAGCGTCATTTGGACTGAAGTCGCTCAAGCTGTTCTATGATGATCCGCCGGCCGTGGCCGCCGATGTTGTCTTCGATGCGGTGGATATCGCAAGCTTTGCGTCGGGCGAATCACCAGGTACGGCAACGCTGATCGGCAAAAAAGCGATTATGGAGAACAGAACCGACAACGAGGGATACGGCGGCGTTCAGTCCGGCGCATTTACGCTTGATTTTGCGAAAAATCCAACTCTGGCGATCGATATTGCGGAAGTAGGCGAAGGAAACACGTATACGCTCAAGCTGCTGTTTGGCGGCTCTTCCTACTATATCTACGCTAACCGAACGGCTACCGGCATACAAACAATCAATCTGCCACAGGGCATTCTGGACTATCAAAATCAGGCGCCGACCGGCTCCGGCGAAGCAAGGCTGGAGTTGTGGGCTACCGACAAAAAAGGGGCTTATTTTATCGTCGATTCGCTTAAGGTTGTTTATGAAGACGAAACGACGGCTTATGCGGCGGACAAAGCGACGATCGAGACGTTCGAATCTTCTTCTGCGCCAGGGAAGATCGGCTATATTAACGCGGCGGCGCGCGTGACGGAAAATCATCCCGACGGCGACTATGGCACGGTCCGGTCGACTCCGTTCCTGCTCGACTTCGACAAGCCGATCCGGCTTGCGATCGATGTGGCGCAAACAACGGCCAGATGGACGCTGCAATTGAAGTTCGAAGGCGACGAACATCCGAAATATTTGGTGGCGGACCGCACAACAACCGGGGTTACGGAGGTAGACGCGGCGACTATGCTGCGCCAATACGACGTTTCGTTCGACAAAACGGGCTTGCAGCGGACGACGCTGTATGTGATGGCAAACGGAGCGGAGGGCGCTTCCGTCGATGTAAAGGGCATTTCCTTGCAGCATGGGCAGTCGGAAAGTTATGCCATTAAGCTTGACAAGAAGCTGGTCGAATTGACGACAGGCGGGTCGGCGCAAGCGGCCGCAGCGCTGGAGGGCAGAGACATCGGCGCCGCTGTGCGATGGAGCTCTTCCGATGAGACCGTGGCGATGGTCGATCAAAGCGGACGCATCACGGCAATCGGCAACGGCACGGCCGTAATCGACGCCGCACGCAGCGATCAACCGGGAGTAAAGGCGACGATGACGGTTGCCGTTCGCCCGGAACGCGCCGTTGCCGTCACGGCCGAAGCGCCGCAATCCTCGCTTGCCGTCGGCAGCCGGCTGACGCTGCGGCCGGTCGTATCGCCGGCTAACGCGATCAATGACAAGTGGATTTTCCGTTCTTCGAATCCATCGGTCGCTCAGGTGAGTCCGGAAGGCATCGTTAGCGTAACCGGAGCGGGCAAAGCAGTCATCGATATCAAGACAGAGGATCATTACGCGGGCGCAAGCATCGAAGTAAGCGGATATACGCCCGGCGGCACGGTCACTGTCGGTAACGGCAGCGGCACCGGCGGCGGAGCGAACGGCGATAAAGCCGCCGCGTATAAAGGCGAATGGACAGAAGGCCGCTATGTGGCGGAGCTTCTCCCGGACGGCGTGGCTCAGGCTGTCGAAGAAGCAGCAGCGCAAGGCGGCGCGGCGCGAATCGAGCTGAAGATGGCCGAATCGGATTTGACAGGGGCAAACGGTTTCTCGGTCGCGATTCCGGATCATATATGGAAGGACGATTTGTGGCAAAAAGCGGGCGTTCGGCATCTGCTGCTGGCGAGTCCGCTGGGCGATATTCAATTAAGCATCGAAGACTTGCTTGAGCTTAATCGCGATCGTACGGGAACGCTGGAGCTGACGCTGTGGAAAGCCGCTGACGGACAGCTTCCCGGACCCGTGAGCGAAGCGGCGGACGGACGTCAGGTGTATGTGTTCGCCGCATCATTGGATGGACGGGAGCTCTCGGACGATGCGGGGCTCGCTCTAGTTACTTTGCCGATCACTGGTACCGATGCGGTTGTAAATGAGCTGTCGGCAGCCGGCGTCGAACGAGCCAATCCTTTGTCGGGGCGGACGGCGGGAGGCATAAGCTTTATCGTCGGCGCAAAGGTTTATGTCGTGCTGGCATCGCCGTCGACGAATCCTTATGGCGATACCGCTTCGCATTGGGCGGCGGACAGCATTGCCCTGGCAACGGCCAGAGGCATAATGCAAGGCGTGGGCGGCGGCAAGTTCGCGCCGGATCAAGGCATGACACGGGCGATGGCCGTGCGCCTATTGGCCAATCTGGAACGAACGCTTCCTGGTCCGGCCGGACAGCTGCCGTTTACGGATACGGAGGATGGCGCCTGGTACGCTTCGGCTGTCGGTTGGGCTAACGAAGAGGGAATAGCCGCCGGAACGGGCAACGGGAAATTTGAGCCAAACCGATTGGTGACGCGCGAGGAGATGGCCGTGCTGCTGCTGCGTTACGCGCAATACGCCGGGCAGAAGCTGCCGGCTGCGGCCGGCGCAACCGAGACGGCAGGAGATTTTGCCGATGCGGCGGACATACGGCCATGGGCGGCGGAGGCGGTGCGAACGCTGCATCATGTCGGCATTATTCATGGCAAGGAAGGCAACCGCTTTGCGCCCGGCGACCATTTGACGCGGGCCCAGGCAGCCGCGCTGATGCAGGAGTGGATCGACTATATGCTCCGAGCTTGGGTTGCGAACGGACATAAATGAATAACAATAACCGAAGCAGGATGGTGAAAAGCATCATGAATCTCGCTCATCGCAAAGCGGAAATGAAAGAGCATTACGAAGCGTCGCTGGCCATGAATGTGGGCGATCACGCTTGGCTGTCCACCCTCTATTTTTCTGGAGCGTATGAGGAGGAGCCGGACTGGGCGATCGGTCCGTTCGTCAAGGAAGAACGGATGACCTTCCAATTGGGGCGGCAGTGGCGCGATCCTTACGATTTCGGCTGGAAAAGCGGCTTTCTGTTTAATCCGAGCCTGATCGAGCGCGACGGCAAGCTGTATATGTTCTATCGGGCCGCGCCCAAGAAAGAAGCGACAGGCTCGCGGATTGGCCTGGCCGTCTACGAGGAGGGAGCGGGATGGAGCGATTGCGGGCATAATCCCATCATCTATCCCACGGTGGACAATGAACTGCTAGGCTGCGAAGACCCGAAAGTATATGAGGCCGACGGGAAATATTATATGTTCTACAACGGGGTATGGCCGGTGAGCGAAGAGCAGGCGGCAAGCGTAAGAGAATCGATGGGGTACGAGGTGCAAGTCGGCTGCGACATTAACATGGCGGTGTCGGACGATCTGCTGCACTGGGAGAAAAGAGGCATCGTGGTGCCGCATGACGTCTCGCAATATTGGGCGAAAGGCGCGGTCATCCCGCGCGATCCCGGTGGCAGGGCTGTGCGCATCGATGGCCGCTATATGATGTTTCTGAGCGAAGGCTGCGGCGGGCGCCAGCATGTAGGCTTCTCCGAAGATATGTTGAACTGGCATTTCGAGCCGCAGACCTATCTGGATACGTCCGCATACGGCAAGCTGTACGAATTGGCTTGCGTATCCGCAGACCGCAGCCCAGGCGACGAGCGGCTGGTGATGGATTTTTATTATCGGGACGGAGACGGGCGCAATGCGGCGGGGCAGGCGTTGTACGCGCGGCGCGAGCCGTTCCGGCAACTGTCGCTGAACAAGGGCGGTACTCTGGCGTGGGGCGGGCTGATCCAATATCGCGGCAGATGGCTGTTTGCCCAAGGCTGGGATGCGGCGAACGGCGACAATGAGATGTATTTCTATAGCGCTGTTGTACGATAAGCGTATTTGCATGTAGTAACGTTACAAGGTCTCCGCTCCGTAGCTTATACGGATGCGGAGGCCTTTTGTCATTGAAACGAGATTTTCTCATATAAAAACCCTCCATTCGAATCAAAAAATAACGTATCGTTATTTCTTCCGTCGCTTTAAAATAAAAGGAGGCGAGAGAGCAGCGAAAGGAAGAGATAGAATGAATGTCAGACGTTTGCTGCAATGGCTGTGGCCGGATACGCTGAAGGGCAGATTGAGCATTTTGCTTATTTTCGTGACGATTACGCCTATTGTGCTGATCGGGATCACTTCTTATTTCTGGTTTTACCAGGTTCAGATGGAGAAAATCAATGCCAGCTACGAGACGGTGCTGCGCAGCGAGCGGGACGCGCTGGAGAAGGCGTTCGACAATCTGGCGAGCGTCTCGCAGCTGCTGGCTGCCGACGGAGGATTGGGCGACGACATTGCGCTGTACATGCAAAGCGAAGATCCGCTCGAGAAGACCAAGCGTTTCCGTTCGATCGATCGTTCTCTTACGAATATCATTTATTCCAACCCCTCGATCCATTCGTTGTTTGTTTATTTCGAGGAGCATTATAAAACGATTCAGTTCGAGTCGGCTCCATTAAAGCATCGTTTCATGATCGCATCGATGGATGATATGCCGTTTGTGCCGCTGTTTCAGGCCAACCAGTTGACCTATAACAGCCCTCACCCGACGGTGCTTCATAATTCCGACAAAACGGTGCTGTCGTTGCTGCGGCCGATTTCCTACGGCAGCGGTCAAACTTATTACGTCTATCTGGAGACGGAATGGGGACAGCTTGTCCCGCCCGCGGGAGATGGTGCCCAAACCGACGATGTCTACCATTTGCTGGTCGGCAACGACGGCGCGATCCGCTACAGCAATCTGCCGCTTGAGCTGCGCGAAGGGGCGAAACTGGACGATGAGCGCGTCGCTTTGCGCGCCTACAAGTCATTTTCCATGACCGGCAAAAACGGATGGGAGCTGGTATCCCTGGTCAAGCGGAGCGTGTATGAGAAGGAGGTTCAGCAATGGCGCATCCTGTACGTCATTATGTCCTGTCTGTCGCTGGTGCTGACCGTCGGCGCGGTTTCGTATATTTGGAGGATGGTGTACCGTCCGCTTCAGACGATGAACAAGGCGATGAACCGCTTTAGTCATGACGGCAACCACTTGCAAAAGCTGCACACCCGCTTGACGGAGTTTGAAGTGATCTATTCCAGCTTCAGGGATATGAGCCGCCGAATCGTCGAATTGATTACAGAGGTGGAGCTGAAGGAAAAACGGAAGGGCGAGCTGGAGGTGGAAAAGCTCATTTCCCAGATTAATCCTCATTTCCTGCACAACACCTTGAATACGATTCAATGGCTGGCGCTGGAGAAGGGGCAACGCGAAATTTACGATCTGGTAAAGGTGTTTACGCGGGTGCTGCAATACAATTTGGGCAAAAGAAGCATGATCGTGAAAATCCGCGAGGAGCTTGCCGCGTTAAACGACTATATCGAGCTGCAAAATATTCGTTACGATCATCGTTTCAAGGTCGATTCCACCGTGGATTCGGATATTGCCGAGGTGCCGATTCCAAGATTCGTGCTGCAGCCGATCGTGGAAAATGCGTTGTACCATGGCATAAGCAGCGAGCAAGGCCGCATTACGGTCAAGCTGAAACGAATGACCGGGCGCTATATTCTGATTACGGTCGCCGACAGCGGGCAGGGCATGAGCCCGGACACCGTGGCCGCTTTGCTCAAGGGGGAAGGAGGCAAGTCGACCGGCATTGGCATCGGACTGAACTATGTGCAGAAAATGCTGGATGTGCATTACGGCGACGCGGCTTCGATGAGCATCGACAGCCGGATCGGCGAGGGGACGACCGTCACGATTATGATTCCGGACAGCGTGAAAGGGGAGGAAGAACATGATCAAGGTATTGCTCGTGGATGACGAACCGTTGGTGCGCAGAGGCATACGCAGTATTATGCCGTTGTCCGATTTCGGCATGGAATGGGCCGGGGAGGCGTCCACGGCCGAGGAAGCGCTGAAGGCGCTGGATGCCGGGGGAATCGATCTGGTGCTGACCGATATTTCGATGCCGGGCATGGACGGGCTTGCTTTTATTCGAAAAATGCAGACGGACCATCCGTCCGTCCGTTCCGTTGTCATTACCTGTCATCAGGATTTTGATTATTTGCAGCAGGCGCTGCGGCTTGGAGCCGTCGACTATATCGTCAAAACGCAGCTTGATGACGATTCCGTTTACGACCTGCTGGGGCGAATCTCCCGCCATGTCGAACGGCATGCCGAGGCGGAGCAGGCCGAGCTGGACCCGAGCATTCGCAAGCGGCTGGCTGAGCGTTGGAGCTCGCTTCATTGGGTGGCGCGCGAGGAATTGTACGAGACGTTGTCGGCGGATACGCTCCGCGTATTCGACGCCGCGTCATGGAAGGAATTATTGACGTATTGCACGAAAGGCGAATGGCAACGATTTTGCCCGCTGCTGGCCCCGGAGATCGACCGTGTTGGCGCGCAGCTGGGGACATTGCACTCCATACCGGAGCTGCTCGAGTGGGTGGAGCTGTTTCGCGACGCGGCCATGCACCGGTTATGCCTGACGATGTATTCGGAGCAGGTCATCGCCTCGATTATGCAGGCGCTCGATCTGTTGCGCGGCGCGGAAGACGGCAGATGGAGCCAGTCCGACATTTGCAAGCAGGTCGGGATGAGCGTCAGCTATTTCAGCAAATGCTTCAAGGAAATTGTCGGCGTATCTTTTGTCTATTATGTGCAGGAGATGAATTTGCGGCATGCGCAGTTGCTGCTGGAGGCAACCAATCTGCCGATCTATGAGGTGGCGGATAAATCGGGGTTCAGCGACGAGAAGTATTTCGGCAAAATATTCCGCACAAAGCTGGGCTGCTCGCCGAGCGAATATAGGCTTCAAAGCCGAAGCAAGCGGTGAGCGGCGGCGGGCGCACGGCATGCGGGCAATAGGCAACGAGGAAATCGGACAATCGGCACGTTTTTTTATGTGCGGAATGTCCGGTTTTTTTGTTGCGGAGGTTGTACGCAATAAATTTATCCGCCCAATGCGGCAAAAGGGCATGTAACGCCTGGCGGCGGCGCGGCGCTACAATATAGACATAGAGACGGAACCGGAATGAGCCGGAAGGAGGGTTAGCAACGATGAAAGTAAACGTACATCGCGCCGAGATCAATCCGATTATAGCGCCCGAGCATGTAAAGCCATCGCGACCCGATATGGAGGTCATCGGCGTTTTTAACGCCGGGGTGTCGAAGCTGGGAGACGAGGTTATCCTGCTGCTGCGCGTGGCCGAACGTCCTGTGCCGAACGACCCGGAGGCGTATTTGACGCCAATCTGGCGCCACGAGACGGGAGCGCTGGACATCTTGCGCATCGAACGAACGGAGGATGCGGATATCTCCGACCCGCGCGTCATTCGGACGCCGTACCAGAACTATTTGACTTCGATCTCCCACTTGCGCGTTGCGCGCAGTTTGGACGGCTACAACTTCCGGATCGACGAGCAGCCGACTGTGCTGCCGGAGACGGAATACGAGACGTTCGGTATCGAGGACCCTCGCATTACCGAGCTGGAGGACGGTTATTACATTACGTACAGCGCCATTTCGCCATCCGGCATTGTCGTGCCGCTGTTGCATACGCGAGACTTCGTGTCGTTTGAACGCAGAGGCATCCTGTTCCATCCCGACAACAAGGATGTCACTTTGTTTCCCGAGCGTATCGGCGGCCGCTATTACGCGCTGCATCGCCCGTCAAGCTCCCACTATGCGAAGCCGGACATCTGGATCGCCGATTCCGACGATCTGCTGCGCTGGGGCAATCATCGGCGCATACTCGGCGTCAGGGAAGGCGGCTGGGACGGCGGCCGCATCGGGGCAAGCGCGGTACCGTTCAGGACGGAGCGCGGCTGGCTGGAGCTGTATCACGGCGCGGACGAGGACAACCGCTATGCGGTAGGGGCCGTGCTGCTCGATGCGGAGCGGCCATGGCAAGTGCTTGCCCGCTCATCCCGTCCGATTATGGAGCCGGAGGCGGCTTTCGAAAGGGACGGTTTTTTCGCCAATGTCGTGTTTCCGTGCGGAGCGCTTGTGGAGGGGGATACGATCAGGCTGTATTACGGCGCCGCCGATCGTTCCGTCGGTTATGCCGAGATCAGCCTGCGGCAAGTGCTGGCGTCGCTTGAGGGGGATGAGGCATGAGCAGGAAAATAAAATCGGCCGGATTGCGCGATCTGATTTACAACCGCTATCTGTATGCATTGGCCGTGCCGGCTGTACTGTTCAGCATCATTTTCGCTTATTTGCCGATGATCGGCGTATCGATCGCGTTTATGGATTTTAATCCGCTCAAGGGCATATTCGGCAGCGAATGGATCGGGCTTGACAATTTCCGCTTTTTTTTCCGGGGCCAGGCATGGATCCAAATTACATTAAATACGGTGCTGTACAACATCTCGTTTATCGTGACCGGCACGCTGATGTCGCTGACGCTCGCCATTATGCTGACGGAGCTTGGACGCAACTGGCTGGTGCGAACGATGCAGTCGCTCATGATTTTGCCCAATTTTATTTCGTGGCCGATCATCGGTTTGTTTTCCGTAGCTTTTTTTACTGCGGATACGGGCGTCATCAACAGTCTGCTAGTCAAGCTTGGCTGGGAGACGATCGCTTTCTATACCGATCCGGAAGTTTGGCCGCCGATTCTGGTGCTGATGAATTTGTGGAAGACGGCCGGCTTCGGAGCGATTGTTTATATGGCAGCCATCGTGGGCATCGACAAGGAGTTGTACGAGGCGGCCAGAATCGACGGCGCTTCGCGTCTCTCCTGCATCTTCCGCATTACGCTGCCGTTGCTGCGGAGCACCGTCGTGCTGCTGTTCCTGCTCAGCATGGGCAATATTTTCGGCGGCAATCTGGACATGATCTATTCGCTGGTGGGCGACAACACCTTCCTGTTCCGAACGACGGATACGATCGATACGTATGTGTTCCGCGCGCTGCGCACCTCCGGCTCGATGGGGATGACGCAGGCCATTGCGCTCTATCAGTCGGTAGTCGGCTTCGTGCTGGTTATCGTGGCGAACAAGGTCGCGTCGCGGCTTGACAAGGATTCCGCATTATTTTAGGAGGGAAGGCAGCATGAAAAATTCCAGGCAAGACCGCGTCATGTCAGTATTGTTCTATCTGTTTACCGCATGTTTTGCCGCAGCGTGCCTGTACCCGTTCTGGCTGGTGCTGTCAAGCTCGGCTACGGCGGAAGTGACGCTGCTGCGCGACGGTTACCGGCTATTCCCGGAACAATATTCGCTGGCGGCTTACAAGGCGATTTTCTCGTCTTCCACCATCCCCGACGCCTATCTCATTACGATATTTATTACGGTGGCCGGAACGGCGCTCAGCTTGCTCGTCACCAGCATGGCGGCATACGCCTTGTCCGGGCGCAGACTGCGCTTTGCGCCGCATATCTCGCTGTTTTTCTACTTTACGATGTTGTTTAGCGGCGGCATGGTATCGAGTTATATTCTGATCACCAAGTATCTCCATCTGGGCAATTCCATCTGGGTCTATATATTGCCGGCGCTGTTGTCGCCGTGGAATATGTTCTTGATGCGCAACTTCTTTAACGACATTCCGAAGGAGCTGTTCGAATCGGCGAAGCTGGAAGGCGCGGGAGAGGTTGTCATCCTGCGGTCGATTGTACTGCCGCTATCGCTGCCGGCACTGGCGACGATCGGCTTGTTCTACGCGCTTGGCTACTGGTCCAGCTGGATGCCGGCGATGCTGTACATCGATGATACCAAATTATTTTCGCTGCAATATATCATTATGCAAATTATTCGCAACGTCGATATGGCGCAAAATATTGCGGTAGCAGGCGCGCAATCGACCGCTCAGATCGCTCCGGCTTATACGGTGCGGCTGGCAACGGCGATTGTGACAGTCGGGCCAATCATTTTCCTGTATCCGTTCTTGCAGCGTTATTTTGTGGGCGGATTGAAGGTAGGCGCCATCAAAGGCTAATTCCGGCGTTTGCGCCGGTTGGCATACAGCATTACGATATAAAACGGGAGGGTTCACACATGAAACGATGGGGAAAGCAAGGAGCGATGCTTTTATTGGCATTGGGCATGGTCTCGACCACGCTGGCGGCATGCAGCGGCAATGACAATAACGGGGGCAATAAAGGCGGCAATAACGGCCAGGGGGCAGCGACGCAGACTCCGGCCGCAGGAGAAGAGCAAGGCTCAAAGGCGCCTGAACCGGCCACTCTGAACATCATGTTATGGGGCGACAAGCCCAAGCAATTCGACCAGGTCGTCGCCGAATTCGAACGCAGAACGAAGGATACATTGAACCTGAAGCTCAACTTTACGTTTACGCCGCAGGCCGATTACGTCAACAAGCTGAAGCTTAAGCTGTCTGCCGGCGAGCAGGTCGATATCGCGTTCGACGCGCCATGGATGAACATGAACACCTTTATTGCGCAGGACAACTATACGAATCTGGATGATTATTTCAACAACGATCAATACCCGGGCCTGAAAAAAGCGTTTGGCGAAGGTTTCCTCGACAATAACCGGTTTGTCGGAGCGGATGGCAATCTGCATGTGTACGGCGTGCCTCTGGGTCAATATTTGGGCGATCTTGGCGCGATCTACTATCGCAAGGATCTGGCCGAGAATTACGGCATAGGCGAGCTGTCGACCTATGAGGATTTGCTGGCCTTTTTCGACAAGGTGACGGAAAACGATAAAGGCATGATTCCGTTCGTGATCAAAAACGACGGAAATTATGGCGCAGTAGCGACGATCGAGGTCAACAAATCGGCGCCGGTGAAATACGAGAAGGGTCTATGGCCTATCACGCTTGGACCGAATGTGGACGGCACGGTCCTGATTCAGGACAACAAGGTTGTGACGGCTAGCATTAAAGGCGAAAAGCAGGAAGCGATCGCAGCGTTCCCCGAACCGTTCAATCAGGCGGACTACAGCATATTGGAGACGGTTCGCGAATGGCATGAAAAGGGCTACATCGAGAAGGAGCCGATCGTGCGCAAAGACGCCAGCGGAACGTTCTCGGCGGGAAGAGCGGCAGCGATGGCGGAAGGCTTGTCCAATCTCGACAATATTAAGGCGCAGCTTGCGGCAGGCGTGCCTTCGGCCGAACTGGGCGTATTCCTGTCTTCCAAAGCTGCTCGCGACAAGGTGCAGCCGAATCCCGGGTATATTTCCGATTTCCGGGTATGGAACTTCCTGGCGATTCCGAAAACGTCAATCAACGCCGACCGGGCCATGTCGTTTATTAACTGGCTGTTCGAAAGCCAGGACAATCACGATTTGTTCGAGCTGGGCATCGAAGGCACGCATTGGGAAGCGATCGGAGACGACAAATTCAAATATCCGGATGGCGTCGATCTGAGCCAAAACTATGTGTTCCCCGGTTACATGCTGACTTGGAACCCTAATTATATTCGCCTGTCGGAAAATGTGCCGGACAATCTGGTTGACGCGTTCCGCTACCTTGCCGACGAAAAAACGTATGTCCGCTCCGCGCTGGCCGGCTTTGCCTTCAATCAGGAACCGGTCAAAAACGAGCTGGCCAATCCCGATTTCGGCACTATTTCATCCGATGAGCTGGCCTACAAGCTTGGCATGGTGCCGGGTCCCGCGGAGGGCTTGACGAAGCTGCAGCAGAAATGGGAAGCGAACGGCAGGCTGCAAGCCGATATTGCCAAAATCAAGGAAGAGCTGATCCGTCAGACGCAAGAGTTCCTGGATCAGCAGGCGGCGCAGAAATAGGCGGAAGTGAGATTAGCGAGAAGCGGCATGAGATCGTGGGGGGCGGCGGAACCGCTCCCCTTGAAGGAGGCATATGGATGATACGCAAAGTGAAGCAAATGCCGGATATGCCGCAGCCCTATGCGATGCGGAACTGGAAGCAGGTAGCGACAGCCTATGATCGGCTTGTGTTCGATGCCGAAGCAACCGGCGATTTTTTTCCGCTTGTGTGGCGCGACGACACGCCAGGCGGAACGGGCAAGCCGGCTTTCGGCTTGCCTTCTTATTTGGGCGGCCGGCGCGGCGAGAACGGGCACGAAGCGATTAACACGGCGACCGCCGTGCTTGGCGCCACGTTGTGCGGCATCGACAAGTCGAATCAAAATGGCGTCAACTGGGTGGAGATGCTGGAATGTTATTATGGCGGGGAGCAGGCGGCTCCTCTGTTCCTGAATCGGAGAAACGGCCGCGCGGGATCGACCTTCTGGTACGAGATTTATCCTCATGCGTTAATGTATGCGTTAACCGATCTGTATCCCGACACGGGCAATCTGGACATGATGATGCGCAGCACGGCGGATCAATGGCTGGACGCTTGCAACAAGCTGACGGGAGAAGACGGCGTGCCCGACTTTGACCATCTGTCCTTCGATTTCGATACCGGCAAGCCGGTGGACAACGGCCGCTGGCGCGAGCCGGATGCCGCCGCCGGCGTTGCCTGGCTGCTTTATATGGCGTACAAGCGTTGGAACGACAGCGGTTACCTGGACGGAGCGCGGCGTTGCCTCGCCTTCCTGGAGCGGCGCAGCGCCAATCCGTTTTATGAGGTGCTGCTGCCCTTCGGCGCTTGCGTGGCTGCGCGGATGAACGCCGAGCTGGGCGATGCCCATTCGGTAGACAAATTGGTCAACTGGGTGTTCGACGGCGACAGTGAATGCCGGCCCGGCTGGGGTGTCATTGCCGACAATTGGGGCGGCTACGATTGTTACGGGCTGGCCGGGAGCATCACCGATTGGGGGCAACGTTGGGATGCCGAAGGGGCGGGGCCATGGAAGCCGTTCGACGGCGAGCGGAGCGGCTACGCCTTTACCGCCAACACCTTTGCGCTCGCATGGCCGCTTGTGCCGCTCGTTCGCTACGACAGCAGATTCGCGCCGGACATCGGCAAATGGATGCTGAATGCCGCCAATGGTGCTCGACTGTTTTACCCTGGAGCGCATTCCGGCAAAGCCCAGTCATGCGCGTTCTATAAGCCGGATCCGGATGATGTCATGGCGTACGAAGGCTTGCGCAAATGGTGGGATCACCAAAGCCCGTATGCGACCGGCGATCCGATCCGCTACAGCTGGGGGGCGATCGATCTGGGACTTTACGGCTCCTCCCACGTCGGCATTTTTGGCGGCATGATCGAGCAGACCGATGTGGAAGGCATACTGCGACTGGATTGCCTGAGGACCGACTTTTTCCGCGAGGCGGCGCATCCGACTTATTTGTATTATAATCCGCACAACGAGGAGCAGGCGGTTACGATCGATGGAAGCGGAAGCGACTTTGGCGCCGTCTACGACGCTTATGCGCATAGCCCGGCAACGCTGCGGAACGGCAAGCTGATCATACCCGCTCGTTCGGCGGTGCTGGCCGTCCTGCTCCCCGAAGGGGCGGATGTCGCGGAGTCGGACGGCAAGCGGTATTGCAACGGGATTGTCATTGACTACAATACGCGGGCGTAGCCCCGCATTGACGGAGGTTTGATTGTTCATGCTTCAGATTCATCATCACCCGCAAACATGCGGTCAACTGCTGAAGTCCTATAGGGGCGGCAGAGAGCCGGCGACAGGGACGAAGCTTCGGTTCGAAGGCGTGGACGGCAGAGACGTTTACAACATTACCGCCGCTTTCGCGGACGATGGCGCTCCGGTGCTGGTCGGCCGCGTCGAAGCGCGCGACACGGAGTTTTCCTGCGTCAAGTTTTTCCGTCGGAAGGAAGGCGGGGGGCAGAAGGACGGCAGCTGGCAGGTCGATGAAACTTTGCCTGAACTGGCCTTGCAGGACCCTTTTTATACGCGTATCGGAGAGGAACTGGTTTTTGGCGGCGTCCGCGTTATCGTGGATGAGCAAAATCCAGGAAAGATTATGTCATGGGAAACGGTATTTTATCGCGGTGCGGGCATTGCCGGGTTGCAGCCGTTTCTGGTCGGGCCGAGCCATATGAAGGATATCCGGATGGTTGAGCTTGCGGACGGCGCGATCGGCGTATTTACCCGTCCGCAAGGGGAGAAAGGCGGCAGAGGGAAAATCGGCTTTTTCAAGGCGGCTTCGCTCGAAGCCGTTACGCAAGCGGATATTGCCGAAGCGCCTTTGCTTGAAGGCATGTTTATCGACGAGGAATGGGGCGGGGCCAACGAAGCGCATTTGCTGGCGAACGGGTTGATTGGCGTGCTCGGCCATATCGCTTGGTTTGACGAAGCCGGTCACCGGCATTATTATGCGATGACGTTTGCGCTTCATCCCGATACGCTGGAACGCACGCCGCTCAAGCTGGTTGCCGAACGTTCCGATTTTCCGGACGGACCGGCTAAACGCAGCGATTTGCAGGATGTCATTTTTAGCGGCGGCCTGATTCGCAACGGCAGCGGATCGGCGGATTTGTATGTCGGCGCCAGCGACGCCGAGGCCTATGTGATTGCCATTCCCGATCCGCTGCTGGAGTACGAGGGACTATAACCGACCGACCTTAAATGTCATTTCTATGCGGATGTAAAGGTCATGCTTCTAAGCATACGCGTACCAGACGCGCACGGAAGACTTGAAGGTCAACACGCCAGGTTCGATCTCCGTCGCGGCATCCCCTGCGGGGAAGGACGCGGCTTTAAACAGAACGGGTTCGAAGCCCCGACTCGGCGTCTCCTCGATCTTGCAAGGCACGGCGGAGAGAGAGACGCCAATCGTGTCCGCGATAACCCGAGCCTTTGCTCCCGCGTCGCGAACGGCCATAGTCAGCGCTTCTTGCCTGGCGGCGGCGGAGCCCCTCGATCTGAACGACACATCGGTGACGGTGTTCGCTCCATGCGAGACCGCCGCATCGATAACAGTTCCCGCATTCTCCGTGCCGTGGAGCGTAATCTCGAGCAGATGCGTGACTTTGTAGCCGCGGAACTGCTGTTTTCCATCGACATAATCGTATTGCGGTTCAATGGTGAACGCCGCCGTCGCTATTGCCTGCCTGGGAATGCCGAGCGCCGTCAGCGCTCCGATAATGGACGAAATGGCAGCCGCATTCTCCTTCTGCAGCTCCGCCAGCTTATCTCCTTCGCTAATGACTCCCAGCGTTACGCTCGTCTCGTCGGGCTTCGCCGTCGCGACCCCTTCTCCCGTCACTTCGATTGTTAATGGACATGCTCCGTTATGTTGATCGTTCATTCCATCATCCCTCCCGGTTGCACTCTATTTAAAGGATATGACAATATCTTATGTCATTAGACGAAACGGTCCTGCAGGAAGTTTCGGATCGTGGATCGTGCCTCCAACTTTGGACGGATTTATCAACCCTCCTGAGGGATAGCTTTGAACCAACCTCAAGCCCGTTACGACAGAATCTCAATTCCTGTAAATTTGAGGAAAACCAGGAGAGAGGTCGTTGGACGTGATGGAAAATAAGCTCATGCGTTGGTTCAAGCAAGAAAGAGGAATGATCGCGACAGGATTGTTAGGTTTTGTATTGGCGATAGGATGCGCATGCTGGGCGCTGGTTGCAGGAGCGGAAACAGGAACGGACGGGAATCTTTGGAAAGCTTTTTCGTTTAATTCGGCGCTTGGCCTGTTCCTTTTGTCGACTGCCGCGATTATGCCCGTGTCGGGGATGGGGCATAAGATGGCGGCTTTTTTCCGAGTTTCGTATATTTCGCTGGCTCTTTATTCTTATTTTGCGGAGACGGTGCAGCATATACGAGGCGTTAATCCCAGATTTCCCGTAAACGGCTCGCTTTTCGACGTAATCGTGGCCGGAGGTTTCACCCTGGTCGCGCTTCTGCTGGTCGTGTTTTACGTCCTGTTCGCGAGCTATTTTTTCAAAAAGAGGACTTTGGAAAAAAATCCCGAGCTTGTCCTGGGGACACGGTATGCGATGCTTTCCATTATGGTGTCCTTTGCGGGAGGCGTTGCGATCTCCGTAAACAGCAGCAGATTCGTGGGCGCGGAAGGCAATCTGATCTGGCTGCACGGTTTGGGCTTTCATGCGATTCAGGCATTGCCGTTCATTGCGTGGCTGGCCGCCGGAACGATGTACGCGCACGCCAGTCGCCGCATGTTGGTTCATATATCCGGCATTGCGTTTTTCCTGGGCTTAATGGCGATGGGCTGGCAGACGCTGCTTGGCCGCGGGCTGTTGGAATGGTCGGCGCTGCCGCTGACCGCGGCCGCCTGCTTTATTCTCGTCACCGCAGCTGGGGCAAGGGCTTTGCTTGGAAATCCCGGCTTTGGAGACCGCAAGAAGAAAGGAGCCAAACATTCTGAAACGCATGTTCTTTGATGAACCCAAAAGTAGATATGCACCGTCAGGCGTTTTCTTTCGCATATGAAGGGATATGTTTGGGGTCTACGAAAGAAAGATAACGTGTGGTTGTTCCCCTTCAGGGGCTTTAATCGAGGCATGCTAACCGCAGCAGTATGTGCAATGAGCGATCACGCCAACAACCAACCGCCAAGAGCCAACCGCCAACAGCAAACAGCCAACCGCCAACAACCGACCTCATCAGAAAATAGAGGGAAAAACTCCTTCTAATTGGGATAAATAAGCTAATGGGCTCAACTTAGAGGGAAAAGTTCCCTTTAATTGAGGTGATTATGACTAAATTTCTATGATTACATTGAATTATAGGGAGGATATCCCTATAAATCTCAATTAATGGATGAGATAAAGCGATTAGAGGGCGTTTTTCCTCTTATTAGAGAGAATGGTGATCGAACAGACATGAGAGATGCTTTAGATCATTTTTGGCGATAGAACAGAAAGGAACGCCAGGGCAAATCCCTGAAGGTTTTTCTCAAATTATAAGCGTTATAAAGTTTCACTTTTATAATTAGGCTTATACTTCATCGGTAAACGCGCTTGTCCAAAGGACGGCGTTAGCCGTTTATACTTGATTTACAAAACCTCCACTTTAGCGTGTTGTCCTCTAACGCTATAATGGTTTCCAAGAGGCAAGGCTGGCGCAGGCTTTGCTGTATGGGAGGCACAGAGGATGTCGGGTAGAGGAAAGAGACTGCTGGAGCTGTTCGCCGCTTCTTTGAAGCTTGGATTAACGTCGTTTGGCGGACCGGTTGCTCATTTGGGTTATTTTCGAGAAGAGTACGTCAATCGGCGAAAGTGGCTGGACGATGGAAGTTACGCGGACATGGTCGCGCTGGCCCAGTTCCTGCCGGGACCTGCCAGCAGCCAGGTCGGCATTGGCATCGGTATTATGCGCGGCGGCTTGCTGGGCGGCTTGATTTCGTTCCTTGGCTTCACGCTGCCATCCGCAGCTGCTCTCGCTCTGTTTGCTCTGCTGTTAGAGGGAATGGGCATTGCCGATGCCGATTGGCTGCAAGGCCTCAAGCTCGTAGCGGTCGCCGTTGTGGCGCATGCGGTATGGGGAATGGGGCAAAAGCTGGCGGCGGGACGCGCGCGCATGACGCTTGCGCTGGCGGCGGCCATCGCTGCCTTGTTATGGGAGGCCGTGTACGGCCAGGCAGTCGTCATCGTGTTGTCCGCCGTGCTGGGATTGTGGCTGTTCCGGGAGCAGGAGCACGGGGCTGAAAGCGCCCAGTCAGGCAAGGGAGCAACAAGTTTTGGCTCGTTGCCGCTTAAAGGCGCCGATAGCGGCTCGGCTGCGACAATTGTCGCTGGCGCGGGCAACCATCCAGGACTTTCGCGTAGAACGGGCGCCATTTGTTTGCTTATATTCTTGTTGCTTCTTGTGCTAATGCCTGTCGCCAAGGAGCTGACCGCAAATCATTGGCTGGCGCTCATGGAGGGTTATTATCGTTCGGGCTCGCTCGTATTCGGCGGCGGTCATGTCGTGCTGCCGCTGCTGGAGCGGGAGGTCGTGCCGGTGGGGTTGGTGACGCAGGAGCAGTTCCTCGCGGGCTACAGCGCGGCGCAAGCGGTCCCGGGCCCGCTGTTTACGTTCGCGGCTTACCTTGGCGCTGTATCGGATGGCGCCATGGGTGCGATAGCGGCTACCGCGGCCATTTTCCTACCCGCCTACCTCCTGATGGCAGGCGTAATGCCGTTTTGGCATAGTCTTCGCCAGCGGCCAAACGTTAAGCGGGCGCTGGCGGGGGCGAACGCCGCCGTCGTCGGCATTTTGCTGGCGGCTTTGTACGATCCCGTCTGGACCAGCGCGGTAACCTCCTCCGCCGACTTCGCGCTTGCGGCAGCGCTGTTTATTCTCTTAACTTATTGGAAGCTGCCGCCTTGGGCCGTCGTAATCATCGGAGCGCTGGGGGGAGTTTTGCTAAACAGTTTGTATCCGTAACCGTCCTGATGACAGATTATCGACGTCATGCCGAAAAGCCGTCCGGTCGCATCCTCCCGAAGGGTGCTGCCGAATGGCTTGTTTGCATGGCAGGCATTGCACTTCTCGCGCCGACGTCTTATCATGGAATAGCTCCCGTTTTTGATAGAGGAGCAACTTGAGGACTTGTCGATTTTGCCGCAGGCTGGCCGATAGACGCATGGAAAGGAAGAACGTACGATGGCACAATATTTGCCCCCAAGATGGAGTACCAAGTCGATATTGGTATTCTCGATTATTATGCTTGTCAAAAGCTACCTCACTTGGACCGTTCTGTTCGAGAACAGCTCGTTCAAGACGGTGTGGCTGAAAGAGCTGCCTATTATTCTCATTATATTCTGCATAATCGAATGGTTTTCGACCAAACGCAAATTGCTTATGTACCTGATCGTCAATCTTTTGATAACGGTCCTGTTTTTTACTCTTATCGTGTACTACAGACACTTCGGAATCATTCCCACTTATCATGTTCTAGAGCAGGCCGATCAGGTCGGAGCGGTGAAAAAAAGCATCTTTTCCGTCATCCATCCGAAATATCTGCTTATTTATATGGATATTCTCATCCTTGCCTACGTCTTGCTGCGCCGGCGCATTGCCGTAGGCTGGAAACGCGCGTTGTCCGCGAGGACGAGCCGCAAGACGGTGGCCGCCGTATTTACCATCTCGCTGTTCGCTTGTTTGTTTAATATTCTTCCACACACGGAAAGTATTAACGAAACCGTGCAGGCGGAGCAGATGGGCATCCTCAATTACGAAGCCTTCAGTCTTCTGGATAACGATGAGGAAACGCCTGTCGAGAAAGAGCTGATCACTCAATCATCGATCTATGATTTAAAAGGCATAACGGAATCGGAATCGCCTGTCCTGTTCGGCAGCGCGAAGGGGAAAAACGTGATTCTCGTGCAGATGGAATCGTTCCAGAACTTCCTGATCGATCTAAAGATCGACGGGCAAGAAATTACGCCCGTCATGAACGCTCTTGCCCATGGCAACTACTATTTCCCCAGGTTCTATCAGCAGGTCGGACAAGGCAATACGTCTGATGCGGAGTTCGTCGTAAACACTTCGTTCTACGTCCCCCCAGACGGACCCGCCACGCAGATTTATGCCAAGAAGGAGCTTCCCAGCATGGCAAGACTGCTGGAGTCGCACGGCTACGACACCGCTACGTTCCATACAAACGACGTGGATTTCTGGAATCGCGAGGATTTGTACCAAGGGCTCGGCTTTAATCGCTATTACGACAAGGCGTTTTTCGGCGAAGGGAACGACGAGCTATGGTTCGGTCCTTCGGACGAGGTGCTGTACGACAAGACCGCAAAAGAGCTGCAGCGCATGGATGCGGGCCCGGATCCGTTCTACGCGCATGTGATCTCGATGTCCGCGCATAACCCGTTCTCGCTGCCCGAAGATAAGCAGAAGATGGTTTTGCCGGAGCGTTACGAGGGGACATACGTCGGAGATTATATTCAATCCCAAAACTATGCGGATTACTGCTTGGGCATATTCCTCGAGGATTTGCGGGAGCGGGGGCTGCTGGAGGACAGTCTGCTCCTGTTCTACGGGGATCATCGCGGACTTCCGGTTTTCTCGCTTGACGAGGAGGACCGCGTGCTGCTGGAGGAAATTTTCGGCGGAACCTACGTCGAACGCGAAATGATCAACGTGCCGTTCATTATCGCGGGAGAGGGCGTCACGACGCCGGCCGAGTTCCGGCAGCTTGGCGGACAGGTTGATATTTTGCCGACGTTGGCCAACCTGCTGGGCCTATCCATGAAGGAGCAGATCCATTTCGGGCAGGACTTGCTGAATCAGAAACACTATAATCTGCTGCCTCAGCGTTATTATTTGCCGACAGGCTCGTTCGTCAACAACGAGGAGCTGTTCCTGCCGGGGAGCGGGTTCGAGGACGGCAAACATTATACGTTGTCCGGGGGCGATAGCACCGAAGCGTCAGCTTCGACGGAAGACGAGTTCAACCGCGCGCTGGAGCTGCTTCATCTATCGGACAGCTACGTGAGCCAGTTGCCGGACCGTGCGGAACAGGTTAATGGGGAAGACTGACGGAAGCCAGTCCTCCCGGCCGTCGGCAGAGCTGAATTGCGCTCGGATAAGCCCTATTTATTTCTGCGTCCATTTGCGTTAATATGAACTTAATATTATTTTTTATGCAACTATTTGATAGGGAAAGCCGTCGTTAATAGACGGTTTTTGTTTTGTACCCGTGCGGTCGTGTGCAGTCCGGTTCAGTTAAGGGAGAGTGGGCAAGTGAATACAGTATTGAATGTCTACCGGAAGTCGCCGTTCTGGGCAAGCTTCGTTCTGATCATGTTAAAGATGGTATTGTTCCGGCAATTTACGTTCGGCGAGTTTGCCGTATCGGGATTGCTTACGGATGCCGCGGCAGTGCTGACGCTGATTTGCTTGGTGGAGTTAATGACGACAAGCAGATGGAAGCCTGTTGTCTTTGGCGTATTCAACGGAGTATTGTCGCTCCTGCTATTCGCCTGCTGCGTCTATTTTTCCTTTTTCGGGAGCATTCCGACCTACACGGCGCTGCATGGTCTGGATCAGGTTGGACAAGTAAAGGATAGCGTGGAATCGGCGATCCATGTAAAATTTTATGTCCTGTTTGTCGATTTGGCGGTACTTATTGGATTATGGCTGGCGACTTTGCGCAGCAGGGGGAAACGGGAAAAGAGCCGTCCGGCGGCCAAGCCGCTTTATATGGCAATCGGGATGGTGATCGCCATTGCGGCGTCCTTCCTTTATATTCGCATGGATCTGGACATTCCGAACGAGCTTGTGCAATCGAAGCGGCTGGGCGTGCTCAATTATCAAGTGGCCACGGCCATTAACGAGAGCAGGCTCAACAGCGCGATCAAGGACGGATCTGTGGCGGTGACGCAAGAGGCGCTGTCTCAATTGGAGAAGGGCCATGCCGGGGGAGGCAAAGTGCCGGCGGGCACCAGCAGCTATTTTGGCGTGGCCAAAGATATGAACGTGATCGTCATTCAACTGGAGTCGTTCCAGGATTTGATGATAGGTCTTGAAGTGGACGGTCAGGAAGTGACGCCGGTCTTGAACGACCTGATTGGCGAAGGAGCCTTTTATTTCCCTAATGTATTCCAGCAAAATGGGCAGGGCAATACCTCGGACTCCGAGTTCATCGCCAATACAGGGATATACGCGACCGGCTCCGTCGCCATGTCCAAGGGCTTCGGAGACCGCGAGGTTCCCAGCATGCCGCGTCTTTTGGGAGAACGCAACTACGTGTCGAATACGTTCCATGTCAACGATGTGACATTTTGGGACCGGAACAATATGTATCCCGCCCTTGGGTTTACGACGTATTATGACAGGCCTTACTTCATTAACGATGAGTTCAACGCTCTCGGCGCCTCCGACGGGGAGATGTATCGTGTCGGGCTGGAAAAGCTGACGGAGCTGCACGGGAAAAATCAGCCTTTTTACGCACAGTTCGTCACGACCTCCAGCCATCATCCGTTCTGGATCCCTGGGAAATTTCTTAACATCCAAGTGCCGCAGCGCCTGCATGGCACCCAGTTGGGCCACTATATCACGGCGATTAACTATACGGACAAGGCGATAGGCGAGCTGATCGAAGGGCTGAAGGAGAACGGCATGTGGGACAATACGGTCATTATGCTGTATGGCGACCACTACGGCCTCCAGGTCAAGGATAACGATCCCGCTTGGGTCGAAGAAGTGCTTGGCGTCAAATATGACGACCGGATCAGCCGCTTCAACGTGCCATTTATCATTCGGGTTCCCGGCGTGGAAGGCAAAACGATAGAGCAAGTGGGCGGTCATGTCGACATGATGCCGACGCTGGCTAACCTGATGGGCATTGATTTGAAGGCCGAAAACTTTACTTTCTTTGGCAAGGACCTGATCAATGCGACAAGCAATGTCGTTGGCATGCGGTATTATATGCCGACGGGGACGTTCTTTAATGACGACATCATGTTTGTGCCGGGAGAAGGCTTTGATGATGGAGAAGCTTTCGATCTGAAGACATTTGAGAAGATAACAGATTTTAGCCAGTATCGAAGCGACTATGATTATGTGCTGGAATTAATGCGATTGTCGGATGGTTATGTTAAACTGCTTCCGAAACGCGCGCCATAGTCTGTAAATAATGGAATGATGCGACAGTTAACGGCACTGCCGCAAACGAAAGGACGACGTATGAAACTAAGCCAAATCCGACGGAAAAGATACGGCCTGCTGGGACTCGCATTCGCTTTGGCTTTTTTTGTCGCAGCCCAATTCGTTGTCACAGCCTATGTAAAGCTGGATACCGTCTACAAACATCGCATGAACTATAATATGTTTCTGGAAGATCGAGGCATGATTGAAGTCGTCATCGAAGAGATGGCGAAAACGATCAAGCGGGACGGCCTGACGGACTACGCCATCCTTATCGGCAACTCCGTCGCTTGGGGGACGAACGAAAGCTCCGAGCATTCCCTGGGCCGTTATTTGTCCGACCTGGCGACATCCGCCGAAGGCGAGGACAGGCTGCAGGCCGTGTTCAATCTGTCGGCTCCTTCTATCATGGCTGGCGATGCGTACACGCTGCTGCTTATGATGGAGGATCACGGCATCAAGACGGACAATGTCATGATCGGCCTGTCCTACTCGGCATTCGTGGAGCCTAAGCCGGGGCCGCGGCAAGTGTTCTGGCTTGGCGATTACTTGCGCACGCAGGATCCCAAGGCTTTCGCGGACGTGCTGCCGCATCTGCAGGCAAACGGCTTCGAATACAAGGAAGGCTGGAAGCATGCGGAGGAGCAGGCGCTGGAGACGCTCCTTCACCGAATCCCGGTCGTGAAGTACAAGGAAGTCATTCCTGCTTATTGGGAGCAGCGGAAGGCGGGAACCGACCTGCTCGGCGATCCGCGCGCCTGGAACGAAAAACAATTTTCCGAGACGTGGCTCGCCGATCCTTCTTATCTGAGCTTCTTTGATCCGCAACCGTTCGATATGAGCGAGAGCAATTGGGGCGTTTATTTCATGAACAAGATCGCGGAGCTTCAGCAAGGCAAACGTCTGCTCACCTTCGTGTCGGGCGGCAATGGCGAGCTTTCCAAAAAGGAAGTGACGAATCCGGGTTACGTGGCGAATACGGAAGCGATCGAGACCTATTTGCAAGGGCTCGGCTCGCCTTACTTGATCATGCAAGACAAGATCGATCCAAACTTGTTTACCGATCATGTTCATTTGACGAAAGAAGGCAACGAGCTTCTTGCCCGTTTCGTATGGGACACCTGGACGGGGAAGGGGGAATAGCGCATGTTGTTTAACTCGCCGACTTTTCTGTTGTTTTTATTAGCGGTATTCGCGCTGTATTACTTCTTCCCTCGCTGGCGAATGCTCGTGCTTGCCGTTGCAAACGCCGCATTTTACGCGTATGCCGGAGTTGGCTACTTCGTGTTGTTCTTCTGCGTCGTGGCTTCCGTATACGGCATTTCAAAGTTTCTTGGCGGCAGCCGAAGCAGGCTTGCGCTGACAGCCGGACTCATCGTTGTATTGGCCAATCTGGTCTTTTTTAAATATTCCATGTTCTTGCTGGGCAGCGTCGAGCAACTGCTGGGGTTCACGATATCGCTGCAAGGGACCCCGTTCGTCGATCGGGAAATTGCCTTGCCGATCGGCATCTCGTTCTACTCCTTCCAGCTCATCGCCTACCTGGTGGATGTGCATAAGGGCAAGCTGAAGCCAAGCCGCTCGCTTTTCGAGTTCTGGGTATTCATCTCGTTGTTCGCGCATTCGGCCGCGGGCCCCATTCTGCGGGGCGGCGACTTCCTGCCGCAGCTTCGCAATATCGTGGCGATCAAATTCCGCACGCCGCGCGTGAAGCTTGGTCTTGCGTTTATTCTGCTGGGCCTCGTTAAAAAAGTATTTATCGTCGAGAAGATCGCTCCATACGTTAACGAATATTTCGGCGTCGCAGCGACGTTAAACGGCGTGGAGTCATGGGTAGCTTCCTATCTCTTCGCTTTCCAAATCTACTTCGACTTCTCGGCTTATAGCGAGATGGCGGTCGGCATCGGCTTGCTGCTCGGTCTCAGGCTGGACCTGAATTTCAAGACGCCATACCTGAGTTCTAACCCCGCCGAGTTCTGGAGACGGTGGCATATTACGCTGTCGCAATGGATCAGGGACTATATTTTTATCCCGCTGGGCGGTTCGCGTGTGAAAAATTGGCGCATCTACGCCAACCTGATCGCGGCCATGACGATCTCAGGCTTATGGCATGGAGCCGCGTGGACGTTCATCATCTGGGGATTCTACCACGGCGTCTTGTCCGCAGCCCATCGAATGTATGGCAAAGGACTCAAAAAGATGGGCTGGACGAAGCTGCAGGGCGACTGGTTGTACAAAATATTCGCCATCGCCGTGTTCTTCCATTTGACGGTAATCGGCTGGGTGTTCTTCCGCGCTAATAGCTGGGGGGACGCTGTCCACATGATCAAGCAGATGACGCTGCTCGGCGGCGTGTCGTTTACGAAAGAGACCATGCTGCTGCTCGCGATCTCCGCGGGTCTGTATCTGCTTCATATCGTGGAGTTCCTGGCCGTGAAGTACTTCAAGCGCTGGTCGCTCGGCTGGGAGGCGGCGGTTCCTTCGCTTATACGCGGCGCGGTGTATGCGGCCATTGCCATCGTGCTGCTCATGCTGCTCATGAACGGCGAAGCAAGCTCATTCATCTATTTCGCTTTTTAAGAAATAGCGGCACAATCACAGACCTCCAGCCATCATCTTTTCTGGATACGTCCAAGGCAAAGAGACCCATGATCCATAACAGGGATCACGGGTCTCCTCTTTATTTCATTTCATCGATCGGCGCAGGTTGTCTGATTGAACAATAGTCGTTCAGGCGTTTACTTCAGATAATCGGTCGGATCTACGTAGTTCGTATCCTTTATGATCGAGAAATGGAGATGGGAACCGGTCGACTGGCCCGTGCTGCCCATTAGTCCGATAAGATCGCCGGATTTGGTCTCGTCGCCGACTGTTATGGATAATTGCTGCAGATGGCGGTACTCGGACTGCCAGATCTCGTTATGCTCAATGATCACACAGAAGCCGTGTTCGGGGTCATATTCCGCTTTAATGACTTTGCCGTCGGCGGCTGCACGTATTTCCGTGCCTTCAACATTTGCGATGTCGATTCCTTCATGCAGCGACTTCTCTTGGGTGATTGGATGAATACGCTCCCCGTAACGCGAAACGATTTTGCCGGTCGTCGGGAATACGAATCGAATGTCGTCATTGGCAGCTTGCGATGGAAATGCGTCGTTTGCGGGCGATGTATCAATGGCGGCTTGCACGGGAATGTGCTCATTGGGCGTTTCTGCGGCTTCTTTATCGTTTCCCGATGCGAAAGCGGATGGCAGCGACAATGCGGCTGCTAAGACAAGAATGAGCAGTCCGAAAAACCAAGCTCGTTTTTTCGGCGATTGAAAGTTTCGGATCATAATGATTCTCCTTGCAATTTGATTTTTATAGCCGGTAATTCCGGCGCCGGCCGAAACGGTTCTATGAAACTTGCCAAGCTCCAATATTTTTAAGATGCAAGCGGCATACGTGTCTTTTTGGGTCAGGACGTTAAGCACGCTTGCATCGCAGGCCGTCTCCTGGTGTAGTCGCATGTTGCGCAGCCCGTACCAAACAGCGGGGTTGAACCAATGGAACGAGGCCAGCATTGTTGCCGCAACGTTGACCAGAATGTCCCGCCGCTTGTAATGGGACAGCTCGTGAAGAAATACGCACTCCCAATCCGCGGCGTTTAGATGCTTGACCATTTGCTCCGGAATTAGCACAGTGGGCGAAAATACGCCGAACAATGCCGGCGCGGATACTTGCTTCGTTACGCGCAGCCGGATTTTGGCGAGGATGCCGTTGTCCGCTCGGATTCGAACGAATAGCGCAACCAAATCGGCGGGTATTTGAATGTTGGTTTCTCGCTGGAGGGCAACCGACATTCGCAGATAACCAGCCGCGATGTACAACAGGACTGCCGCCGTTCCGGCAAGCCATACGAATACCGCGATTTGGAATCCGGGAATCTTCGTAGCCAGACGCTCCTGTGATGCTGGAGGATGAGATTGGGCAAGATTCGAATCTGCTTGATCCGTATGCGTGATCGGCGAAATGCCGCTCGCGTATGAACCGATGATCGAAGCTTCCAAATTCTCAATAGAAAAGATTCGCTCTTCCATACCGGCAAGGGGAATTGTCCAGCGCAGCTCGCTCTCTATATTTCCTGGCAGCCAGGGCATCAGAAGCTTCACGACCAGCAGCGTCCATAGCGCATATTTCCACATGGGGACAAGTTTGCTCCGAAACGCCGCCGTCACCAGGGCCAGCAGCAAGACCATTAGGGCCGCCTCCAATGAAACAATAAGCGTTCGCTCGAATAAGTTTGTTAGCCATTCCACCTCTTATTTCACCTTCTTCTGGAGCAGCTCCTTCAACTCGCGAATGTCCTCGGAGGAGAGTTTTTCGGTTTCCAGAAAATGCGCCATCATCGGCTTCAGCGATCCGCCGAAAATACGCTGCAAAAACGAATGGCTTTCCGCCTGCACGCACTCGTCTTCGCTAACTAATGGAAAATAGAGGTATTCGCGATTGTCCTTGTTGCAGCCGAGTGCCTGTTTCTGCACCAGTCTGCCGATCAGCGTTTTCGTCGTTTTCGGTTTCCATGGCTTGCTTCCGCTCAGTCGTTCAATGATTTCGGCGGCCGTCAACGGCGCAGCTTGCCATACGATTTTCATTACATCCCATTCCGCGTCCGAAATGTGCGGCAGTTCCCGCATCGTATTCCCTCCCGATGATTACAATTGTAATCTTAATTGGCAAACGTGTTCCATGGATTACCTATGTAGTCTACGAATATAGATTACAGACGTAATCAATGATTGTCAAGTTGTCCTTCTTTTCATTATTTGAGAGACGGGGTAGTTCACAACTTGAATATATCATGTTATATTATTATATAAATAGATATGGCTATTGAATGAGGGGGAATACCGGATGGCTAACGAGTCGGCGTCCAAGCCCATGTATGAACAAATATTCGAAGCTCTGCGGGAACGGATCAAGGAAGGGCAATATGCGGTAGGAGATCGTGTTCCTTCGGAGAAGGAGCTTGGCGATGAGTTTGGCGTCAGCCGCATTACAAGCAAGAAAGCGCTGGAGATGCTCGCGTTGGATGGTTATATCGTCCGTCAGCCGGGCAGAGGTTCTTTCGTGGCGGAGCAAGGAACTGTCCAAACGGCGGCTGGACATGCCTCGATTGCACCGATGGGGCAAACCAGATCGGGGCGTAACCCGGGCAAGCGTCTGATCGGGCTCGTGATGACGGACTTCGGCGATGCTTATGGATCGGGGCTCGTCTACGGCATGGAGCAGGCATCGCGCGAGCAGGGTTCGTATCTCATTCTTCGCAGGTCGTTCGGCATAGCGGCGAATGAAGAAGAGGAGATCAAGGGCATGCTGGAGCTTGGCGTGGACGGCATGATCATATTGCCGGCGCAAGGCGAATACTTCAATGCGGAGATACTAAAGCTGGTCATCGGCCAATTTCCGTTCGTGCTGGTCGATCGCCATCTGAAAGGATTGCCGGCGGCCTCCATCTGCACGGACAACGTGACGGGCGCTGCCAAAGGAACGAACCATCTGTTCGATCTTGGCCACCGCCACATTGCATTTCTCACTCCGCCGCCCCGGGATACGACGGCGATCGAGGATCGCATCGAGGGTTTCGTCAAGGCGCATACGGAGAGAGGCATCGTCGCGGACCGCGACACCTGGATTCAGGATATTATGTCCACGCTGCCGAGCGCTCATATCGAAGTCAATCGACGCAAGGATATCGATAAGATCAAGGCCCATTTGACCAAACATCCGCATATTACGGCGCTGTTCGCGACGGAATATAACGTTGCTCTGCTTGCGGAGAAGGCGGCCCAGGAGCTTGGGCTGGCCATTCCGGAGGACTTGTCGCTCATCTGCTTTGACAGTCCTTATCGGAGCGGGCTGCAACCATTAACGCATCTGCGCCAGAACCAGGAGGAGATTGGACGACTGGCCTTCGAGCACGTGACGAGACTTCTGGACGGAGAGCCGCTTCCGAGCCGTGTCCTGCTTGATGCGGAGCTCGTCATCGGAGAGTCGACCGGTAAGGCTAAGATCCGGACGACTTAGCTGCGAATCGATCAGTCGGCTATCCTGCTTCGCAAGAAACAAACAAGGCAGCCGAATGGCTGCCTTGTTATCGCTCATCCTTGAATAGCCTCGAAAGAAGTTGCACCTTGATTCGTTTAACGAATAATGGCTAACGAAGAATCGTTTGATTTTTGAAATAGAAGCCCATTATCGGAAGTGAAAACACGCCCAATAGGTTCAGAAACTTTTAGCAGCAGACGGCCTGAACCGTCTAGCAGCGCAACGCCATTATTGCCGCCAAGCAGGCAAACGAGCTGATTATTTACAACCTGAACGCCGGCAATCGACGCTCCCCATGCAAGCGTGTCGTCCCCGTTTGGATTGACCTTGTACAAATCGTATTGGGTTGAACTCTTTTTTGTTGTATAAAAAAGGTTACCATCGATGCTTTCAAACCATGTGACGGCGTGTTCGGACAATTTAACTTCGTTTTTCCCGTCTATATCGGAAGAATATAACGATTTATCCTTGTCTTTAACGTAATATAGCTTTTGATCGATAACCTGGAACCAGCCCACGTTTGCGTCAACGATCTTTTTGGTTTTGTTGGTCTTTAGATTAATTTCATAGATCTTATTGGCGTCGGATTCGTCGCGAGAAGCCAGCACGTACACATGGTCTCCGTTGACAGCCATGTAGGAGGCATTGCCGCCGCCCAATGACCACTGAGTACCGCTAAGCGTAACAGCATACATCAGACCGGGATCTCCGACTTTTTTCTTTTCCCCTGCCGACGATAAATACAAATTGCCGCCTTCAAATCCCCAAGCTCCTAATTGGACGATCAGGGTGCCGTGAGACGTAGCGCGGAAGTCCAAATATCCCTCATGCAACAATTCCGCTTTACCGTTGTCGCCGACTTTTACAAACTGGTCGCTACCCATAACCCCTCCCCCAAGATGATAAGTAAACCATAGCGCATTGTCCCGGATCATGAAGCTGACATTAGTCGGATGCCATTCGGAATCCGGACCTCCGAAACTATAGGAATAGATCTCTTCTTTAGCAGATGGTTGCTGTATGGGAGCCCGGTAGACCTGATTGGTACTGCCCGTTGTTTGCGTAAAATAATAATATCCCTTAAATAAGGCGACATCATTATCGGCAGCAAATGCTGGAAGGCCAGTCGATTGCAATTGCGGGTTACGGGAAGTAATGCTGAGTCCGCTGACGGCATTCCACTTATAATCCCATCCGAACTCCTCATACGCAAAACGCCAGGTTAGCGGGAAGTAGGTAATGTTTCGAAAGTTTAATAAGGGATATTGTTCTTTCGAGTTGTTAATTGCTTTGCCATTGACCGTAATGGCCGATGTGGAAATCTTTGCGGAGTATGAAGAAGCATTGCGACTCCCGGACTTATAAGACGCATAAGCGGAGGTCACCTGGCTTTGCTTTATATGTAAGCCAGCTGTTTGTGACCAAGTTGTTTCCAGACCCAGCATTCTGGTATCGTTCCAAGTCATCGGAAAGTAGGTTATACCGCGATAGACAAGCAGAGGATATTCCCTGTACTGATTTTCTACCACATGACCATTCAGGTTCACCTTAAAAGTTGGCAGGGTAACCTTTACGTTAGCTTCCGAAGCGCTGATTTGTACCGCAGGCATCATAAGGATCAAACAAAATAAAAAAGCTAGCGCATATCTTGACCAATTTCTTCTCATTATTATGTCATCCCTTTCTTTTTACTGGAGCACGAATCATCTGTACCAAGTAATCGCCTAGGTTTCCAAATTTTATATTGTATAGACGGATTATTAAGGGAAAAGTTGCGTGAAGACATTCCGGAAGTTGATGGGTCGAAAATTGTCATATAATATTATATCGATATTATAATAAGGCATATCAGCATGATAACTAATAAACAATTTATATTGACATACTATATGATCAATCATATAATCAAAAATGTAAGCGGTTTATTGCGATAACCAATGAGGCGGAATGATGAGGTCAGAATCGAAAAAGAAAAGGGAGGCATTTGACATGAAAAGATGGTTATCGGTTACGGCTTTATCGGCGGTATTATTCTCATCCGTTATCGGCTGCAGCGGCAACAACGATGGAGGCGGCGATAAAGGCGGATCCGGCGGCGACGGAGGAGGCGGAGGCAAACCCGTTGAGCTGACGTTCTGGGGAGACTGGGGCGGAGAAGGGCAGAAACAGTTCGAGACGATGGTGGACGCGTTCAACAAATCGCAGGACCGCATCCGCGTCAAATACGTGCTGCAACAGGATATGATAACGAAATTCCTGACGGCGGCAACCTCTGGCGGGTCGCCGGACATTCTGTTCTGGGACAGATGGCGCACGTCGCTGTACGCGCCGAAAAACGTGCTGCATCCCATTGACGAATATTTGGAGAAGGACGGTCTCTCGAAGGATGCGTTCTACGGGGAGTCCATCAAGGAATTATCCTACAACGACAAGCTGTACGGACTGCCGCTTACGGTTGATGCAAGAGCACTCTTTTATAATAAAAAGATTCTGGACGAAGCGGGCGTAAAACCACCTACGACTTGGGCGGAGCTGGAGGAAGCGGCGGTCAAGACAACCAAATGGAACGGCAGCAAGCTGGAAGTAGCGGGTTTCTCCCTCGGCGACAATGGTCTGTTTAATATGTACCTGCAGCAAGCGGGCGGCTCGATGCTGTCGGAGGACGGACTGAAGACGGGCTTCAACAGCGAACAGGGCAAGTCGGTGCTGCAATTCTGGGATAAGCTTCTGAACGAGGATAAAGTGTATAAGGTCGGCTTCGAGCAAGGACTTGGCGAAGGCACGGACGCGTTTGTCACCGGCAAGCTGGCCATGCAATACACAGGTCCCTGGATGTTAAGCACGTACAAAAAGTACGGCAAGGATCTCGACTTCGGCATCGTGCCGCCTCCGGCAGGTCCGAACGGCGACAAGGGCAGCGTCATGGGCGGCTTCGGTCTCGTCATTCCGGAGGGAGCGAAGCATAAGGAAGAAGCTTGGGAGTTCGTCAAATGGTGGACGGCAAATAAGGACAACGCGCTGCTCTGGGCCAAAACAAGTCTCAACATGCCGGGTCTGAAGGAAGCGCTCGAAGATCCGTTCTTCAAGGACGATCCATTTTGGCAGCCGTTTATGGAGACGCTGGAATTCGCCAAGATCCGTCCGGCGCATCCGGGCTACTCCGTCATGGAGAACGACGGACTTATCCCGAATCTCCAGCTGTTCCAGCAAGGAGAGCAAGGGCTGGAGGATACGCTGAACAAGTCCCAGACGCAAGGAGACAAATTGCTCGCGGATAATGCGGACGTGAAGTGATTCGCGCCAAGCACCAAACAGGATCGGGAGCGAACGGGAGAGGCTGACCTCTCCCGCCCGTGTTCCCGGCAACCGCAAGGGGGGAGAGCGACATGGCATCCATCAGCAAATTAGGCCGCCATCAAGAAAAGATGGCGTTCCTCTTTATTACTCCGACGATGCTGCTATTTGCGGCGTTTACGATCGTGCCCGTCGTTATGGCGATGTTTCTCAGCTTCACCAATTACGACGTCGTCAGCCGGATGGACTTCGTCGGCGTGGACAATTACAAGAGGCTGGCGGGAGACGCCTTGTTCTGGCAGACGTTCAAGAACGTGTTTTATTACTCCATTATTTTCGTACCGCTTAACATCGTGATCTCGCTCATGCTCGGCATGCTTATGAACTTCAAACGAATGGGCATCAAACTTTTCCGCACGATGAACTATCTGCCGACGCTGACGTCCGCCGTCGCCGCGGCCACCGTATGGATTTGGCTGCTGCACCCGGAGTTCGGTCTCGTTAACGGCATTCTGGGTTACTTCGGCATCATCGGGCCGGCGTGGCTGGCGCAGACGGAGACGGCCATGCTGTCGATCATTCTCGTTACGCTGTGGCAATCCGTAGGCTCCAATATGATTATTTACATTGCCGGACTGCAAGGGATTCCCGAATATTTGTACGAATCCGCGAAGCTGGACGGGGCGACCGCCTTCGACCGCTTCCGTTATATCACATGGCCGCAGCTTCGTCCGACGACGTTTCTTGTCAGCACGATGTCGATCATCGGCGCGCTCCAGCTGTTCGACCAGGCGTTTGTCCTGACGCAAGGCGGACCCGGCAACGTGACGAAAACGCCGGTGTACCTGATCTACCAGCAAGGTTTCAATCAGCTGCAGATGGGGTATGCGTCCGCGCAAGCGTTCATTCTGGCCATTGCTATTCTTATTTTCTCATTCATCAATATGCGCATTAACAAATCCGAAGAGCCGATTGTATAGGAGGGGATGGGATGAAGACGTTACCTGCGAACCGACCGGCAAATGCTCTGACCTCGTCCCCGGCCTTGTCCTACCCGGCTCGGGTCATGATCGGCAAGATGTTGTTCTACGCAGTCAGCATTGCCATAGCGGTCGTCATGTTCCTGCCTTTCTTCTGGAGCTTGATGACGTCGCTGAAACCCAGCAACGAAATTTTTTCGATTCCGATCCAATGGCTGCCGTCGGAAGTGACGCTGGAGCATTACCGCAAGGCGTTCACGACCGTGCCGTTCGGACTTTACTTCTGGAACTCGCTAGTGCTCGCCGTATCGGGCGTGCTGGCGAATTTGTTCTTTGGTTCGCTTAGCGGCTACGCTTTCGCGAAGTTGAATTTCCGGGGCAACAAGGCGATGTTCCGCGTCCTGCTGGCCGCTATGATGATTCCCGGCATCGTTACGATGATTCCGAGCTTCTATGTGCTCAAGCACTTCCCGCTGGTGGGCGGCAACGACTTGCTCGGCGGCGGCGGCAACGGATTTCTGAACTCGTTTTGGGGCATTATTTTGCCCGGCGCTTCGGGGTCGTTCGCGGTGTTCTTTATGCGCCAGTTTTTCCTGACGCTGCCCTCGGACATGATGGAGATGGCCCGGATCGAAGGCTGCAAGGAGTTCCGCATCTTCTGGAACATCTATCTGCCGTTGACGAAACCCGCGCTCGCGACGCTTGGCATCTTTACGTTCCAGGCGGGCTGGAACAGCTTTCTGTGGCCGATGATCATCTTAAACGATCCCGACAAGGCGACCATTCAGATGGGATTGCAGGCGTTCTCTTACAACTATCAGACGGATTACGGCCCCATGATGGCCGGCGCGCTGATCGCGATTTTGCCTATTCTGGTGCTGTTTTTGCTGCTTCAGAAATATTTTGTGCAGGGCATCGCCTTTACTGGCGTCAAGGGGTAACGGGCAAGCGCAGGCAACTTCAATCATCGCGGACGGCATAATGTGCTAAACCATTCTAATATGGCGAAGGAGTGCATGTGATGAATAAGCAATGGATATCGGGAAAACGATTGATGGCGGTCTTGCTGGCTGCCGCGCTTGCCTTGCCCGTCTTCGCAACGGGAGCCAAGAAGGCCGAGGCTTTTACGGCGGCCAACGCCGACACGGCTATGAACGGATTCGTCAGCACGTTCTACGATCCAGTCGCAAAGTATTTCTACACGAACAGCGACCATCTGATCCATCCCGAGCATGCTCACGGTCCAAACGGCGGGTTGTATACCGACTTCTGGTGGGAAGCCCAGCTATGGGAAACGGTTATGGACGCTTATGAGCGGACAGGAAGCAGCGCGTACCGGACCATGATCGACGATGTGTACGACGGATTTAATGCCAAGGTGCCAGATATGCTCGTCAACAATTTCAACGACGATCTGGGCTGGTGGGCGCTGGCTTGCATGCGTGCTTACGAGCTGACAGGGACCGACGAATACAGGAACCGGGCGTGGTTCTTGTTCAACGAAATTTACAGCGACTACGACAGCACGTACGGAGGCGGAATCTGGTGGAAGCGCGACGGCACGTCTCCGCAAAAGAACATCGCCACCAACGCGCCGATGGTCATGACGGCAATCAAGCTATTAAACGCGACCGGCGACACGACGTATCTGACGAAGGCTCAAAACATCTATTCATGGATCAAGAGCCGGCTGATCTCCGGCAGCAAAGTGAACGACCATGTGGAGGGAAGCGGCAGCGGGACGGTCGTGGACTGGGATTTCACCTACAACTACGGTACGTTCCTCGGCGCGGCTTTGGCCCTGCACCAGGCGACGGGAACGGCAAGTTATCTGACGGACGCGAACAACGCCGCGAATTACGTCATCAACAATATGACGTTGTCCTACTCCTTGTTGTACGAAGGGGAGAACGACGCAGCCGGGTTTAAAATGATTTTCGCGCGGAACCTGAACAAGCTCCGCATCGCGACGGGCAACGCCTCCTACTTAAACTTCCTGCAGCAGAACGCCACGCAGGCATTTAATCATCGGAGGACGTCGGACAATATCATCGGCAGCGACTGGACGGCGCCGACGGGGTCGGGTTACGTGCAGAGCCTCGCGGCCGCCGCGGGCGCTTCGATTCTGCAGTTCACGCCGCCGGACAATTACACCGGCAACATCGCAGGCAACGGAACTTACGAAGCGGAGAACGCGCGCAAGACGGGCGCGATCATTTCCGAAAGCACGCATGCGGGTTATAGCGCGCGCGGCTATCTGGCGGGATGGAACAGCAACGGCTCTTCCGTTACGTTCCATGTCAATCAGAACTCGGCGAGCACGCGAACGGTGACGATCAGGTACGCAGCCGGAGCGGGCAATGCAGGACGATATGTTGCCGTTAACGGAACCGTTGTGGCTAACAATCTGTCGTTCGGCAATACGGGAGGCTGGGGAAGCTGGAATACGGTTACGTTCAGCGTCAACCTGAACGCAGGCCATAATACTATCGTGATCGGCTACGACAGCTCGAAGGGAAATAACAATTATTTGAATCTGGACAAAATCTACGGACTGTAGCATGGAGGGTGCATGAAGCGGAGAAACTTCAGATTGGCGGTCGCGCTTGCCGCGGCGATCATCCTTGTATCGGCGGCGGCTTGTGGGAATACGGCAAGGGAACGGACGCGGCGTTGTTCAGCAATTCATGGGCGCAGACGCCGGACGAAGTCGTCCAGCTCGGCACTCAGCTTAGCGGCATGATGCTGCTGGAGCAGCTTGCTCTTCTGGAGCGGGAAGGCCAGCTTCCATAACGATTAACGATTGATAGAAGAATGACTAAGGCAGAATGGCATAGCGACTAGAGCGAGAGTAAGGGAGTGGAGACAGCATGGTATGGAGCACACGGGCCGATCTGGCCCAAGCAGCGCTGGAAGAACAATTCTGGAATGAACATATCGGTTTGTACAATATTGAGACGCCTTGTCCGAACGGGGAATGCAATACGATTTTTCACTATTGGTGGATGGCCCATGCCGTCGATGCGCTGGCGGATGGCTATATTCGGACAAGGAATGCTGCTTATGTGCAAAGGCTGGAATCCTTGTACGACGGCTTGCTGAAGCGCAACGGCGGGGCTTTCCCGAACGAGCTGTACGACGACATGGAGTGGATGGCGATTGCCTGGCTGCGCGCATACGAAGCGACGGGCGTAGAACGATTCAAGGAAGCGGCGCTTCTATTATGGGAGGATATTCAGACAGGCTGGAACAATCATATGGGAGGGGGCATCGCATGGCAGAAGAGTCAGCTCGATTACAAAAACACGCCTGCTAACGCCCCTGCCGTCATCCTTGCGGCCAGATTGTATCGACTTTTTCAGAAGGAAGAGGATCTCCAGTGGGCGCTTCGCATCTACGCTTGGCAGAAGGAGAAGCTCGTCGATCCAGACAGCGGCTTCGTCTGGGACGGCATGAACCGGACGGGTGACGGCTCCATCGACAAGGATTGGAAGTTCACCTATTGTCAGGGCGTCTTTGTCGGAGCGGGAGTGGAGCTGTACAAACTGACGAAAGACGAGGCGTATATGCTTGATGCCATCCGAACGGCGGGCGAGACGAAAAGAATACTGACGAATATCGTTACGGGACTGTTTCCGGACGAAGGCGACGGCGACGGCGGTTTGTTTAAAGGCATACTGGTCCGGTATTTGGCGGATCTCGCCCTGGTAGCGCCGGGGAGGTCGGAAGCCGAGGAGCTGCTCCTCTCCAATGCAAACAGCCTGTGGAGCCGGGCGCGCGATATGGAGCGCAACGTCTTCCACACGGATTGGTCTTCCCTGCCGTCGGAGCGGGTCACGCTGAGCACCCAGCTTAGCGGAATCATGCTGCTGGAACGGGTTGCGGCCTTGGAAGCTGTCGGAGTGGTCGTGTCGCAGACGGCCTAGCGGAAATAGATAAATGTATATAACCGCCGCGTTAATCAGAAAATATATTCAAGCCACAGGTACGCTCTTCTCGGGCGTAATGCTGTGGTTTTTTTGTGTACTTGTTTAGCGCTGGTGATGCTGACGCAAATTATCGGATATGGCGGAGCAGGTGGGATTATGGCGTAGAGTGGCTGGAAAGGTTCTGCAGTTAAGCTGGAGAAAAAGCGAGTTGGCCGTTCATCATAACGGCAAGCTGTTCTGCATTGATATAGGCAAGGTCGTCTTGGACGAAAACTCCGCCTTCTAAAACATGCCCGTTATACATGATGCTGCCTTCCTCAAACAGCAGCGAAAAGGAAACCGCGCCTATCGTAATATCGGCAGATGCAGTCTCTCGATTATAAAAGAGCTGTCCGCTATGTTTTTCCACGTATTCGCGGATCGGCACATAAACCTGGCCGTTTCTCTCGATAGATGTTTTTTGGGAGAAATCAAGTGCCCCGAGCTGCGCATGCTCGATCGGAACGGCGCCGTCTCCGGCGCGAAGGATCTCGACGCTGGGAACGACCGCCGATTCCGCTGCTGGTTCCACGTATGGAGGGTTAAACAGCCCTCCCAGCAAAGTGGCGGTTGCAATAATTAAGATCGAGGCATTGCGAATTATGAGATTCATAAGGATACCTCCCGGGTATGAGCGTTGAATGAATAGGCTTAATGCCATCTATTGCCCCTAGTCTACCCCTGAAATGTGCTGGCAATGTAAAAGGAATATAAAGTTTTGTTTAAGATCGGACTTCATCCCTTTTCGCCCATTGTCCATAGATACTAATAAACTTTATTGGGCACTGTGAAAAATAAAGACATGTTGGATTGTGTTAGTAGTGAAGGAGGGACAACAGGTGCAGGATTTATCTGAGCGAGGGGAAGCGGCTCGCAACGCCGTCATCAACTATTCGGACAATCTGGTCAAGGTAGCTTTCTCCTATCTAAAGAACATGTCGGATGCGGAAGAAGTCGCGCAAGATGTGTTTCTGGCCTATTTGCAGTCGGCTCCGGTCTTCGCGAGCGGCGAACACGAGAAGGCTTGGCTGATCCGGACCACGATCAATAAGTGCAAGAACAGGTTGAAGTCGGGATGGTTCCGGAGACGCGCGGCAATGCCGGACAATCTGGGCGAGCTTCCGCGGGACGAACATACGGTTTTGCAGGAAGTGATGTCCTTGGACGTAAAGTACCGGGTCCCGATCCACCTTCATTATTACGAAGGATATTCGCTGGAAGAGATCGCGGATATGCTGCATTCCAAACCCGCTACCGTCGGAACATGGCTCGCGCGCGGACGCAAGATGCTGAGGAGCGTAATAGGAGGAGGACAGGCATGAAGAAACCAGGGTACAAGGAGGCATTATCCAAGCTGAAGATGAGCGAGGACTTTCGGGAACGTACCATAGCGATGCTGGAAAGAGAACAACACAAGATGGAAGCCGATGGAACACTCAAAGGAGAGATTAGAATGAATACAGTGAACACGACGAAAAAGAACAAATGGGCAGCATGGTCGGTAGGCGTAGCGGCTTGCGCGGTGCTGGCGGTAGGCATTGTAGCTTGGGGCGGCAACGACGGCGGCAACGTGCCGGCGCCGGGCACGAATAACGGCGTAGTGGATTCGCAGCAGCCGGCTCCTCCTAGCTCCGGCAAAGCCGTCGTTAACATCGACGGGGTAATCGAAGAAGTGGCAGCGGACGGCAAGAGCTTCCGCGTGGGCGATCTGTGGGTATCGGTAACGGATGAGACGGAATACGGCATCCCGGGCCCTAATGCGCCCGAAGCTTCCGAACAGCTCGTCAGCAAAGAGTTCAAAGTTGGCAACGCGGTATCCGGCTTCACTTCGGATGACGTGGCAAGCGGCAAAGTCACCGCGCAGCGGATCTACAACAATTTCTAAGCCTATAAAACAAAGATGAGATAAAGAGATCTTAAAATCATGAAAAACCTCTTCCTAGGGTGAAGGACATCTGCTCGCAGGCCCTTTAAACAAGGAAGAGGTTTTCTTGACTTATATACTTTTCTTCTTGCGTCTGGACCTAACCGATCAGGATGTTGCTTTGACCGGCTGGACGGCCTCGGGCTTCGTGCTTGTCATCTTGCTGCTGCCGTTAAAGACGCCGCCCGACTCGATGATGAGCGAGGCTGCCGTAATATTGCCGTTAAGCACGCCCGTGGAGCTGATGGTCAGCTTGCCGCGTATCTCGGCATCGCCGTTTAGCTGTCCTGCAAGCACGAGGTCGCGGGCGCTTAAATTGGAGTTGGCAACGCCATTCTCCCCGATAATGACATCTCCGTTAGAGGAAATATCCCCGATAATGCTGCCTTCGATGCGAATGCTTGCTTCGGAGCGAAGCTTGCCCTCGAAGATCGTACCTTCCCCGATGAGCGTATCTGTCGTATCCGGGTTAATTTTGCCCGATCCGGATTTGCTCTTGAACATGTTTACTCACGTTCCTCTCTGTCCTCTTGGATATAGGGGGTAGGGTCGACATGCGTGCCGTTTACGATAACCTCATAATGCAAGTGGGGGCCCGTGCTGCGCCCCGTGTTGCCGAGCTCGCCGATCAACTGGCCTTTGTGCACCTTGTCGCCTACCTCTACATGTCTGGCGTTAAGATGGAGATAACGAGTCTCGATGCCTCTCCCATGATCGATCAAAATATTGTTGCCCTGCGGATAGGTTCTCTCCGACAAGGAGACAACGCCGTCTGCCGCAGCGTAGATGGGATCGCCGCGATTGCCGCCGATGTCCAATCCGTTATGAACGGCGGAACGGCCGGATATAGGATCTCGTCTAACGCCGAAGGTTGAGGTGATTTTCCGATTGTCCGAAGGCCAGATCGTCGGGGTAATGTCCAGCAATTGCTGGTGCTTTAGTATAGCGGACTTGGTTGCTTCCAAGCTGGGTTTCAGCTCGTCCATGAGGCTTGCGAGCAGGTCGAACTCCTGCCCGGTGCGATTCGCAAGGGAAGATGCTTCAGCCGATTGCATCAGGCTGAATTCTTCGCCGCCTTGTCCTCCTTCGCTCAGGGGCATGCTATTTGCCGAGGAGATATGTACGTCCGTCGATTGGATGCCGACGATTTCTTTCAATTGGCTCTCTAACTCCGCAATTTCGCTTATCTTGTTTTCGATCTGATCGGCTTGTGCCGACAGAGTCGTTAGATCGGCTTCCAGAGCAGCAATACGGTCGTTTTTGAACTGCAGCGACTTTTCGTAACCAGACTGCGATAGATCAAGCCGAGCCTGCAGATGTGCGAGCTTCGCAGCGCTGCCGCTGAACAGGGAGATGAATATAGCCGCGCATATTGCCAGCAAGGCGATGGCCGACGGTACGATTACTAATATGTATCCGCTTACGGTAAAACGTTTTACGGATTGGTTCGCTTCGGGAATAATGACGAAAGTAAATAGCTTGGATAACCGTTTCATTTAGGCTCCTGGACCTCCTACTTCAATCCTACTCTTGCACAACCCTGTTTATTCGACAGAATAGGCCTTAATTCCTGCATGGGAGGAAAAAACGTTGCCGCATCTTGATGGAAAGTCGGATTGTACCTTAGCGCGGACTCATGGTACGCTATGGTACGAGTGTAATGGAGTGCAAAGATAACTGAAAAAACGGGCAAGCAGGATGGAAGGAGTGCATGGGTTATGTTGAAATGGGATGGACATACGCATACGCGGTTCTGTTATCACGGAAGCGATGCGAAGCAGGAATTGTATTTGGACAGGGCGATCGAGCTGGGATTCCAGCGTTACACCATTAGCGAACACCCGCCGCTTCCGGCAGGCTGGATCGACGATCCTAAGCTGATGGACGAGCTTGCGATGTCGATGGACGAGATGCCGGACTATCTGGCTTACGTTAAAGAAATGAAAGCGAAGTACGAAGGGAAAATCGAAGTGACTATCGGTCTGGAAATCGATTATTTGCCGGGTGCGTCATCGTTCACGGAGGAGCTGCTGGAGAAATGGGGTAACGAGCTCGAGGATGTTGTCTACTCCGTGCATTATTTGCCCGGCGTCGGCGGCATGCGCTGCATCGATTTCACCGCGGAGGACTTTCGTCGGCATCTGCTCGCCCATTATGGCACGATGGATGAGGTAGCGAACGAATATTACAATCATGTAGAAGCGGCGATTCGTGCAGCCGCCAAGCTGCCGATGCGCAAGCGGGTCGGACATATCAACCTGATCGAGAAGTTCCGGACGGAGCTGCCGGAGATTAGCGAAGAATTGATTCGCCGCCGGTTGGAGGGCCTGCTTCCATTGCTGGAGTCGTCCGGCGTAGGCGTTGACGTCAACATGGCGGGGATGCGCGTGGCTACTTGCGGGAAACCTTATGTACCGGCATGGTTCCTTGCGGAGTGCGCGAAACGCGGCATTGCTTGCGTGTACGGCTCCGACTCGCATAAGCCGGAGCAAGTCGGATTTGGCTACGAATGGTTCGAGGAGACAATGGCGCGTGGATGAGCCGGGGAGGGACGCGGAGCAGCAAGATGCGTCTACGACCGGGAATGAAGATGGACAGGCAGATGCGCCTGCGACCGGGCATGTATATAGACGGGCAGATGTGCATGGTACGGCCGTGAGGAAATCCGGCGAGGCAGATGTGTCGATCACATCGAAGGAATCCAGTCAGCCGGATGCGCCTGTCGAAATGAATGAATCCGGCCATTCAGATGCGCCTGGCGCGGCAGTAATGGAATTCGTCCATCCAGATGCGCCTGTTGCCGCCTTAAAGGAAGGTGCACAGAACAGTGCGCGTGTTGTCGTGAGGGAAGTGTCCGCGAATGACGAGTGTTTGTCCATGTTGATCGCACAGCTAGACGATTACCTGGCGGGCTTGTATCCGCCAGGCGAAATATTCGGCGTGGACTTCTCGGACCCTTCTACTTCAAGCATGGTTTTCGCTGTGGCGTACCTGGATGGCCGACCCGTGGGCTGCGGCGGAATTCGGAGCCTGGACGGCGACACTGCAGAGTTGAAGCGCTTCTACGTAGTACCGGATGTTCGCAGGGCGGGGATCGCGGGGAAGGTGTATCGGTTTCTGGAGAAGCGTGCAGCTGAGCGGGGGCATTCGAGGCTTCGGCTGGAAACGGGCGAGCCTCAATTCGAGTCCATCGGTTTCTACCGAAAGCAAGGTTTCTACGAGATCGATAGGTTCGGAGAATATGCGGAATGCGAGTCCAGCTACTGTATGGAGAAAATAATCAGCCTATGAGAAGCGGGAAGAATGGTTCCCGCCTCTATAGGCTGTTTTTTGTCGATTAGGAAATGATGCAACAACTTCGAATGAGGATTGCGCGCCGAGTTACCCCTATATTTGTTCAGTCTTTATCTTTATAAGACAAACAATTTGCCATCGAGGAAATAATAAATATCCTCTCTCTTAAATCCGTATTCTAAGCTCCTATGCTTAATATGTGGTTCAAATGTAAAGAGGGTTACTTCACTCAGCCTAGTCTTATTTCCCGACTCAAAATATCTCCTGTTGTCCTTATTAAACTCAATTGTATGGCCCAAATTTCCGGCAAAATCAAGGTTAATATAATCGAGCTGGTTTATTACCTCATTCATATGCAGGTAGACATCTTCAAAAGTCATGTCAGGTTTGATATAGTTCATAAATATGTTATGCAGGTTCTCTTCAACTTTAATCCCATCCATAAGCTCAAATTCATTATTGCTACATTCTAATGCATCTACGCCTACAGCCTTCCCATCAATGATAATAAACGTTCGGGCATAGTCGCCCCAATAGGTATTAAACTCCGGACTAAGGTCTACTGTTACAATATCATTCCTGCCGACTAATGTTTCTGAAGGCTTATAACCCTTGCCTGATTCGGAAATGGTTGTTCTCTTTCCAACGTGAACAAATGCCCCTATACCATGATACCAAAAACTATTTACGCCATTGGCTCTCATAATGTCTTCGGTTATACAAACAATTTCACGTTCTGAAATGCCTTCTTTAATTACATTCTTTAACTCGCTTATTGTGGATTTAGCGATGGATTGAACGTGTAGATAATTTGACAATTGCTCCACAAATAACCCACCTTTAACGTAAAGAGTCTTTTTTATTTTTTCCTAATTTAAATAAACGAGCATAATGGTTGGCCGCGCTATTGAATTGTTGCAGATTGAGGAGTACAGCAGCTCTTTTCAGATTTCAGTCCTTCAGGTAAACAGGTACTTGAGCTTCCAAGCGAAGGAGTCCCTTCGGTGAGTCCATCGATCTGCGCGTGGGGCTTTGAAATATTTTTCGACAATGAATGCCCGTCCAATTTACTAGAAAATAGTATATTAATTGGTAACCGCTATGATATAATATAATACAATAGTCCTACATACATATGAAAAGGGAGTGTATTATGTCATGGCAGTTATCGGTCTATTTTCATTCTTTGCAGTACTTTTCTTCATAGTGATGGCGATTATCCCACCACTTAGGCGAAAGATTTCTCCAAGCTTCACCCTCAAGAAAAGCATGTTATTTGGTCTTATTGCATTCATTGTCTTGATTGTAGCTTTTAGCGTAGATTCTGACGATACGAATATGACTGCCGATGTTGACAAATCAGTTGTCGAAACGGAGTCGGAAACAAAATCTGAACCTACAAGTGAGACAGATAAGAAAGAAGCAGTTGTTGAAGATAAAGTAGAAGTAGCTGTTGCGACACCTGAACCAACAGTCAAACCAACACCTGAGCCAACAGTCAAAGAAACAGCAAGCCAACGCAATGCAGTACGTACAGCAAAGAATTACCTAGAGTACACGGCATTTTCAAGGAAAGGTTTGATAGAGCAGTTAGTGTTTGAAGGTTACGATAATACTGATGCCGAATATGCAGTTGATCGGGTAAACGCAGATTGGAATGAGCAAGCCGCTCAAAAGGCAAAAAATTATCTTGAATACTCGTCATTCTCAGAGCAGGGTTTAATAGAACAATTAGAGTTTGAGGGATTCACGAATGCACAGGCTAAACATGGGGTAAGTATTGCATATGAATAACATATTTGAGGGCGACTAATGGTCGTCCTTTTTGTTTACTGGTAATAGTGTCTTCCGTTCAATCAATTCGTTTATAACGATATCAGCCTGAGTAAGTTCATCGCTTTGTGCGAAATCAAAATTACATCCTATGGCAACCAAACCGTTGTCTTTTGCTGCATTTATACCTGATAGGCGGTCCCCCACTACTGCTGCCTTAGTAATCCCATATTTTACAATAATACTAGTCGGCGGCGTCGATCTAAATCCCGCCGACTGGCTACTTTTCAAGATTTAAGCCGGCGACATCGATCCAAATCTCGCCGACCAACTGCTTTTCAAGCTTTAAGTCGGCGGCATCGATCTAGAGCTCGCCGACTGGCTGCTTTTCAGGATTTAAGTCGGCGGCGTCGATCTAAATCTCGCCGTCCGGCTGCTTTTCAAGATTTAAGTCGGCGGCATCGATCTAAAGCTCGCCGACCAACTGCTTTTCAAGCTGCCAGCCACACTCCGCTACCCGATACTGCGCTCGAAGGCGACGATCCATTCACCCTTCGTCGCTGCGTAGCCGGAGTCGCCTTCGGCAACCAGGCCGTAAATATTTTTGACGTCGAGAAATTCGCGGCGCGTGCCATTCTCGAACTCCAGCGTGATGTAGTAATAAGTGCGCGAAGAGGACGACATATGACCGATGCCATCGTTGCCGTGATTATGGTGGTTCGTATGATGTCGCACGTCCATCCGTTTGGCCACGATTTTGGCGAAGGTGCTTTCTTGGGGCGAACTTGCGTTTTTCGCGTGTTTGACCCCTGAGAAGATGATACCGCCGATAACGACCGCGAAGCCGATGACGATAATAATAGGAACAACTGTAATCATGAAGTCAAAGCCGGCCGGAGCGCCGAAAGGATCTCCCATAGTAATACCTCCTGTTATCTTGAAATTTTATCGATTTTCATTTTACGTCATTTCCCGGGAAAATGTTGCAGAATCCAACAGACTTCATCGCAATCTCCCTTTAAGTGCGTGTACGTGTGCGTGTTAAAAAGTTTCCTTATCGAAACCATAAATCCTTGAACCGCACCCAGCTTAAAGACTCAAGCGTAATGCCTTGAACGGAGGGGTGGAACGCTGTCTTTAGATGTTTGCGATAAAGGAAGCATAAGCTGTCGCGGCCGGTAAGCTCCTGCTCGATACGGATGAACAGCTTGGCACGCGCAGCGGGATCGGCCTCCGCCATAACGGCCCGCAGTCTATCGTTCATGATCGAGGCATCGCGATCCGGCATGTGCTGCAGCATGCTCGTATACAGATCGACGAGCCGGAGCTCCCGGTATTCGTCAAGCATAATCGCGAACAGCAGCAAGTCGGCTTCCATCCGTTCGCCGCCCTTGAACTGCTCCGCCGGCAGAAGCCGGATGTCGAGACGGATGCCTTGCGCTGCCAACAGTTCCGCGACCAGAGAAGCATCCGCCGCATATTGCGGAATGGTCAACAGCGTTAACGCGTTGTTGCCAGAGCGTTCGTAATAGCTGTTCAAACCGGCGATAAGCTCCTCAAGCTCTTCCTCCAAAAGCGCTTCTGGAACGGATGGAGCCTGTCTGCCTTCCTTGTCTCCGCCGCTGGCTCGCAGCCAGAAGCTGGTGGCTTCCTCGATAACGTCGCCAGACAGCAGTCGAAGCAGCTCGCCGCGGTTGATCGCGCGATTCAGGAGCCTTCGGAGCCTTGGGTTAGCCAACGCGCCGTCCTTTAATTCGTTCATGGACAGGAACTTGCAGGTCGTGCCGGACTGCCGGACTTGCTGCCACTTGGAACCCTCGTTCTCCAACATCCTTACGTTGTGCATCACTTGATATTGCCGCAGCTCGCTGCTGTCCTGATGAGGCTGGCCGTCCGGAATCGGCATCGTCCACAATTCAACCCGGTCCAGAAAGGGCCGTCCCTGAAAATAAACCGGATTCGCCTCCAACGTCAAAATTCTCTGGTCGCTGGAAAGAAGTCGAAAAGGACCGGTGCCTACGGTCGAACCTCCAAGGCTGCCAACTCCGAACCGCTCGCCCTCCGCTTCGCACACATCCTGCGGCACGACGGAAGCGCGGTTCGTGGCGAGGAACGGTAGAAACAGCTCGCACCGTTTCATCAGCTGGAACCGGATAGTCGTGTCGTCGGGCGTCTCGATGGACTGTATCCCGCGGTAAACCCAGCTGTACAAGCCGTCCGGCGCTTGCCGGCGCAAACGTTCGATGGAGTAGGCCGCGTCGGCGGCCGTCATCTCCCGTCCATGATGGAACATGACGCCTTTCCTCAGATAAAATGTCCATTCGGTCCGGCTGTTGTCCGACTCCCATGCATGCGCCAGATGCGGAAGCACTTCGTTGCCGCGGCTGTCCATTCGCACGAGGCCGTCGAAAAGCTGGTGGACGAGATGCGATTCTCCAAAATAATGAATATTGGCAGGATCGAGGCTGGCAATCTTGCCGGGCAGCGGAAAGCGCAGCGTATCGGTCCTGCGTTTGCCGTCTACTTGGGACCGAAATCCGAACTGGCTCGCCAGCCAATCCTGGAACGTTTCTCTTGCAGCGAGCCCGTCCGCCCCCTGAAGCGTGTCCAGCCCGGCCTGCAGATCGCCGCGCCCTACATGCTCTTTGGCTTCTTCCAGCAACATATGTTCAAGAGGCACGAGGAACACGAGCTCCGACCGATTGCCTCTGCCGCGGCGCGACTCCCATCTGATCCAGCCGTCGCTTTCCATCCTCTTCAAGATCATGACCATATTGCGCGTCGTGCATGCCAGTCGCTCCGCCAGCTCAAAGGTGGTCGTCAGCGCGGCCTCTCCGTCGGCAATCGACGAATAGGCGCGTCGGAGCGCGATATAATGCCTCCGGATCTTCATATCCGCCAGCCCCTTCCTCTAAAACATGAAATTACGACTTCGCAAATTGCACTTTTTGTTCTTATTTTATAGGTTACAATAAAATTAGGAAAAAGCAAAGTAAAGGGAGGCACGCGTGATGAGAGATCCAGCGCCTTGGCTGAAAAGATATAGCCGGATGTGGATGATCGCCCTGCTGCTCGGTTTCATAGGACAATACTTATTCGTAAGGCAAACTTTCGGTTTGTCGGTACCCATATTCGTCGCCTTGTGTTACGGCTTGTTCTTCTATTCGGTGAAAGGCAGGCTCGGCGGTTTTGATAGATGGAAGGGGCAGTCGAAGACGGGGTGGCTGCTGTTCGGACCGATCGCGGCGCTTGCGGTCAGCTATGCCTTGTTTGCAAATGAACTGTTCCGTTCGCTGAATTTTTTGGGCCTAATGCTGCTAATGGTTGCTCAAAGCATGCTGTTAACGCGAGGCGGCTCGCAGCCCTGGCATCGTTTCGGGTTTTACGGCGACTTGTTGAAGCAGTGGCTGCTCATTCCGTTAACCCATATAGGGGTGCCTTTCGGCATCCTTGCCGGTTGGTTTCGCATCGAGAAGGGGAGCGGCCGCTTAAGCGGGAAGCTCGGCAAGATCTTACTGGGCCTTGTGATTGCGGCTCCGCTGTTGATTGTCGTCGTGGCGCTTCTTGCTTCTGCAGACGGCATCTTCCGATCCTGGATCGAGAACGTTCCCAATCTTTTCGACGTCGAATCGGTCGGTGACTGGTTTGTAAGAATATTCATCGGCGGATGCATCTCCTTCTATCTGTTCTGTTTTGTATGGGGACTGTTGTTCCGAAAGACGAAAAACGACGATGAAGGGCTCGAGGCAGCATTCCCCAGGGAACCCCATGGCAGCACGGCGGAAAAATCAGGTACGGGAGCCCATGTCGATTCGACGATCGCTGCCACCGTTCTGGTCTGCGTGAACTTCGTTTATGTTTTTTTCGTAGCGATCCAATTCTCTTATTTGTTCGGCGCGGCCGAGGGATTGCTGCCTGCAGGGACGGCATATGCAGAATACGCTCGTCGAGGTTTCGCGGAGCTCGTCGCCATTGCCATGATCAACATGGGGATCCTGTTGTTAGGGCTGCATTTCGTCAAGAAGGAGAGCGGGCTGCTAGACCGATTCAGGCAAGTGCTGCTGACCGTGCTCATGAGTTGTACGCTCGTCATGTTAATATCCGCGTACAGCAGGTTATCTTTATACGAGGAGGCATATGGTTTTACACAGCAGCGGCTGCTCGTGCATGGCTTCATGATTCTGCTCGGAATTATGATGACGGCCGCTATCGTCCGAATCTGGTATGGCAGATATTCGCTGGCCAAGGTCAATATTGCGCTTGCGGTTGTAGCCTACGTCATTATGAATTATGCTAATCTTGACGCGCGGATTGCGGAGAACAACGCGGAGCGCTATGAGCGGAACGGACGCATGGACTGGGCGTATATGTCCACCTTGTCGGCGGATGCGGCGCCGGCTCTCCTGAAATTGCAGGAGCGGCATCCGGAGCTTAAGGAAGTTCGAGATATTTTAGCGGAATTAAGGCTGGAAGCGAAGGACAGGAAGGGATGGCAGTCCTGGAACCTGTCGCATAGAAGGGTTGAGAAATTAGAAAGTCATGGATAGGACGGGAGGTGAAAGCTTGAGCAGGAGAAAACGATGGCTGTTGCTCTACATTCCGGCTTTCATTTTGGCGATGTATCTCTTCTTGCATTTTGAGAACAACGCGATCGAAATATCGACTCACCGAATCGCATCGGAGAAGCTGCCGCAAGGGTTCGACAGCTATCGAATCGTCCAGCTCTCCGATCTGCAGAGCAAAATGTTCGGAAGGGACCAGCGTCCACTTCTCAAGAAAGTGGAGAAGCTGAAGCCGGATCTGATCGTGGTCACCGGAGATCTCGTTGACGCGCATCATTATGACGGGGAAGCGAGTTACGCAATGATGGAAGGAATCGTACGTATTGCGCCGGTCTACATGGTGGTAGGCAATCACGAATATTCGGCGGCCGAGTATCCGGAGCTCGAGGAGCGTCTGATCAAGCTGGGCGTGCGCGTGCTGCGCAATGAACATGATATGATCCCGCTTGGAGACGGCTTTTTGCGGCTGGTCGGCGTCGATGATCCGTTGTTTAACCGGGAAGGCGACGGGAGCGCGGACAAGCTGAATATGCATCTGGCGGAAGCGATGGAAGGCATCGAACATCCGGAATCGTATACGATTCTTCTCTCTCACCGGCCTGAGCTGTTCGACGTATATGCCGAGCAAGGACTGGATTTGACCTTCGCCGGACATGCGCATGGCGGTCAATTCCGTATTCCGTTCGTGGGGGGCGTCTATTCGCCCGAGCAGGGCTTCTGGCCGGAGCTGTCGGAGGGAAAACACGACAAAAACGGCTCATCGCTCATTATCAGCAGAGGCCTCGGCAACAGCGTTATTCCTCAACGGTTATTTAACCGGCCCGAGATGATTTCGGTGGATCTGGTTCGCGGAGGAGGAACTTCGTAAAATTGTTCTTGGCAAGCTTACAAAAAGGCGATTGTTCCTAATGGATGAGCCAATGCGCTGCTCGGCCCGATCGCGTACAATAGGGTATGGATCATGACGAAATCGAAGGATGAGAGACCATGCCCTGCTACCATGGGAAAGTTGTCATAGTCAGAAACGAAGGCACGATTATTTTCGGACATATATGGGAAAATTCCCCGAGCTCGAGTTCCAAAACAATTACGGGCTCCGGCGAGAGCACGGTGGAGGAAGAGGAGCTGGCAAGCGCTGAAAGCAGCTCCGTCAGGAGGGGCCGCGGACGCATACGCAAAGCCCGGAGGCGCAAGAGGCGGTAATTATAATTTAATGAATTAAGCGATAAATCTGTACAGACCCGTCTTCGGGTCTATTTTTTGTGAGCTTGTCAATATTGGAATTGTCTTTTAGAATAATAGAATTAATCGCGTCAGAGGGGGACGACGGATGAAATTGCTGGGGATCCAAAGCAGGCTATTCGTCAGCTATATTTCTTTAATTCTGGTCATAGCTCTCATTCTTGGCGGCGTTTTTTATTTGTTCGTATCCTCGTATATCCAAAACAAGGTTTTGTCTACTTACAAGCAGCTCGTGACTTCTGCCTCCTCCCAGTACGATATCGTCGTCTCCGACATGGATGTGCTTGCCAAAGATACGATCGTCAGCCGCATTCCATATGCGGATGAGATGAACCTCCCGCCCCTCGCCAATCCCATATTGTATTTAAATGATTTCTTTTTTCTCGACAGAACGGTTGCCGAAGGAATCGCCTTCGAAAATCCGGAGCTCGGAAAGACGGAGCTGATCACGGGTATCATCAATGCGGTAAACGGATTGAATTATCGCGCGACCGAAGTGCTGCTTTACGATATGAACGACATTATGTATTCGGCTCCGTTTAACATCGCGGAAGAAATGATTCGGGAGCGCCGCGACTTGCTTGCCTCCGCTCCCTGGTTTCGCGAGCTTATATCGGAATACGGGAATACGCATCTGCTCGGACCATACCGGACGAACTGGTACGGAAGCAAGCCGGGGCACGTGTTTTCCTGGTTCCGAACGTTTCGATTTACATCCGATCCCGAGCGGAGAGCCGTCATCGAAATTCAGCAGGACTACGAGAAGATCGTAAAGATCGTAGAATCATCGTTCGGTTCCTACGCGAATCGTGTACATATTTACGGGTCCGAGGGAGAACTCGTTTATCCCGTCGAAGCTGCCGTCTCCGAGAGGCTGCACCCGGAACGGCTGGCTTCCTATGCGCCGCAAGCGGACAAGGCTTTCCTGACGGAACGGAACGAGTCGGAGGATTCTGGCCGACAAGCGCTAATTGCCATGAGGTCCGGCTATACAGGCTGGACGATCGCGCTGTCGATGGATTACGAAGTTCTATACGCCGAGCTTTACGCGTTTCGCAACAATATCGCTACCGTCAGCGCTTTGATGCTCATTTTCGCCTTTTTGCTGTCTTATTTCGTTTCCAAAAGTATTACCCGCCCTTTGAAACTGTTGCACGGCGCAGTTCGCAAAAGAGGGAGGGGCTTGAATCTCAATCCTTTGACGGAGAAGCAGGAGAAGAAAATCGCATCCTCCGCGGAGGAAATTTCGCAAGTATATTCTACGTTTAAGGATACGTACTCGAGGCTGGAGGAGTCGATGAACGACACTATAGAAGCGAGAACGAGAGAAGCAGAGGCTTACATGGCGGCGCTTCAGGCGCAGATCAATCCCCATTTCCTGCACAACACGCTGGCGGTTATCGCCGCGGCGAGCGAGGAAGGGGATATCGAGAAGACGGCGCGGATGTGCTATCAGCTTTCCGATATGCTGTATTACGCCTCGACCCAAAGCGAAACGATGTCGACGCTCCAGCACGAGCTCGACTATTCGATGGATTACTTGTCTCTCATGAAAATGAGGTTTGAGGAAAAATTGATTTACGATATCGATATCCCGGAAACGCTTCTGTCAATGCCGCTTCCGAAGCTAGTGCTTCAGCCTCTGATCGAAAATTGCTTCAATCACGGGTTCAAGCTCAGCAAGCCGCCTTGGACTGTGCGGATTTCGGCGTTCGAAAGCAATGCCGGTTGGGAGTTATCCGTCGCCGACAACGGGATCGGGATCGAAGACGGCAAGCTGGCCTCCATTTACTCGCGGCTGATTCCCGCATCTTCGCCGCAGGACGGCCGAATCGCCGACCCGGCAGCGGGAGGAATCGGCTTAATCGGCTCTATTCGTCGCTTGACGCTGCTTAACAAGGCCAGGTTCTCGTTCGAGCTTGGCCGAAACGAAGCTGGGGGATTTACCGTCAGGTTCAAGTTTTTAAAATAATAAACGGGGAGGTCAAGACATGGTTTGCAGAATTGTAGTTGCGGAAGACGAACCGCCGATCTTGCGCGATCTGATTCAGAAAATCGAAGGCATGGGGGCGGGCTTTCGCGTCGTCGGCCAAGCCTGGGACGGGGAAGAAGCGCTCGAGCGCGTCAGAACCCTTCGGCCGGATGTGTTGCTTACGGATATCCATATGCCGATGCGAAGCGGCCTTTCCTTGATTGAAGCGGTCAAGGCAGAGTTTCAGGGAATCGTTTGCGTGATTCTGAGCGGATATCGCGAGTTCGACTTCGCACAGCGCGCATTGCAACTCGGCGTTGACGATTATCTGGTGAAGCCGGTTACGCCCGAAGCGTTCGAGAGAGCCATAAGAGCCGCCAAAGCGAAGGCGGACGAGCGATATGACCGCGACATGAACACGGCCTTAAACGCTTTTATCCGCCGCAGCCGCATTGCCGCCGAGTACGATCCGGAGTCCCGCCGCATTGGTTTGCTATACGTCGTGATTAACCACCCTTTCCGCAACCATCCCGAAGGATCGCGGTCGCGGGATTTTATGGCGGAGGCATGGTCGAATCGCGGATTGGGTCCGATATTGGACGAGTTAAGAGAAATACCGGAGGAACCGGCGTGGATCATCGAAGGAAACTTCAATAACGAGATCATCATTGCGTTCGATGAGTCGGGTAATGATCCTCAGCGGATGATAAACGTTTGGAATCGCCTTTCGGCCTCTGCCATCGACCGCTCCTGGTACGCGACGGGAGCGTCCGGGGGCTCTGAGTTGAACGCCGAGGCTTTGTCCACGGAAATCGACCGCTTGCGGGCGATTTCGCGAGAAGGAGCCGTCATGGGACTAAGCCGGCTATTTAAACATCGGGAGCCGCAGGCTCAATCAGGATGGACGACGGCGGACGAGAAATCGATCGCCTTGCTCTGTCATAACGGTCAGACGCCGCAGCTTCTCGCTGCAGTCGACCGATTGCTGGAGCGCTGGACGTCGGACCGTGTGCCGAACGTAACTCTCGAACGCGATCTCGTCGGATTGCTGACGCTCGTCGGGCGCAGCGCCAATCATATCGAGCTTTCGCAAAGCCGCAACGCCGAGCGTCTCGTGGAGGATTTGCTTTCGGATTGCGGAGAACCCGATCGGCTTAGACGGGTGATCGCCTCGACGATCGAAGAAGCGGTTGATGCAAACCCGGAACCGACGAGAACGGATTACGAAGAGGTTGTAAACCTCGTCTGCAGGTATATGGAAACACATTATCCAAATAAGTTGACATTGCGCGAGTTGGCGCAGCAATTCGGACTGAGCGAGTCCCACTTGTGTAAACTTTTCAAGAAATACAAGGACGAATCTCCGATTGAATATTTGCTTAAGGTTCGCATTGAGCAATCGAAAAAGCTCATTGTGGAAAACCCTTCGTTTAAGTTCAAGGAAATCGCAGAATTGGTCGGATTCGCCGATCAATACTACTACAGCCGCGTATTTCGCAGCCAGACGGGCTGCACCCCTTCCGAATACCGGGCAATTTCAGCAAAATAATGCAAACCCCCGAACAACATCATCCATTTTGTTGAGCGCTTTCATCCATTATCATTTAGATGCAAGGGCAGTACGACTTAAATTTCGGGGGGAAAGAAGAATGAGGAAATCCAGAAAGATCGCGGTTACATTAAACGTCTTGCTGGCGGTCATGTTGTTATTGTCCGCGTGCGCAAATTCAAAGAACGACGGCAAAGCGGCTTCGACCGCACCGGGCGCACCGGAATCCAGCCAGCCAGCCGGCGAAAAACCGCAAGCCGATCCGGTCACGCTGACGATGCTGATCAATAAGGATTGGTACACGGAGTCGTTTCAAGCCGCACTCAATCGTTACGAAGAGAAAACGGGCAACAAGCTCGACGTTCAAGTCACGCCGGGCGGACAGCCTTTCTCCGACGCTCTGGCCGGCAAGATGGCAGCCAATGAAATTCCCGACATTGTCGCGTACTACGGTACGGAAAGCCAGCTGAAAAGCATTCAGGCGGACCAAAATTTCCTCGACATTTCCGGGGAACCGTATATTTCGAAAATCAGCCCGGCCATCGCCGAGGTTCCCGTTTATTTGAAGGTAGGGGGCGTACAATATGGCATTCCGGCCGCGGCGGTCAACGTGACGGGCGTCATCTACAACAAAAAAGTGTTCGCCGCCAACGGCATCGAAGTGCCGACGACATGGGAAGCGTTTATCGCAGCGGCAGAAAAGCTGAAAGCGGCAAACGTGACGCCGATTTATGAGGCATTGAAGGACGGTTGGCCGACGTTGTTGTTCCACTATTCCCTGGTCGCAAATATTGTCCAGAAAGACAATCCAGGGATTATCGATCAAATCAATGGCGGCAGTTACGATTTCACGACGGACCCGGCTTTCCGGCAAGTGCTTGAAAAATTGAAGGAAGTTGCGGACAAGGGGTTATACAACAAAGATGCCGGGTCGGCAACCTATGACAGCCAAATCGCGGCGCTTGCGAACGGCACGGCGGGCATGATTCTGCAAGCCGACTGGGCGATTCCGGTCTTGATCGAGAAGTTTCCGGAAGCGGGAAAAGATATCGGAATGTTCCCATTGCCGATCAACGACGATCCGTATCTCGCGTTTTCCGATCCTTGGGCGCTATATCTAAATAAAAACTCAAAACAGCTTGATGCGGCAAAAGGGTTCTTCGAATTTTTTACGAGCGACGAAAACTTGAACGCCTACTACGGACAAATGAAAGGTATGCCGTCCTTCGTCGGCATCAATACCGAGCTGAACCCTGGCACAGCCGAAGTCGCGAGCTTGATGGAGGAAGGTAAAGCGAAGCCGTTTTACCACGGCATTCTGGCACCCGGCATCTCGGTCGACTTTGATCGCGCGTCGATTGTGCTGAAAGGAAAATCGGTCGACAAGGTGCTCGAAGAGACGCAAAAAGGTTATCTGAAGAGCGGAAAAGACGCAAAGCTGCCGGGCTTCTAAGAGAAATGCTTATACCGAAGGGAAGGGTCGAAAGCTTGCTCCTTCCCTTTTTTAATTCATACATCAGAAGGTGAAGTGAAATGAGAAACAAATATTATTCGCTCTACTTGGTTTTACCGCAAGCATTGATTTATGCCGTCCTGTTTTTAGTTCCGGCCGCCGTGGGGATGGGGGCGGCGTTTACCGACTGGCATGCGCTCAACGACAAAGGCATTCACTTTGTAGGACTCGAGCATATCCGATACGCGTTGTTCGACGATCCACAGACGGCTCTCGCCTTTCGCAATACGGTCATCTACGCCTTCATGGTTATGGTGCTGCAAAATATCGTCGGTTTGGGCCTGGCTTTGCTTATGAACATGGCATTTAAAACGAGCGGCTACATTCGCAGCGCCTTCTTCTCGCCCGTCATTTTTTCTTCTCTTATCATCTCGTACACGTTTTCCGCGATTTTGTATCCGAACGGCCCTTTCGATCAGCTTCTTACGGCGCTTGGGCTTGGGGACCAAATCATGGGATGGCTGACGGACAAGGATATTAACATATTCGTCATCAGCTCCATCCATGGCTGGTGGTGGATGGGTTTCTCGGCGACGATCTTTCTCGCGGGCCTGAAGCTTATACCGTCCGAGCTAAACGAAGCCTCGAAAATCGACGGAGCGACGGCGTTTCAAAATTTTCGCAACATCACCTTCCCGCTTATCGGACCGGCCATTACGGTCAACATGATTTCGGCCTTCATCGGAACGATGAAAGCTTTCGATCTGCCGTATCTCATGGCCGGCAGCGGAGGCACGAACGCTCCGACGGTCATGGGACTCGTCGTACTCCATATGAGCTCCGGCCAACGGGCTTACGGCACGGCGATCAACCTGATTCTTGTCGTCAGCATTCTGCTTCTCGCGATCCCGATGATTTACTACTTCAAGCGGCGGGAGGTCGATTTGTGATGCGGACCAAAAAAAACAAACTCAAACTCGGCGCTCTGGAATTGTTCACGTTGCTGCTGACGCTGGTCGTGCTCATTCCGTTCTACTTCGCGGTCCAGATTTCGTTGAAATCACCTGTCGAAGCGGCTCAATTGAATTTCGCGCTGCCCGAACGGCTACATTTCGAAAACTATACTGAAGTGTTAAAAACGTCGAATTTCAAGACCGGTTTGTATAACAGCATCTATTTCGCGGCGTTCGCCATCGTTGTCCAGATGCTGCTGTCTTCTGCGACCTCGTTCATTCTGGCGCGACGACAGGATGGGATCACCCGGCTTTTATATGGCTTTTTTCTTTTCGGTCTTATTCCCGGCGGTTTTCTTATTCCTACCGTGCTTGTCATGGACTATTTGCAACTGTACGGAACTAGGATCGGCTTCATCCTGCTTGGTGCGGCGGGCGGGACTTCCCTGCTTGTGTTTTTGATCACAGGTTTTATCCGATCGATTCCGAAAGAAATCGACGAGTCGGCGATGATGGAGGGCTGCGGCGTTTTCCGCCTATTGCTCGTAATCATCATGCCGCAGTTGAAGCCGATTCTGGTTACCGGCGCGATTCTGACGTTTATGGGTACGTGGAATGATTTCATCGGCCCGTTTATATGGCTGCCGAAATCGTCTCAGCAGACGCTGCCAATGACGGTCTATCAATTCAATTCGATATACGGCACGCAATGGGAGCTGCTGTTTGCGGTATTGGTCGTCTGTGCGATGCCGGTGCTGCTTTTCTACTTGTTCGCCCAGCGATATTTGATCGAAGGCATGACGGCAGGGGCGGTGAAAGGATAATTCATTCATTCATTCATTTACGCTCGTCCGGAGAGGAGGTGAAGAGAAGCTTCATTGTTTACAAGGCCAAATCTTTCGAAATGAGGAGCGATGTTCAGTGAAAAACCGGGAAGAGATGAACCGGATTTTGATCAAACTGGTGGCCGCCATCCTGGTACTCGGCGGATTATTAGTGACGATGGACAGAAACGAAGTCGTCGCCGCGACTTCGGGCGACGCCTATGCGAACTATGACAGTGTCACGGGTACTTGGACGATGGGAACGGGGACGATCGAGAAGAAGGTGCAGCTGAGCGGAGGAAACTTCAGAATGACCCGTCTGTACAACAAACTTACTTCGCGCGAAATGCTTCAGAGCGGCCAGACCGGCACCGAATTCCGCATAACGGTGTCCGGCGCGAGCTACCACGGCAACGGCGGGGGATGGACACTGGTGAGCGAGTCTTCGGCTGTGGGGGAACAGGGTTCAGTCACCCAGGACATTACGATCCGCAACAGCGTGCTCGACGTGACGCTGCATTACATCATATGGCCGAGCACCGGCGTCATCGAGCAATATACGGAATTCAAAAACCGTACAGGCAGCGGCTATACGATCTCCGATCCGGAATTACTGTCTACGAATGTCATGTCCACCGATATCGCGTCCGGAGACACGAAGTTCTACTATTTTACCGGCGGCAATAACAAGGCGACATCTCTTCGATTGCAAACCGATACGCCTTCGAGCGGCTGGATCAGGGAACTGCAATCCGTGCATTACGGCGCGGAAGACTATTTGCAGGAAGTCGTGTACCGGCGTACGGCCCACGACGACGGAGTTCTGCTCGGCTGGAGTTACGGGAGCAACTGGTTTTCGAGGTTTAGCGGCAATGGCACAGTGCAAGTTGACGCATACGGCGCGAACGGAACGACGCTGGCCGCCGGCGCCACGCTAAGGCTTCCGCTCACCCACATCATGGTATACAAGGGAGATCTGGATGACGCGGGCAACGCGTTAAAAGATTTCCAATACCGTTACAAATGGGATTTGACTAAAGACAAGTGGGTGGGTGCCGTCAAGCCTTTTATATGGAGCGCGGGCACCAAATTCGATCACGCCAATATGTTTAGATTTACAGAGTATTTCCGTTACGTCGGAGCGGATATGTGGCATATCGACGACCATTGGTACGACCGTGCGGGCGATTGGAATAATATTACGACGACGAATTTCGGGCAATTGAACAAGCTGGCAAAGAAGAATGAAATGGACTTGATGGTATGGATGCCCATTTGGAATGCGAATGCAAGCTCGGCGGTATTGACGGCCAATCCAACATGGGATACCGCAGGTACGGTTTCGGATTGCAGCATTGCGAACAATATGCAAAACGAGCTCATAATGTCCAATTCGGCGGTAAATAGCTGGATGCTGAATAAGTTGAATTCCAAACGCGCGGAGTGGGGAGACTGGATCTGGCGGCAAGATTTTGGCGGGGGCTCCTTTGACGGCGCCGGCGTAAATCAAATCAATGCGAGCCTTAATTATTTTAAACTGATGAAAGACTTCAAAACGGCAAATCCGAATTCAGGCATCAATGTCAACAATTGCGGCGGTCGTCAAATGTCGGTGGAAGCTTTCCGCTACGCGGACATCGTTCAGACGACGGACAGCGCGAACGGGCATTATTCGATATATACGCCTTCTTATTTGTATGCGCCCGATAAGTATTGGGGAGATCTGGATGCGGGGTCTAATCTGAGTTGGTCCGCGAGCCAAGTCACTTTAAGGGCATTGTTGGGCAGCGCATGGCAATGGAACGCGGACGGAACGCCTACTCCAGCGCAATTGGAAGCATTCCGGAAAAACGCGGACATCTACCATTTCATGAAATCGATCGGGTTGGCCGGACGCTGGTCAAAAATGTATCATCCGGACAAGGTTACCAACGACGATAAAACGTATTACGTCCAGCGGATGAACAACGACAACACCAAAGGCGTCATTATTCCTCTGCACAGCCATTTCAACGCCAATTTTGTCACTGTATATCCCAAAGGGTTGCAGCCGGCTTTGAATTATACGGTCCGCTTCCACAATTCGGGCTTTCAGGTCTCGAATACGGGAGCCTATTGGATGGCCAACGGCATAGGCGCGCAAGATTGGGGCGGAGATCTCGTCTGGCTTAACGTCACCAACTATCCGGGCGCGGGAACCGATTCGACGAATCCAACAGCGCCATCCGCCGCTGCCAAAACGCTCGAGACTCAAATGAACCGCGGAGGCGTTTCGCTGACATGGACGGCCGGCGCCGACAACAATTGGGTGTCCCATTACGAAATTTACAAAAACGGCGTATACAGCACGAAGGTCGCCAAAGGCAATTATGTCTTTCTCGCGGGAGCTTCGCTATCCGATTCGTATACAATAAGAACGGTTGACGGAGACGACAATAAGTCCGCGTTCGCGACGGCGGCGACTTCGGGAGACAATGCGGCGAACTCGTTCGGAAATGTACAGGGAGCCGGAAATTGGTCTTATAAGCAGACTAGCGATCTCGTCACTTACACGAATCTGACCTGGAACGCGGCAAACGGCTACTGGAAAGGAACCGGCTATTCGATCCTGTCCCGTTACTGGAACCATCCCGATACGACGGTGAAATCGGCCCGGACATGGACCGCTCCGACAACGGGCACGGTGACCGTATTCGGGCATATCGCGAAAGGCTATGAGGGACAAGGAGGCAACGGCGTCCAGGCGAAAATCATGAAGAACGGCACGCAAATTTGGCCGGCATCGGGTTGGCAAACGATCGGGGCCACGAACACGGTCGGAATCGATTACGAATTGTCGGTATCCGTGACGGCCGGAGACAATCTTTACTTCGTGCTCGACTCGATCGGCAACACCCAGTTCGACAATACCGAATGGAGCGCGACAGTCAAATACTGAGCAAGGCGGCGTACAAGAACCGCACAGCTCCTCAGGGCATTGGACACTGGTAAACGGAAATCATTGGAGCACGTATGATCGACCTCTACGAGCGGCATCCCGCTACAAAAAAAGGGACCCGCTGCAACGGGCAGTGAGTCAGTGGTTTTCGACCAGTTTCCTCGCGTATCCGTGTAATTGCGGAGGTGTCCTAATGTCATGATTTAAAAGGCTTTGAGGCAGGTCGGCAGAGGGGGAGTTGTCCTGTGGTATCCCAAAAAGTTGGTCGGTTTCCTGGGGTTGCCGACCAAAAACCGACCAAAAAAACAAAGCTGGTATACTCGCGTGGAATGCTCGGAGCCCTGCTTGATGCAGTGTTTTCGGGCATTTTTGCGTATGTGGAATACGAGCCTGTTATGGTATAATATTGACAAAGATAGGAGTTGATTCGGATGCATGAACTGCTTGATCCCAAGAACGACTTCGTATTTAAGCGTATATTCGGCAGTGAAGAGAACAAGGATATATTGCTTGCCTTTCTTAACAGAACCTTTCTGGAGGCTGGAGAACCGCCGCTCACCGAAATCGTCCTTATGAACCCATACACGGATAAGGATTCGCCGCGCGATAAGCAATCGATCTTCGACATTCAGGCCAGAACGGCTGAAGGCAAGCTCATTAACGTGGAAATGCAACTGTTCAATAAGTACGATAATGAGAAGCGCACGCTGTACTATTGGAGCAAGCAGTACGCAGGGCAGCTTGAAGAAGGACAGTCATACAAGCGGCTTCGCAAGTGTGTCACGATCAACATTCTTAACTTCTCCATTCTGCCTAACGACCGTTACCACAGCGTCTTCCATCTACGGGAAGACCATAGCGGCATTACGCTGGTCGACGATATTGAAATCCATATCATGGAGCTGTCCAAGCTGAATGCGCAGAACATACCGAGTGAAGGCGGCCTGCTCAACTGGCTGTTGTTTCTGAAAAGCGAAGATACAACGAACTGGGAGGTGTTGAGGGTGAACGAACCAGCTTTGGGTAAAGCGATGACTGCATTGGAATATCTAAGCCAGGATGCAGAAGCACGTCGCATGTACGAGATGAGACAAAAGGCTCTGCATGATGAGGCTTCCATGCTAGAGGGTGCAAGAGCAGAAGGAGAGTCTTTCGGTAATTTAAAAGGGAAATTGGAAGTTGCCGAGAACATGCTTTCTAAAGGAATGGACTTATCAATCGTAGCAGAACTGACTGGGCTTTCAACAGAGCAGTTAGAACAACTGAGACGAACACATTGAATGCTTAGCTTAGGCTGTGTGGGACTAACTCCTCCGCAGCCTTTGTTATGAATTGGAATATATTAGCGGTTGCTTCAAACTCTACTTTCGTTTGCGGGGTTTGGCAGACACTCCATTCCCCAATTTTTCTCCTCCCATGACAAAGGTACCCTCACCAGCTTCAGGCCAGTATTCAGGATGGATTATGTCCATTCTGAACGGAATCTCCGTCTCGTCCTCCAAGCGTTTTCCGCAATACTGCGTCAATTCATGCAACCCTTCGTAGGCATCTAAATCTGTAGCCAAATAACCGACAGGGGGGTATTTGAGTATGCTGAACATACCAATATCCCCTCTGCTAAAATCACTCCATGTACCTCTGTATTGCGGCATTGCGATATCCCTAATTATCTTTAGGCTCATGTACGGATATATCCAATAAAACACCTTTATTCCTTTAGGAACAATCATTGATTCGTCCAGCACGTATTCTCTAAACTTATCGTCAATTTTGCTATCACCGTAATCACCAGTTGCTGAGAGCATATGACCGAGTAATGATTTACAGATTAGTGCTGGCTTTGTCTTAACATGAATTGTTGCCTGTGGCAGCATAATCTTGGTCTTAATCATAAGCATGACGTCCGATGCAAGTTCGTTCAACACAGGATCGGCCTTTGCTCCTAATAATGCATTGTTGCAGTTACTACAAATCGTTCTATATTTGACTCCGTTCTGAGAAAACTGATATCTGCGCTCTCCATTACTACCAGCCAAGTATTGGAAGATAGATTCCTGCTCAATATCATTAAAGGCTTGGCCACCTTTAGGGGGAACGTGATCCCATGTCAGCTTTTCGATTTTACCGCATATGTTGCATTTCCCTGACTGTTCCCTTTTAAATTTAAGATAATGCACGCACACACCTTCTTTATAAAAACTTATAGCGGTTCTCTAACTATTAATGTCGCTCCTCATTCTGCCGCCATACCTTTGAATGCTTGTAACATGATAGGTCCAAATTAAGATTTCTCGACAAACAAAGGTGCAAAATATTTATCTTGAAGTTTATCAATTATCTGGTTTACATGGTCCGTTAAATCCAAAGCGCTTTGGCTTATAATAGCAGCACTTTGCATGATTTCATTATCAGTGTGACCTGGTTCGCTCGAAAAGTATTTATAAAATTGATTTAGTTTATCCCCCATATCAGATCCACAATTATATACTTTCTCTATGTCGCTATTTAAATCTTTTAATATGATCCTTCTTTTTCTAAACTGTGATGCAACTGAATTAGTAACCTTATGTTGCTCTACCATACACTTAGCAATGTGAGACTTAATAGAGTCCACAGTTACTGTGGAGCCAATTGATACGAACATTTCGTAGATTAGCTTGATTCCAATTATGTCCTGGTAGGTTATCTTTACTTTAGTCAATTCCTCCAACATCTCTTCTGCTGATTTCAATTCCAGATCACGTCTTTGCTTCAAGATATCGTTTTCTCTATTCTTTTTTTGGGTTCTATCCACATTTCTATAAACTATATATATAGAAAAAGGGACCAGTATAAGCGATACAATAGGAGAAACTATAGGCGCCCATTTATAGAATAAATCAAAATCAGTTGGCACAGCCGCAGTGTAGTCACTGTACCGTTTCAAAACTTCCAGTAATTCTTCTGGAGTCAAAGATAACATCTCCTTTTACTATTAGGCTTTGAAAAAACTTTTTGAATGCAACAAAAACAAGTGTAATTTGTTTCTAGATTTTGTGCAAGATATTCCTAATATACCAATAGCGCCGCATGGGCGCTATTTCTGTCTTGTCATCATTTCAGTGAATGAATCTGTTTCATATGTCATTGTCTCCTTATCTTTGCTCAAGCTAAGGAATACTTGCCCCGAGTTTTCAATATCAATCGTGATGTCATACATATCCATGTAGGTGATACGGAATGATTCTTGGGATGGCTCTCGCTCTTGGTAATAATCAAGCGTCCCCTCCACTACATCAGTTAGCTTAAGTTCAAAACAATACGTTTGACTTGAATCACACCATTTACCTTCGAATCCATCTCTGATTAATTGAGCCCAATCATCAACATCATTTGTTACATCTGCTTTTTCGAGCGTATAATCATTTTGATTATCTCTGTAACCCAACTTTCCTTTCTCATAAAGGACAAGTACAGTCGGTTCCTCTTCAGGACCAATCTTTGCCATAAGAGTGTTGTAGTCAAAATGAACGTATTGAAATGGGGTTGGTACATCACTGCCAGATGTATGATAAGTGATAATGCCATTCTCGCTATCTGTAAATTCTAGAGTAATCTCCATCTCATTGGAATCAGCTGTTGACCAATCTCCTTCAAAATCGATTAATTGAATCTCCTCTTCTAATATCGCATCTGTTTCTATTTCACTCATTGATTGATGATCTGGCTTACTAGACGGCTCAACGGAAGACTCTGAGCTTGTTGTCGGTTGCTTTGGAGCCTTTCCTTCATTATATGCCGTTATGGATTCATACATATTTGTAATGATGGTCTGACCATTAATGAACGCAGGAGAATGCATGATGTAATCATCGACCCTTTGCCGCCACAACTCCGTTCCTGTGTTGCTGTCAATCGCAATGAGGTTTGAATAGGCAGGAAAGCCTTTTGCCATATCGTGCTCCCCATCCCAAGTACCTACATATAATGTATCTGAGAGTACAGACGGTTGCGTAATAACCCATGGTATGGCTAATAGGTATTTTTCGTCACCGATTCTTGTATTCCATGATTCATTTCCTGTTTTAGAATCAAGTCCGATCATTTGGCCACTTTTCACATCAGAGATGACTACTCGATTTTGTAAGACGGTTAGAATCGGCGAAGTTGGAAAAGCTAAGTCTTCATTGTTGTACTGCCATATCCGTTCCTTTGAACTTAAATCATAAGCAGTGATACTTCCTCCCAAATCAGCAGCGAATAGTTGGTCATCTATAACCTTCAGATTTGAAATCATTGCATCATGAGGAATGGTGTCGATAAGCTTGCCATCGTTTTCACCGACAATATGAATGACTCCCTGTACAGAGAAGTATAGCTTATCCGCGACGAGTACTATCCCGTTGTAAGGAATGGTTTCGCCATATTCCCAGCTTACCTTGCCTGACTTTATATCAATTGCATTTATGGATGTTCGCCCATCGCTCATATTTTTTACAATAAATGCTCGGCTGGAGGATGCAAGCGTTGATTTCTCCATTATTTCAGCAGCTACATTCTCGTTGTAATCGTATTTCCAGATTCCCACACCACTATCGGCTTCTACAGCACGAATTCCGCCTATATCATTGTAAATCAAGGTATTTCCAACTAAGGCAGGAACAGACGGGAGTCCATTTATGGGATGGCTCCATTTCTCCTTCCCCGTTTTAGTGTCGATAGCATAGAGCGCCTTATCAGTACCAAAGTATGTATATTCTGGTGTAACTAGAAGTTGGCTGAGATTAGTTTTTGGTTCCGTTTTAAACTTCCAAGCAACATCCGATATTCCTTCTATAGCTTTCCCTTGATAGACAACTGATGAACCCTCTTGGCTAGCATTATTACTGCATCCTAAGATTGATACTGTAAGTGCAACCAAAACCAAACTGAATATTCGACGCAACGCGTTCACCCCTATTTTTTATCTTTATAGCTTGCTTCTTCATCGTAGTGCAACTTATTTTTCACAGTCCATTCGGTTCCATTGTGCTGTAAATTGTATTGGAACTTGAAGGTAGTCATACTTTCTTTTTCAACTCCATTCTCACTCCAGCCTTCACGTTTATACTGAGCATTGCCTTCAAGGTACATTCTGCTTTCAGACTCGTCTACAGTGACCTTTGAGATATCTACCTTTACCGTTTTGGCCACAGTGGCTCCTAACTGATTACCTATACTGTCTTTGACCAATTGAGTCACCTTAGCCTTTGCTCCCGCTTGGCTATTGTCTGTTGCATCTGTACCACAGCCTGCAATTAATACCAATAAGCAGAGCAAGCACATTCTACCTACAGCATTCATATGTATGCCCTCCAGTTACATTGAAGTTAATAACGCGACAAACAAAATAGCAAGAATGACGATGACCACGATTCCGATAAGACATCCTAACTGGAATTTCTCGCCCATACCCTTTGCTCCAAGGAACATTGCAATTAGAAAACCCAGGCCAACGACAGCTCCCCATAGCATGACAATAGCTCCTTTCAATAAATATGAAGAAAAATCATAATGTAGATTTCAAAAATTACAAAAAAAGCGCAGGACATAATGTAGCACCAATTAGACAATTGGCATCTTAAATCGCCTACCCCCTGACCACAGAATGGCAGTACTTACAGACTACAACTAATGAACCAGCTGAACATCTATAGTATATATATCACAATTGTTACTTATATGCTATAATATCCGTCCGATAATATCAATGCGCTGTCGATGCTCTATTAACTCTAAGCTATCGTTGCCTTAGAGGTGAGAGTAATGAATAGTCGTACAATGAAGGTAGTAGGAGAACGCATTCGATCACTACGAGAACAACGCAAGTGGAGCCAGATGAAGCTGGGCGAGCTAGCTGACTTGCATTATACATACATCGGTCGTATTGAACGAGGCGAAAACAATGTAACGATGAAAAGCATTGAGAAGGTTGCCGTCGCACTTGATGTGCCGTTCGAGGAGTTGTTTAGATTCATTCAGCCATTGGAGAAAGGGAGGGATGAGTACTACTTATCCCTGCTTGTTTCCAAATTTCAGGGCAGAAGCGTTACTGACCAAAAGAGAGCATACGAAATGCTAAGCTATATGCTTGATTGGAAAGACGAATAATCAGCAGACAATAAAAGGCCTATTCATTCCAAGATGGAGTGGATACGGCCTTTTTTTGCGTGCATCGGCATGACAGAGATTATCCAGGGCTGTGAGATGATGCCCATACAAAGGAAGGAGGCAGAAATAAATGCAGAATAATCAGAAGCCAGTGAATGAAATGAGCGACGAACTATTGTTGGGAGCGTATGAGTTGGCTCATAAGTTAAGTCTGGACAAGGAGTTCATTGAACTTCTTAAACAAGAGTTGATTCGGCGCGGCATCCATATCAATTCAGAATCGGAGTGAAGAGCCATGACAAAGAAACTGCTGGCGGTTAGGAAAGTCGATAACATCCAGTACCAGATTTATGAAACAGAAAAGCTTCATTTCACAGAGTTCAATGATTATCGGGGAACCGTATGCCAGCGAGAAGTATGCATCAAGGTATATGGCATATCCGCCGTGCTGAGCATAGGGCAGGAAAAATGGCGGTATGATGCAGGTGCTTTGTCCGCCCAGAACTATGAGGTCAACAATTTGTTTCATCGGCTGACGGGACTTGACTTAGCTACTCTGGAAGAAATTCGCTCAACCATTTGGAACGAGTATATTGAATGGAGAAAGAGCAGGCACAAAGATCCCTTCTCCAAAAAGGCGAACCAACAACTGCGTAAGCTAATAAGAAAACAGATTCACTAAGGCTTCTACTGATACCAACACGGTATTGGTGGGAGCCTTTTTTTGTTTAACAGCAACTATATTGGGCGGAATGAGAAGTACGCCACTAGGAGGTGATTCATATGGATGAGTTCCATAAGAAGCTAAGGGATGCATCGACGGCAATGATTCTATTAAGCAAAGAATTTGAGCGATTGGAACCAAATCATTCCGATCATCTCATCAAGGATTATCCGTTCAGTGTATGCCTGTTGGAAGTCGTGCATGCCATGTTGGAATGGCAGGAAACAATCAACAATCAACTGGAGGTAAACAAGCGTGGAGAAAAAACAAATAGCTGACGAGATGACTACTCTGCTGCGTCAGCTTGTAATGCAGAATCAATTGGTTATGGCGGCTCGCGTCTTGGGGGTGTACTTCCAGCGCGTATGGAAGATCGACGAGGAACTTTCTAATCGGTATGTTCGCGGATACTTCGCCAAGTACTACCCCAAGCAGTTAGAAAGCCATTTAAAGCGTCAAAATCGAGTTGGTTAAGGAGGTATGATACACAATGATTAAACAGCTACAAGAGCGTAAAAAGGCTCTACAGAGCGTCAGGAAGCGTCTGGATGGCAATGCTCCACTTCATTCCAAAGATGGGCTACGGTATATGCGTTGCTTGGCCAAGTTGGTTATGACGGATATGCAGATTGAGCAACTGCAAAGCATGAAAAAGGACGCCTGCCAGCGCCCTCAGTAAAACCTTTTTCGATTCAATAATATCATTCATCTCTAACCCATTCAAGGGGGAGCGGCTTCGGCTGACTCCCTATTTTTGTTTATCTCAATCAAACCATTGGAGGTTATGTACAAATGAATTATTCATATACATTCCGTTCGGCCCTCTCCGAAGCTCTCTGCGTCAAGGAGAGCAGCCCAGTCGTTCAAGAACTGGTTTCCAGGTTCAACACGCCATTCGACCTGATGGATGCAACAGAGCATGAGCTTAAATCGATCAGGGGGATTGGTCCAATGCGCGCCAAGCAAATCCAATCAGCCATGAAGTTGGCGCGGCTTTTGAATATGCCGAAGGAAACGCCGAAATTCATCCGCTCACCGAGAGACGTATTCGATATATTCCGCCATACAATCGGAATTCTGAACGTCGAGGAATTTCACATAATCATGCTCTCAACGAAGAACGGCATTATCGGTACGGAGATGATATCTCGCGGCACGTTAAACAGCAGCTTAGTTCACCCCCGCGAGACGTTCATTCCAGCCATAAAGCGTTCGGCAAGCTCTATTATCGCTATTCATAATCATCCTTCTGGCGACTGCACTCCATCTCCCGAGGATGTCCAGTTAACCCAGCGGCTTTCCCAGGCTTCGGAGATCATCGGAATTCCTTGTCTTGATCACGTCATTGTGAGTAAAGACAGTTTCGTATCATTGAAGGAACGAGATTTGATGTAATCATCGTTGGGAGGCGGCATAACTTGCTGTCTCCCTCTTTCTGCTCGCCTTCGGCGATGGGATGGCACGCTCCATTTCATTTCGCGCTTTGTGGTTCGTTCATTCCCACCAATCACAGTTTAAAACAAAACCTTACGGAGGTACTTATCATGAAAAATGAAACAGCAATAGGTTATGCCATTTTAGCAGCAAAACAATTGGGATTATCCCGCGAACAGCTTCGTCAATTGGAGCATCTAATGCGTAGGACTATGGATGAGGTATCAGAATCAGAAGCGGAGGACGCTTATCGAGCCAATTGATTCATTATCGGAGGGATGGCTATTATGGCCGTCTCTCCCTTATACATCTGATTAATAGTCTTCTCTAAGCGATTTAACGCTGAAGCGGTATTGTGGGTCTGCGAGACGCTGGAGCATGATGTCCATTGTAATATCTTTTGCAGTCTTAGCCTCGCTGCTTGATGATCGTTTGTTCTTTAAGCATGTGTACAAGTTGATCATATGAGCATTCGCGGCCATTTGGGCCTCCGAACATGTGCTTAACTCACTTTCCCGCCTTAGAGCCTCAATTAATTCATCATAACTATTCATTATCTTCATCCTCCTCGTCGTCCTCAATATCATATAAATCCAGAATGAAGTTGCCTTGCTCATCAGTTTTGCCACCTTTTATAAACTCAAGCCGATCAAGCATGAACAACGTCTTATAAATGTAATTATCCACCGCTTTCTGTTTCCTTGGCGGGACACTTCTTATGTTTCGTTCAATTTCACATAAAGTGCCCGTCGACATTTTGAGTAATCGAGAAAGTTCGGACTGACTGAACCCGTCATGTATTCTCTTGAGCTTCAATATGTCTCCTACACTTAGGACATCTTCATTAATAATCATCATTGGCTCTCGGGTATTAAACAAATAGCTTATTACCATTTCCACCTGTTCCTCTGTAAGGTTTCTATATTGCATACAAGCAGCTCCTTGCTATATGTAGTAATGGCTCCTCCCCTGCTGAAGAGGAGCCGAAGGAAAAGGAAGGAGATATCCCCGCCGCTGAGTAGCGGTTCTAACTCACAATACATATATAACCATTTGGGAACTGATAATCAATACCTCTGGAGAATTTTTCTAGAAGCGAAGTTCTATTTCGTCATGTTTACACACACCTCGATACAAAAAGACTGCGAAGCCGCGTCACTACTGGGTTTTAGGCATTTCATGTCCGTCCCCACTAAAGGTCAAATATTACGCTGTCTCTGGGTGGGACGTGCTATAATCAGCACTAAGGGGGAGATGCAAATGTCAACATTGCTCCGAATGCTAGAAGAAGCGAATGTGCCGTTATCGGTGTTCTGCGAGAAGCTTGATCTTTCCGAAGATCAGGCATTGGAAATAGCAAATACAGCCGATGAAGATGCTCAAATGGACGCTTACTTGTATTTTGTTACCGCCATGAATGATGAATCGCTCTTTCCTGAGCTAATGGAATTTTACGCTCCATTCGTTTCGGACAAGGAGGAGCTTGCCGCGTTCATTACTTCTGCCTTGCGTTTGCGGAGTAACAATATTCCGCGTAGAATGCTCAATAGCGTACATAGGTTAGTAACGCTTGCGGATGCTATGGATGAGGTTCGACCTGGAAAAGACTCTCTTAAGATTTTCTATTTTGTTGTCTGCATTGAAACGTTGTACTCACTGGCAGGGGCTGAGATGTTGAAATACAAAATTGTCATAGACTTTTTCAATCAATTCATCGAAGCCGACGATAAACGCTTGATCCTCGAACGTTTCCGTAGAAGTCTAGGAGACGAACGATACAGGTTCAAACAACTGAGCCACGAAACTGAAACCGAGTACAAGGCTCGAATCAATAATTCTGATCGTTTGAGTACTCAGATTACGATGGAGATATTCGCACGGATCATCAACGAGATACGAAATTGCTTCGCTCACGAAGGAAACTACTGGAATTTCAGTTTCGCTAATAGCGACTATAGTATGATGAACTCTGTGACTGTAGCGGAGAATCATGTGGAATTTAATCGCAAACGTGACCGAGGCAATGAAGGTCAAAGAAGAGTATACGAAGTCGATCTTACCTACGATCAATTCAAATCAGCTTGCATTAGGGCATTTCTTCAATTCATCAGAGCATACACGAAAGAGATTAATGCTTAGGGCAGCTCGCCGCAAGCAGGCTCTCCAAGCAAGTTGGAGAGGCATTGGTCAGCATGTAATGAAGGATACGCCGTCAAGGGTAAAGGCTTCGCCCCTTCGGCCCTTGACCGCTAAAGCATCTGTTAATACATTCATATGAGAAAGGAGTGACCGTACATGGAAATGGAACCCGTAGAATGGATTTCTTCGATATTAGCTGTTGTAGCTATTGTCGTCAGTGTATTCTCTTGGTGGACTGCCCGCCGAAACACTCAGGCCGCTGAAAGGAATGCGCTCGCAGCAGAAAGAAGCGCAGAGGCGGCAATCCAATGAACACGTTAGAATGCAATTCGTAATAATACAGGAGAAGGAGCGTCAGCGGAGAGAACTACTCAGGCTACTTTACATCAAGCGTATCCTTAAAACGGCTAGACAAATACATAAGGCAGTTCTCGGGAAGTATCAAGTTGATTCACCATTTGCCCCTTCTCCTGTGGTTATCGATTGGGAATCCATTAGACAAATCCCATTGGAAATAACTATATCGGATGATCTCCTAATCGACATCTTTACTAATGAAGAAAGGGAGCAGATTGATCGGGCTTGGTCCAGCCTCAACCATTTAATAGATGAATATGGGATCGACGACGTTGAACGTAAAGGAATTGGATTCGCAGGACAAGTAATCGGGGACTTTCATACCTTAATCCAGTTGTTCGAAAAGGAAAGCTAACAATACTATAATGCTCCAAACCCTTGATACATATGAGATGATTCCAGTAACTCAAATCGGACTAGAATCATACCAAAATGAAGACATCAATAGGATATTTCGCCGTGCATCTATTCACGTCCTATTCTAGTATTATACTCGGAACGGGAATGAGACCAGGAATGGTGCGGGATACAGCCATATTAGTCATTTTGTCCGCACTTGACGAGTAATTGTCTAATGCTTATTCTGCTTATGAAGTCAGCTCGCCATGCTGCTTCGTTGGTGTGTATATGAATGCGCCAATATCGGTGTTCTCCAACTTAGAGAGTAGCGGTTCATACAGGTTGATGGCCTGTGTGGATGCGCACTCTCTTATTTTATCTTTTGTCCTTCTGGGTACATCATCCTTCCAGTTGATCAGATCGGCATTCAGATCATCGATAATGCCCCTTAGATGATCAGGAAGCTGCGATATGTCGGTAACTACATAATATTGGTCGGCGGCAGCGAAATCCTCTACAGTCAGTTCAGATACCCTTTTCATCCGTGGCAGATTATACCGCATTTCCACTCTTGTCCATATGTCGGTGAGTATTCCCCACTTCTCCCTCATTTGCACCTGCTTATCGTAGATATACAAGCTGGAGGCAGAACTGGGCTTGCCTACATACATAGATGTTGGATTGATCTCCACGGTGGCCTTCTTAGCTGGCCGAACAATATGGAATTGATCGTATGGGAGGCCGAAATCAAACGCTACATGCATTTCACTTACCATCCATCGTTCCAGCGGCACAACACTGAATATAAGCTCCAATAGTGCGCTGCCATGCGAATAGCTGTGAAACGAGAGTGCTACAGTATACTTCTTGGCAATACAGGCTTCGCGTGGATGCAGGCCGAGGTAAACCCCGTTGTGCTTGTCTTGGATGGTATAGAAGTACATCGGATCATCGCGTCTATTGTTGTACGGTTTGATTACACGGTCGAAGAATATGCGGGCCTGAAGCTCGGTTAGCCTAACCTTGAGTCGCTTAGTGTCGGTGAGAATGTCCATGGTTACTGTCCTCTGCTAGTAAGATAGGGAATGCGTGTCAAGAAACTGGCACATACTTATCTCCTGCATTTTCCCTTCAAACAGCATCGAAACCATTTCAGAAGAAATACACAATAGGAATATATGTTCGTATTCAAAGTAACAGAAAAGCACTCCAAAAAGAGAGTGCCCTATAAAACATATGTGTCTTATACCTTCAAGAGCGTTCCGATTAATCGCTCAAGTGATGAATCAGAGTCGGATTTCTGATCTTTCTCTTTTAGTGCTACCTGCATTTCAAGCAGTCTTTGTCTGGTCTGGCTATCCTGTAATTGTTCTTGAAGTGATTGCATTTGGCTATATTGGCTGATTACGCCATTAACCTCCCTACGCACTGCTTTTTCAAAGTTGGATAATTCATTCATTGGTATTGCCGCCATCTGATTCAACCTTCTTGCCCATAGAATACTTCCAGTAGACACCTGATAAGCATTTAACGTAACCTCGATACCAATTTGATTCAGCGTGTAACCACCATCCTCGCTTTCCTCTGCATCATCCTGATCGACATCTATTGCGTAGTCAGAATACACATAGTCATCATCTATATCAGATAGCTCCCTGGAATCCAGAGGGTGTTTTTGACCAAATTCCTTGTGATAGGAATCGAAGTACGGCAGCATATCTTCTTGTTTACCAAGAAAGAACGGTTCAACGGAACCGACTGGTGTCTTATCGAAAAATCCTAACGGGACATTGTAGTTGCTAAAGTATTCACTAAATACCCTTATGGTTTCATCTTGAGGATTGATCGTTTCACCTGATTCTAGCTTTGCGTAACCACTTTCAGAATACTTCGCAGCTTTAGCAACAGATTTCAGTGTAAATTCCCCAGGATACATAGCATTTAACTTTAAACGTATTTGCTTCATCCTGAATCCAGGTAGTTTCAAGAGTAGATTCCGTATCTCATCAGGTAGTAATGTTTGTCCGTTAACAGATTGATTTTCCATGTCCAGCATCCCCTTTTCGCTAATTTGATTAGTGCGGTCAGAACTCACGTCAACCACACAAATTAACGTTTTTCCCAGTCAAATCAATGGCCTAAAGCAGTAGATCAGTCGATTTATCCAGTCGTGAAAAAGCCTGACCACACAAGGGTTTCGGGCTATTGAACATGCCGAAAAACTGCTTTATAGTCATCTCCAGAGCAAGCAACACGCAATGGAGCGAGGGCGAATGGAGCCAACATTCCGAAAACCAATACGAATATGGAGGCATCAACCTATGACAACAAAACTTAATACCTTGGCAGTGAAGATCAGCGAATTTCTAAAAGAAGAATGGAAAGACGTCGTACCCTTTGATTCGCCAAATCTTGAGCCGTTTCCTGCATCCATCCTGCCAGAACGCTTCCGCCATCTGATTGAAATGGTCGCTGATTCAACTCAAACACCGATTGATGCATCTGGAATTACTCTATTGTCCGTTTTATCGGCTGCAACTGCGAAGAAGTTCGTCATTAAGCCATTTCTTAATGGAGCGCACACCGAAAAGACAAATCTCTACACGCTCGTCTCTATGCGATCAGGCGAGCGGAAGAGCGCTGTATATAATCTACTCGCAGAACCATTAATCAAGTTCCAACAGGATGCTCAAGCTGAGTATCGGAGGAAATATGAAGGCGTGGCAGAGGAACAGTTGAAGCCGCCTACCTATCTCACCGATGATGTTACACCTGAAAAGCTAATCGGTTTAATGAAAGACAATAACGAACAAATGGCAATGTTATCGTCGGAAGGTGGGCTGTTCGACAACTTCAATGGCAGGTACAGCAACGTGCCTTCTTTGGACATCTACTTGAAAAGCTTCACTGGTGATTACATGACAGTACACCGTGTCGGAAGACCATCTGAGACACTCTATGAACCAATCCTGACTATCGGCCTCTTCGTCCAACCTGGCTTGTTACAGGGTTTGCCTGCACGTCTGTTGGAACGCGGATTCCTTGGACGATTTCTGTATGCTGCCCCGCAACCTGTAGGCATTCGGAAGGTTGTTCCAGCCCCCATTGATCGGGGACAGTTGGAATTCTACAGCCGTAAGATTCAAATTCTAATGAACCACAAGGTAGAAGCCCCCTCCTGTTTATATCTGGAGGAAGCTGCCGAAAAGGCTTGGATTGCTTTTGCTGAGAAGCATGAATACCGATTGAACGGTTCGGATGAATTCACCCATCATTCCATGCGTTCATGGGCAGAGCGATTCCCTGGTCAAATGCTGCGAGTCTTGTCATTACTTCATATTGCGGAGCATCTACAGACTGCCGATTCACTTGAGCAACTACCAACAGAGATATCAGAAGAAACCGTAAACCGACTTATTCAGCATAGCGAATACTTTGTCAATCAGGCGAGGACAGCATTCGGAGTGATGAAGTCTGACTCACGATTGGATGATGCCAAGTATCTATTAAGCATTATTGTTGCAGACAAAGAGGAAGTAATCAAGAAGCAGGAACTATGGAAGAAAACCAAAGGCAAGTTTGCCAATGCTTACAACCTCGACAGCACATTGAGCGTGTTAGCCGATCATGGATACATTCGTATGATTGAAGCCCCTAGTCCATCAGGACTCGGCAGGAAAGGCGTTGTCATCGAGAAGCATCCTGATATAACGAAAGCAAATATATCAGGTAATGACAAATTCAATGAAGTGAAAGATACGAAGCCAAAGCGTAAGTGTGCTACTAAAACCAAAGAAGGAGTGTGATTCAAATGAATCAATCTTATCCAGATGTTTTGCAAGTCGCAGATATTCAACAAATCCTTGGGATTGGCCGCCGCCAAGCATATGAGCTCGTCAATTCAGGACAATTCCATGTCATTCGTATAGGAAAGTCGATTCGAGTAACTCGTGATATTTTCTTTAATTGGATGAATGGTCAGTAACAGCAGAATCTTGAAGGGAGGTGATGCGAAATGCGGCTTGTGAGCATTCGTGGCGATCCATCAAAGAATAGCTTGTGAAATAATTCACGAAAAATCAAAGGGAGGATAATTGAAATGCCAGTGAAACTCGATGAGAACGCGAAGAAAAACAAGTATTACTACGTTTTTGAAGTAAGGGATGTACATGGCAAGCGAGTTACTTATAAGAAGCGCGGATTTCGGACAAAGAAAGAGGCAGAGGTAGCGGAGATTGCGAAGCGCAACGAGGTTAATCATGGGGTTGTGCTTAAGCCGCAGAAAACACTCTATGCTGATTACCTGGTTGAATGGATCAAGAACAGGAGGGACTTGCGTGAAAGTACAAAGCACAGCTACACACGGATGATCAATAACCATATCATTCCCATTGTTGGAAGAACGCTGCTTTCGGATTTGAACACCATGGCTGTAGAAAGCATTGTGCGTTCTATTGAAGGAAAAGGATTCTCGTCAGGTCACAATAAAAATTTCTGCCACATCATACACAAATCGCTTCAGGATGCAGTAATTAAAGGAATGATAGCCAGCAATCCAGCGTCACTAATCACAAAGCCAAAGCGTCAATCTCGCGAGATGTCTTACTGGACTCCAGAGGAAGCAAAAAAGTTCTTAGTTGCGACAAGGAGCCACCGCCTTCACCTGATTTTCGCTCTCGCCATTCATTGCGGCTTGCGTCGCGGCGAGATACTGGGCTTGCGCGTTTCGGATGTTGATTTGGAGAACAAACGCTTATCGATCCGAAATATTATCAATTTCAAAAAGGCGCTTCAGCCAGGTGCCAAGACGGTAAGCGGTATTCGTTCCGTTGATATACCCAACTACATCGTTGAGCAAATACGGATACGGCTGCAAACCATTGAGGAAGAGAGAGAGAAGTATGGCGATGGTTATCATAATCTTGGTCATCTGATCTGTACCAAAAGCGGTCAACCTCTGTCGTTGCGCAGTTTGGGCGATGTATGGGCGCGGCTCCAGCAGAAGCATAAGATGCGCCGAATTCGATTTCACGATCTCAGGCACACTTGTGCGACATTGCTGCTCAGTCTGGATATTCATCCCAAGGTCGTTCAGTCGATGCTCGGTCATAGCTCCTACAAAATTACAATGGATTTGTACTCACACGTCATGCCGAACATCAAATCCAATGCCGCAGAAGCGTTGGAAAATCTCTTGAAATAACAGGTTGTATCCTCTAATATCCCCGCATCTGCCGACCAAAAACCGACCAAAACGGGTTTGCCGACCATTTTATCAACTGCATAAGTGCTGCGAACCCTTGCGCCGTAAGGGTTTTTTCCTGCCTACAAAAAAAGGGACCCGCTGCAACGGGCAGCGGGCCAAAGTAATTTATATTTTAAAAAGGGGGTCGAGTTCTATTATAGGCTCTTAACATTAAAGATGGATGAAAGAAATATTTCAATTGCGTTACAAATTACTGGCTTACATTTCCAAATAAAAAAAATCGACGGATAGCCGTATAAATCATCAAACTTTTGGATGGTGTGCCTCCTTCTTCAAGCTTAAATTGTAGATACGATTGAAAGGGCTTCGATATTTTAGCGGCTTGCAATCAATTCCTGCAATAGGGGGAGGCTGCATCGTATTGTTAAGTAATGAAATGCGGCGAAAAAGCCGTAGCCCACACGCGTTGGTCCTGCGGACCGCGACTGCTTTAAAGATGTTAAAAGTTACCGGACGCCTCGCCTCGTATACATAAGTCTGCGCATCCGCCGAATGTGGGGGCGACGAGGCAGACGTGTATGAAAAATCATACACGCCAGCTCGTTCAACTGGTACCCAGCGTTAATACAGCTTAAGAGTACGCACGCCGCAAAAAAAAACCTTCCTGCCGGAAGGTTCATTCGAAATTGGAATTTGTAGTTTAAACGCGTGTTTCGTGTGTTGCCTTTATTAAGCTTCGGATCTTTCGACGTACGATTTGAAGTTGTCCATAAACGCCTGCCAGCCTGCTTGCTGCATGTCAATAGGGTTGGTGTCCTCGGCGTCGAAAACTTCAACAACCTTTGTGCTATCCCCTTGCCCAGTGAACGTAATCGCGACTTTCCGTCCATCGCCAAGTGTGTACGCGATAAATTCGTGTTCCCTTACTTCATCATAAACACCGGCGAAATCGAATCCGAAGCTGCCATCCTTGGCTTCCATCCTCGTGAGGAATTTACCTCCAGCCTGCAAGTCGTTTTCTGCGTTAGGCGCATGCCATTCGTCGGACGCGAACGACCACTGCATAATGTGCTGAGGCTCCGTCCAATACTTCCACACTTGCTGAACAGGCGCGTGAACCTCGACTTCTACGGTAATACTAGCTTTCTTGCCAGTTTCCATGTGTATGACCTGCCTCTCCATCCTAAAGGATCCTTTAAGCGCGCGGATACTTCATCCACCGACTTAAGGCTTGTCCCGACGAAAGTTGCCTGCTTCACAAGTGATAGGAACAATAATAAGATAATGGATGACCATTATGATGTCAACCTTCCGCATGAGCCCCCATAGTTGTAATGAACGAAACCGACATCCACTTTGCTTCTACGTAGGTTAATTTGGAAGTAATGGAGTTTTGTGAACACCCAATACAATCCAAATCAGAGCTACAAAACAAAGGAGTCGGTTCCTAATATGAGTTTTGCCACAAAGTACGTTGGATTAGACGTATCCAAGCAAAAAAATGCGATTGCAATCGTATACGATTGCGTAATTTCGTGAACAAGAATTTCCCAGCTTTTAATAATGTTGTATGCCTAAAGGTAATCGACCCGTCTGAAAAAACCCACCTATAGGTAAGGAAATAGCAGAAAACTCTTCCAGGAAACTCACTTCCTCACACTGAAGGCGCAATATTCGAAAGCGTAAAGCGGCGTGTCTAATTGAACAGTACGGCCCGACAACGTGCCCGTACAGTTAATAAATTCAATTTCGGCATAGTCGTCCGCCAATTCGATAACCGGTTGCTGGATGCGGTCAGGGAAAAAGTTCCACAAGCCTACGGCCATCGATTGTTCATCCTTTTTGACCATGAGATACAAGTCCGGGTTTCCCAGGCAGACGGCATCGAGCTTGCTTCCGCATAACCATTCGTGCGCGCTGATCAATTGCCGCTGGCGGCAATAACTCCGGAACAAGCCGGTAACCGACTTGCTCTCCCGAGCGTCGAATGGGAATACAAGAAACCGCTGCTTGTTGGCGTTCTCATACCGATAAGCGCCGGTCATGGATTGATTTCTCACGCTAATTTCGGTCAGGACGACGGCCTGCTCGTTCACGACCAAATTGTGTATAGGCACATTTCCATAGAGAGCAACGATTTCCTGTTCATCCTTGTAATATTCGAAGCTGCCGGCGCCTACATAAGTGAAATTGCCATCCGTCCCCTGAAGCTCTTCCACAATGCCGACATCTATGCCGCGCTCTGCCAGAATCATAGCCGCAGTATAATCCAGTATCGTACCGTTCGCCAGAAGCTCGGGATCCAGCATCCATGCATGTTGGCCAAATACCAGATTGACGCCGCCTGGCTCGAACACCGCGGGGATGGAATTGTCATTGAGAAAGGCGACGCCGGGCGACCACATGGCATCGAATTCCGGCTGACGACTGACGCGGCGCGTATGCCAGTTCGCGTCCAGGGGCTCGAACAGATGGATGCCCCGACCCTGTTTGCCGGCAAACATCGCTTCGGTCTGCCGGTACAGCTCCTTATTTCTCTCCGTAAATTGGGCGTAACCGGGTTCATAGTTCGGCGAGGAATTGTAATCCAGCCCGTACTTCAGAATACCGTCGAAGTTGCCATCCGCTCGCGCGATCAAATCCAGATTTTCAATACCTGATGCAGGCCCGGCATATCTTGGACGCGGGTAAGCATCGCCTTCGGCCAGTGTTTTGATTCCATGTTTTTTACAATGCGCCGCTTGTTTTCGAGCAAAATCCATCGCCGTGCCGACCCGCTGTCCCCAGAAAGGCGCTCCGCTCATACGAAGCTCCTTCTGATTATTGCCGGCAAAGATCGTCGCCAGGTCGGGGCCGCTCGCTCCGTCTGCTCCCCAATGCGCCGGTCCGGAGCTAAGCACGATATTAATGGATTCATCGATCTCATCGACGGATCTCCGTATAGCCGTTGCAAGCTGGCACAGCGAATCGCGGCTGCCTTCCAGCCAAACGTCGCGATATTTGCCGGGATCGGAGGAATAGATGCCTTCGCGCATGGATTCCAGCGTCATCGGCTCTTCCAGTATGGCGCCGTATAGCTCCAGATGTTTCGGACAGAAGCAAGCCGGAGGCGTAGTCGTCCAATTCATTCGGTAATCGTCGTCCAGCGCGATCTTTTTGACGCCGGTTGCCGCGATTTGTTGGAAGAGATCGCAGAAGTAAGCCTCGAAGCGCTGATCCAGCGGACATATGCGTTGGGAAGTCCCGCCTTCAAGATCTATGATCGTGTCGTACGCTTCCGGATAAATGTAATGGGCGAGAGAACCGCCGATCCACACGCAAACCTCGATGTTATGGCTGGTGAAGAAAGGCAAATAAGTCCGTATTGTCTTACAAGTGTCATCCCAATGATCAACCTTCAGGGGGATGAGATAAACTTCATTGGCGTTAAGCTGTTGAAGTTTTTTTAATATGTCTAATATACTTTGTTCGTTTATCGTTTGGATGGAAACAGGCACGCTAACGGTATACATCATGAAAACCTCCTGAATTAGATGGTGATAATAACGATGGATAATAAACCAACGGATAATCCAATATTTTGCATCGTGTTTAGTTTTTCCCGGAAGATAAAGCGAGAAGCGATATAGGTCGTAATGACGCTGCCGGCGGAAATCAAGGTAAAAATAAAACTGACGGGAAGACTGCCCGCCAACAATAACATCACCAGTAAATTGGTAGTCGCAATAAAAGCGCCGCTTAATATCCCGTAAAGACCTTCCGAGCGGAGCGAAAAGGAACGATATTCCTTGCGCAACCCCATAATAAGCACACAAATGACGACGGCGACCAACATAGAAACAATCATAAATTCCGCCATGTATTGGCCTGCAAGGCTTTTTTGCGATGAAGTTTGAACAATGCTGCATGCACCGTTGCCTACAAAAGCCAATAGGGCCAGCGGCAGCCATCCGGACTGCACGTTTTTGCCGTTGTCCGACATCCCCCTTTCTTTGTAATTAATCAAGAACAAGGATAACAAGACAAGCGACAGACCTACCACAAAGGTGATGGTTACTTCATCCCTGTAAGCAAAAATGCCAAACAACGTAGGCAAGT
>NZ_MXQD01000024.1:0-660 GCF_002165585.1 Paenibacillus sp. MY03 | reverse complement strand
TGAAGGCGCAATATTCGAAAGCGTAAAGCGGCGGCCTTGTATTGGCCTGCAAGGCTTTTTTTGCGATGAAGTTTGAACAATACTGCATACAAAAGCCAATAGGGCCAGGGGAAGCCATCCGGACTATTAATCAAGAACAAGGACAGTAAGACAAGAGACAGTCCTGCCAAAAAGGTGATGGTTACTTCATCCCTGTAAACAAAAATGCCAAACAACGTAGGCAAGATAAGCGAATAGGAGAGCAGCAAGGACGTTAAAGTGACGCCGCCTCGTTGAATGGCCAGAACCTGGAATAAAAAGCCATCCCGAAACAAAATCCGAAAGCGAGGCTATCCGATCAGCTCTGTCGTAAAAGAAAACCGGAAGCGATTATAGACACTGTAGAACGCCATGACGGTCAGGGTTATAAATAACATAAAAACAAAAGGGGATTGAGAAAGTTCCTTTCCGTGCATATAAGCCGGTAATGACATATTGAACGCCAACAGACATCATGGTGAGGAAAACCAACGCGTAATGCATCATGCTTTTTTGCCGAATCTGGTCATTAAAATAATTTTGTTTTTCATTCGCATTCTCCAGGCTCCTTTTGTTCAGCGCTTGTGCAGAAATTTTGTTCAGAATAGCAACATTTACAGGCGTGGTCAAGGCGGTTTTCCC
>NZ_MXQD01000023.1:0-50390 GCF_002165585.1 Paenibacillus sp. MY03 | reverse complement strand
TCAGCGCATGTGCAGAAATTTTGTTCAGAATAGCAACATTTACAGGTGTGGTCAAGGCGGATTTCCCTTTATTTACGCGGCTTTTCGGCGATTTTCACTTTAGGTATTATAAAGTTCAAAAAGTACTATTTGTTATATAACGAGGTCGATTTTGTGCAAGGAGGACGGCCGGGATTTTATTCATTTAGATTTTTCAAGGGGATGGATTCGGATGGATTCTCTGCAGGGGATCTCCTTCGGCAACATTTAGGACAGTGACCGTTAAAAACAGCCCAAGATTGACACATGCTCTTATAGTGGCAAGCACACTCCTAAAGCCGGTTTTTATTACAATGATTAAAAAAGACAATGGAGGGTATAAGGAGCGCTACATTGTACAATAGACCGCCGAACCTAAGTTTTGTGAATATATAGATGCGGCACTGAGTTCGCAGGAAGCGACAGACAACGTCATGGGTAAAGAGGGGAGGAGGAGCAGAGGATTTGTCGTGGCGACGCAGAGCTCTTTGTTGTGAAAGCGCTTAAGAAATGGGAGTACATGAAAAAGGAGAGGGTTAACGTATGAAGAAGAGCAAAAGATGGAGCATGCTGGTTCTTGCCTTTATGATCGGTTTATTGACTTTGATTGTGCCTGCAGGTACTGAGGTGCAGGCGGAGAGCACGTCTACGCATTCATTCTATATTTCCCAGCAAGGCTCGGATTCCAATGACGGCTCGGTGACCGCGCCATTCGCCACGCTGGAGGCTGCGAGGGATGCCATTCGGGCCATAAAAGCAAATGGCGGCCTGCCAGCCGGCGGCATTACCGTTTTTTTGCGCGAGGGCCATTATTCCATTAGCGAAAGCTTCGAGCTGACAGGACAAGACTCCGGCTCGGCTACCGCGCCTATCGAATACCGTTCTTACCCAGGGGAAGAAGCCGTTCTTGTAGGCGGAATTCGACTGGACGGCTCGCAGTTTACGGCAGTCGGCAATGGCTCGATTCGAGATCGGCTGCAGCCGGCTGTCCGTGAACATGTGCTTGAATATGATCTGACTCCGCATGGAGCTTTGAACTATGGCTCACATATGCAGGTCGGATTCGGATTAACAGAACCTCCTGGCAGCGGCCAATACGTTCATCACAATCCAAGCTCGGAGCTTTTTGTAGATGCTGAACCTTTCAGGCTGGCACGTTGGCCGGACACTGGTTTCGTCTTGATCGGTGAAGCTGATCCGCTCACAACGAGCACAAGCTTCGAATACCTGGATCCGCGTCCGGAATCGTGGGCAGACTTGACCGATGTATGGATGTACGGATATAAGCGTTGGGATTGGGCCGACGGGAATTTGAGGCTCGATGGTATCAATACGATTACCAAGCGAATTCTTTCCGACCAGATTACGGCGTTTGCCGAAGTGAAAAAAGGACAACGTTATTACTACTATAATGTACTGGAAGAGTTGGATGTTCCAGGTGAATGGTATCTGGATCGTAATGCCAACAAGCTTTACGCCTATCTTCCTCCAACAGGCACTCCAAGCGAGAAGGATATGTATCTTTCCTTGCTGAATGAGCCGATGGTAACGATGGATGGAGCTTCCCATATCACCTTTAAAGGGCTCAGTTTCGAGGCTTCGCGCGATATCGGAGTTGTCGTAGAGGGCGGCAGCAGCGTGGTTCTGGACAATAACATTTTCCGGAATTTGGGTAATATCGCGCTATCTATTGATGGCGGCCAAGATCATATTGTCATCGACAATCAAATTTATAATACAGGTTACGGCGCCATTTATCTGAATGGCGGAGATCGCGCGACGTTAACGCCTAGCAATTTTAATGTAGTCAATAACGAGATTTACAATTTCAGCCGCATACAGGCTACATATTCGCCGGGCGTCGAGCTGCGGGGAGTAGGCCACAGATTTGCGCATAACGAGATTTATGATGGCCCGCATATGGCCATATGGATTCACGGCAATAACCATGTCATTGAATACAATGAAATCTATGATGTATTGAAGACCACAAGCGATGCCGGCGCCATGTATATAGGGTCTGATTGGGCAGAGCAAGGCACCGTCATACGCTACAACTATTTGCACAACCTTTATGGTGTAGCCGGAATTGGACAAATAGGCGTTTATTTGGATGATATGGCTAGCGGTTCTCTCGTGTATGGAAATGTAATAGATCGGGCGCAAACAGGGATGCTGGTTGGCGGCGGTCGCAATAATATGGTTGCCAATAATATCGTGATGGAAGGCAAATATTCGATCCGGATGGATGACAGGGGCGTGACTTGGGCGTGGGGAGCATGCGCTCCGAATGGCATGCTTCATAACAAGCTGCAGCAGCTGCCTATAAATACCGATCCGTGGGCCTCGCGGTATACCAACTTGACGACATTATGGGGCGATACGCCATGTTTGCCAAAGTATAATACGCTTCAGGATAATGTGTATCAACTCAACGAAGAATTGATTATTGATCCCAATGTATCTACTTACGGATATATTCACAGCAACTGGGTAACGGAAGAGGATCCAGGCTTCGTGAACCGGTCTGGAAAAGATTTCTCATTGGCGCAGGATGCGAAAGTGTTCGACAAGCTGCCGCGCTTCAATCACATTCCGTTCGAACAAATAGGGCTTCGCGAGGACCCGTGGACGTATCTGGAGAGCAGCCCGCTTGCGTCGATCGAATTGATCGCGAGCGCCTATATGCTTGTTCATGATGCTGTGCAGCCTTGGGTCATGGCGGATAACACCTCAGGCGTTCTGATGGACATATTCGGCTCTGTCAGCTTCGTAAGTTCAGACACTAGCGTAGCAAGGGTTCACCCGACGAACGGCACGGTTACCGCAGTCGCTCCAGGTAAGGTTACCATAACGGCGACCATAGAGCGGGGAGGCGTGACGCGCACCGACTCGGCTGAGATCGAAGTGCTTGCCGCTGGCTTGGATAGAATGGAGGTGCAAGTCGCGCCTCATTTATTGCGCGTGGGACATCTGGCACAGCTTAACGTCACTGGCGTGTTGACCAACAATGAGCAGACCAATATGGATGTTGCGATGATGACCTATACATCCAATAATAATGGCGTTGCCGAGATCAATCTGGACGGGATCATTAAACCGAAGCAGGAAGGCATTGTGACCTTCACGGCCCACGCGAATTGGTTCGGCGTTGTCAGGTCGGCGAGCATTACGATGACCGTATACCCTGAAGGACACTTGGAGGCGCCTTGGACTCTCGTCAACTACGGCGACACAGATGGCTATGTCGTTCAGAATAACGGGGCGTTCACCATTCGAACCAACGGAGCCAACGTATGGGGTGAAGCAGACGCTTTTACTTATGCGTATCGTAATGTGGATTTAAACGATATAGAGGGCGACTTCGAAATAAGTACCAAAGTAAACTCGCTGGTCAACACGCATCCGGACGCAGCAGCGGGCATTATGATAAGGGATAAAGACAGCGCGAATGCCAAGCAAGTAAACCTGCGCGTTCTGCATGATGGAGTATTGCGCTTTGTTTTCCGGGAGGAAGAAGGAGGAGAGTCGGACTACGCTTTCCCCGCGAATCCAATTCCGCTTCCGACAGAGTTGAAGCTAACGAAATCAGGGAATGTTTTTGAAGCTTTTTACAAGCAAAATAATGAGTGGGTCTCTTTTGCGGAGGCCGAAGTGGAAATGGACAATATGGTGCTGGCGGGTATTATGACCATTGCCCATTCCGATGCCAATACGTACACGACTTCTGTACAATCGAATGTGCAAATGACAATGCCTAACAAGCCGCCTGTCGCACCTCAGAATCTGGCGGGAGTAGCCGGGAATACATCGGTAAGTCTGAGCTGGAGCCCTGTCGCAGGCGCAGACAGCTATACGCTTTATAAGTATCAAGGGGCATCGGCTCCGTTGGATACGCAACAATGGGAGGTTGTTCAAGCCTCGCTTACGGAGGCGTCTTATCAGGTGACGGGTCTGACAAACGGGAATGCATATTCCTTCGCGGTAACAGCAGTTGGCCCAGGTGGGGAAAGTCTATTCTCCACGTCGGCAACAGCGACCCCGTTAGCGCCGACAACGCCTACAAATCCAACACCGCCGCCATCGACGCCGACGCCAACAACGTCGCCGACACCAACACCAACGCCAACAGCAACGCCAACCCCGACTGATCCAAGCGACGGGGATGGAGATTCAAGCGGGAATTCGGAACCTGAATTCTCGGATATGGACGGACATTGGAGTCAGCAGATCGTCAAGAAGGCCGCGTCTCTGAAGTTGATTCAGGGTTATCCCGATGGTAAATTCCGTCCGGATCAGGGCGTAACAAGGGCACAATTCGCGGTTATGCTGGCCAATGCGCTGAAGCTGAATACTACAGTAACCGCGCCGGCTTTTACGGATAGCGAGCAAATTCCGGGCTGGGCTCGGGAAGCGGTTGCCGGGGCGGCTGCAGCGGGACTGATAAACGGGTATGAGGACGGTTCGTTTCATGCAAACGCGATTGTTACTCGTGCCCAGATGGCAGTCATGCTGCAAAGAGCCTTGCGGATAGAGGCCGCGACTGGCGATGCCGAGCGCTTTGCCGACCATGGAGATATTCCGGTATGGGCCAGACCTGCGGTGGAGGCGCTGCGAGCAAGCGGACTGATCGAAGGACGCGGGGGCAATCGCTTCGCTCCGAATGCGGAAACCTCCCGTGCGGAAGCAGCCGCTATGCTGCTGGCCATGCTGGAATTTAAGAACGAATAGAAGTTGTGAAGGGAAGAGGCGTACGGTGGAGAAGTAACTCCATTGTGCGCCTTTTTACGCAGTATCCATACTAACTTCTATAAGAAGTGCTACTTTATCCACATTGTACAATTCCGAATAAGTTCCTTGTGTGCCAATATACAAATAAGAACATTTCCATATTGCCTAGTAGAGATAGCTGGTAGAATAGGATCAGACAGACAGGGTGGGGGGACTGCATATGGGATTTGTAAGGAAACTCAAAGCCAAATACACGTCGAGATTGCATTTGCGTAAAATGGTGATTTTAATCTCCATTTTAACCCTGCTGTCATTGAGCGCGTTTGCTACCGTTTTTTATTTTGTTTCGCAAGAAAAGATCGTGAAGCAGCAGGTGCAATCCAACACCAAAGTGTTGCAGCAGGTTAGATATAACATTACTTATATGAATGAGATTATAAAAAACATGGCCATCTCCATTTTTTTTGACGAAGAATTGATGCCGCTGATGAACAGCCGCAGCGAAGATATATTCGATATGCATAACCGAATGAAGAAACAGAAAAAACGGGTGGATTCCACCTCGTTCCTGTATTCCATTGTCGTATATAACGGAAAGACGCAAAGCTTTTATTCCAATCAATCCAAATATGCCTTGGAGTCCATATCGGAAGAAGATTCCGATAAGCTGCTTGCCAATTTTTTGCCCATCCTGAACAAGGAAGTTCCTTGGGACAAAATGAAGCTCATGCCGATGAGCACGACAAGCATGTTGGACGATAAGCAGCCCAACTATGATATTTTTACGTTGGCCATGTATCAGTCCCTGGACTACTACGAGAAGGGAGAAAGCGTCCTTTTTATTAACGTGAAGTCCGAATGGCTTTTGAACAACTTGAAGATGTTGAACCAACTGGACGGTTTAAACAGCAATGGCGACTTTTTTATTATGGATCGCGAGGGCAATGTCCTGCTTCCATCCCATACGGATCACTCCGATCGGCTGGAGTTGAGTCAATATCTAAATGCCGAATCGACGGAAATGCTAGAGACGCACAATGCCAAGTATTTTACAGCGACTCTTAACGGGGCCAAACAAATCGTAACCATTATGGATGCCGACGTAAACAATTGGCAGGTCGTGATGGTGCAGCCCTACAAATCGGTGATGGAGACGTTGTATCAGATTCGAAATACATTGATTCTGGTTACGGTTTGTTTTCTTATTGTGATGTCCGTACTGGCCGTAATGGTTAGCCTGAGATTGTATAGGCCGATCGATCATCTGATGCTGCAGGTCGGAGGAGATGGTCAGTCGGAGCCATCGTCTATTTCCGCCAAGGACGAAGTAGACTACGTGATCCATGCTTATCGATCCATGAAAGAAAAGCTGGCAGTGCTGAAAACGGAACAAACCAGCAAAAGAAACATTGTAAAGGAGTACTATGTTCAAAAACTGCTAAAGGAAAGCGATTCCATTAATCCTGGGGAATTCCGGCAGTTTATAAAGGATAATGCGCTCCATATCGAAACAGATTCTTCCTATGTGATGGCGCTGTTAACGATCGACGAACGTTCCGTTCGCCAGATGGATGCACAGTTATCCGCTTTTGCCCTGATGAACATTGTGGAGGAGACGTTTTATCGGCATTTTCAGTGTGAAGCCATCGACATGCAAACGGGGCACCTGGTCCTTCTAATCAGTATTTCCGACGAATCGGAAGGAACGATGGATACCATTAGCGAACTGCTGCGCGAGGTCAAGAAGACGGTGACCGGTTACTATGGCATGGCATTTAATGTTGCGATTAGCGAGCCTATTGAAGGTTATACGGAACTATCCGAGAGGTATTTGGAATTGCAGGAGATTGCGATGTATCGCATTATTTATGGAATGGACAGCGTCATCTATCCCGAAATGACGGCAGATAACAGGAAAAACGAGGATGTCGGCATTTCGCTGGATACGGAGCAGAAGCTGATTGAAAGCATCAAGCTAAACAATCAGGACAAGATTAAGCTGCAACTGGAGGATATATTCGCGCAGCTGTCCAGGCTCAATTACCATAACATGATTACGAGCCTGTTCCATCTCATTCTTGTCGTGCGAAAAACGATTACGGAGATGAATACGTACAAAATCCAACCCATCACGATCAGCTTAAACGTGCTGCATCAAAGCTTGTCGGAGCAAAAAACGCTAGAGGAGATCAAAAACGATTTTCTGCGGATTTTCGAGGAGCTGTCCGAAGAGATCCAGGAGAGCGGGAAACAAAAAAATACGGTCCTCATTACAAAAATCAAGGAAATTATCGAGGATAATTACAAGGATGAAAATCTGAGTCTGCAAGGAATATCATCCATGCTCAAAATGTCGTCGGCCTATGTCGGACGTATGTTCAAAGCGAGCGAGGCTATGTCCGTCGGGGATTATATGAACGAGGTTCGCATGAAGCATGTGATCCGGCTGATGGACAATGAAAATTATACGATCAAGGACATGATGGAGATGGTCGGCTACAGCAACTTAAGCTATTTTTGGAGGCTATTCAAAAAGAAATACGGCACGACGCCAAAGGAATACCGACAGAAGAAAGCTGTCCGTTAATAGCGGATAGCTTTTTACATAGAAAGTGTAATAAATACAACGCAGGGATCAAGAAAATACGAAAAGTACAATATACAAGGGCTATATATTGAGCCAAACTGGGGCTTGCAAGACGCTAACCATACAAAATTACAGGAGGTCAGGTAACATGAAAAAAGCGACAAAATGGACGACCGCGGCACTCGCTACTCTACTTGTCTTAAGCGGTTGCAGCGGTAATGGAAACGGAAATGGGAACGGGAACGCAGAAACGCCGAATGCGACAAACGGCAGCCAGCCCGAGGAAACGAGTTCTCAGCAGCCTTTAGTCGAACTAATCTGGTATTACCCGCAAGCGGCGGCCCAGCCGGATCTTGCTTCCGTTCAAACGGCGGTCAACGAGATCACGCAAAAGGAAATCAATGCAACGGTTAAGCTGATGCCTGTCGACTTCGGCAGCTATGAGCAGAAGTTGAATACGGAGCTGGCGGCTAATGAAGCCATCGACATCGTCTGGACCTCGAACTGGTTGTTCAGCTACGAGTTAAACGCTCAAAAAGGCGCTTTTCTTTCCATAGACGAATTGATTGAGGGTTTCCCTGCGCTGAAGGAGCAAATCCCGCAAAAGGTATGGGATGCCGCGAAAATCGACGGTAAGCTGTACGCCGTGCCAAGCTATCAAACGATTACCAACCAACCTGGCTTTTATATGCAAAAAAGATTTATCGATAAATACAACTTTGATGTAAGCAAGGTACAGAAGGCAGAGGATCTTGAGCCGCTTCTCGAGCAAATCGCCAAGAATGAAGAAGGGATCATTCCGCTTGCGAATCCGGTTTTTAATCCGTACGTGCATGGCATGCATAAGCTGAGCGGCGGCTTCGGCGCCAACAGCGCCGTTGTCTATCAGGATGATCCGAGCTACAAGGTTCATGCGTTAATGGATACGCCGGAATATCAGGAATATTTGAAAACGGCGCGTTCCTGGTACGAAAAAGGAATCTTCAAGCAGGATATCGCCATTATCGATATTCAGGCAGAGCGCGGGAAAGGAAACGTAGCCGCTACCTTCGAAACCTCCATTAAACCCGGCGGCGAGGTGGAAGCTCAATCGCGCGGAGGCGGTCATGAAATTGTAGGCATAACCATTATGGATCCCTTTATCGCCGCGGACATTAACGCTACCCTTAATGCCGTCAGCTTTACCTCCAAACATCCGGAGCGCGCCATGCAGTTGTTGAACCTTGTTAATACCAACAAAGATTTATACAACCTGCTAAGCTTTGGCATCGAAGGCAAGGACTACACGAAAGTAGCGGATAACATCATCAAGAAAAATGAAAATGCCGGTTATTGGAGCAATGTAAACTGGGTGTACGGCAATGTATTCAACGGTTATCTGGAGGAAGGAAAACCCGCGGATACATGGGAGAAAACGATTAAGCAAAATGAGGAAGCCACGGTATCTCCTTTTATCGGATTTAAGTACGACAGCAACAATATCAAAACGGAGGAAGCGAACACGACGGCCCTTAGCGAAGAATACGATACCTTGCTGATGACCGGCTCCATCAACCCCGACGAAAAGTTCCCGGAGTATGCGGACCGATTGAAGAAAGCGGGCATCGACAAAATTATCGCTGAAATTCAAACGCAGTTCGATGCGTGGCTTGCGGCAAACGGCATGAAGTAACTTAAACATTCTATTGTGTAAAAAATAGCGGGCGGAAATATACGTGCACATCTTGTGGTCGTCTATTTCCCCTGCCATCTAAAGAGGTGACGCGATGCGACCGAAAAAGAGATTTCCCATCAATATGGAATTAACCGCGCTTGCGCTTCCCGCAGCCATTGCTGTTTTTATATTTTCTTATTTGCCATTGGGCGGTATTGTTTTGGCTTTTAAGGATTTTCGTTATAATCTGGGCATTTTCGGAAGCGATTGGGTCGGGCTCAAAAATTTCGAGTTTTTGTTTACCTCGGATACCGCGTACCGAATTACCCGGAATACGCTGCTGTATAACGTAACGTTTATTATTACAACGATGGTTGCCGCGTTGGTCATTGCGATGTTGCTTAATGAAATCAGCAAAAAATGGCTAAAGCTGTACCAAACGGCCATGTTCTTGCCTTATTTTCTATCCTGGGTCGTCGTGAGTTATATTGCCATGGCCCTGCTGGATCAATCCAGCGGATTTATCAATCAGTTCCTGCAGCAATTGGGCATGGAGCCGAAGCAATGGTACCAGGACCCTTCATTTTGGCCCTATATTTTAAGTTTGACGAATTTGTGGAAAGCCGTTGGATTTTCCGCTTTGATCTATTATGCGGGCATTATCGGGATTGATTCTTCCTATTACGAAGCCGCGACGATCGACGGAGCGTCCAAACCTCAGATGGCATTGAAAATTACCATTCCGTTGTTGGCCCCGCTCATTATCATCTTGTTGATCATAAGTATTGGCAATATATTCAGGGCCGACTTTGGACTGTTTTATTTTATTCCGGACGATTCCAAGTTTATCTATGCCACGACCGATGTTATCGATACGTTTGTCTATCGTTCGTTAAGGCAGCTTGGCGATGTAGGCATGTCCGCCGCAGTAGGACTGTACCAGTCTGTCGTTGGTTTCTTCCTGGTCATTGGCGCCAATCTGCTTATCAAAAAAATCGACGAGGAAAATTCGTTATGGTAAGGGAATGATGACATGAATATTGCAAAAAAAAGGATACGACCGGCCAAGATTGCCATCCATCTGTTTTTCATCGTATTGACGATCGTTTTCGTACTTCCGTTGGCGTTGGTAGTCTCGACTTCGTTATCGAGCGAGGAGTCGTTGCTTCAGCATGGCTATTCATTTTTTCCGCACGAGTTCAGTTTGTTTGCTTTCGAATATTTGTTTAAAGCGCCGCAGGCCCTGTTAAATGCCTATGGCGTAACCATTCTGATCACGGTTATAGGCGCGGCGAGCGGACTGCTGCTCACCGCGATGATTGCTTATGCCATTTCCCGCAGGGACTATAAGCTGGCTCGGCCGCTAACGTTTTATGTTTTTTTTACGATGTTGTTCAGCGGCGGCCTGGTTCCGTGGTATATCTTGATTTCTCAATATTTGCATTTAAAAGATACGATATGGGCGCTTATCCTTCCCATGATGGTCTCTCCTTTTAATATCATCGTCATGAAAGGGTTTATGGCGAAAATCCCGATGGAAATTATCGAGTCGGGCAAAATGGACGGAGCAAGAGAGTGGCAGATCTTTTTTCGCATCATCATGCCGCTATCCACGCCGGCTCTGGCAACGATTGGATTATTGATATCTTTTACGTATTGGAATGACTGGTATTTGGGTCTGTTGTTTATTAACAACGACAATTTGGTCCCCCTGCAGCTGTTGCTGATCCGGATGATGAATAGTATCGATTTTATTAAAAACATGGATGTGTCCATGTCCATGAGCATTAACATCAATGATTTTCCCGACCTGTCCGTTAGAATGGCCATGGTGATGCTGGCGGCGGGGCCTATGTTGTTCGTTTTTCCGTTTTTCCAAAAATATTTCGTGCAAGGGCTGACAGTAGGATCGTTGAAGGGTTAGACCATTCGAGAAGGAAGTGTTGATATGAGATTTCGGCAAGTGCATCTAGATTTTCATACGTCTGAGGCAATTCCGTTAATAGGTGCGTCCTTCAAAAAAGAACAATTCCAAGAGATGCTGCAGTTGGGGCATGTGGATTCCATTACCATATTCTCCAAGTGCCATCACGGCTGGGCGTATCATCCCTCGGAAGCGAACGAGATCCATCCCGGTCTAAGCTTCGACCTGTTGGGGGCGCAGATTGAAGCCGCTCATGAAATAGGGGTCAAAACGCCGGTGTATCTCTCAGGCGGCTTGGACGAGAGATTGGCGAGACGACATCCGGAGTGGCTGATTCGCGATTTCGACGCCGCCACGACATGGACCAAGGGCTATAACGTACCCGGCTACCACGAGTTGTGTCTGAATTCGCCTTATCTGGATGTGCTGCTATCGCAAGTGCGGGAGACCTTGTCCCGTTATGATGCGGACAGCTTGTTCATTGACATTGTCGGGGTGCGGGAGTGTTACTGCCATACCTGCATGGAGGTTGCGCGAAACGAAGGGAAGGATAGACGCGACAAGGCCGCCTTGCGGTCGATATGGGAAAGAACTTATGCAACCTATACGGCCAAAGTAAGGGAGACGGTAGAAGCCGTGAAGCCGGGTTTGCCCGTTTTTCACAATAGCGGTCATATTACCCGCGGGCGTCGCGATCTCGCACGTATGAACAGTCATCTCGAGGTTGAATCGCTGCCGACGGGCGGAGGAGGTTATGACCACTTTCCGCTGTCGGCGAGATACGCGGGTACGTTGGGCATGGACTACCTTGGCATGACGGGCAAGTTCCATACGGCTTGGGGAGAATTCGGCGGATACAAACATCCCAATGCGCTTCGATACGAAGCTGCGCTTAGCCTTGCGAACGGCGCGCGGGTGTCGATCGGCGATCAGCTGCATCCAAGCGGATTGATGGACGAGGCTACTTACGCATTAATTGGCGAAGCCTACCGCGAGGTTGAAAGCAAGCAAGAATGGTGCACAGCGACCCGTTCCGTTGCCGATGTTGCGCTCCTGACACTGGAGGCAACGGGCGTACATCCCAAGGCGCAGATCGAAGAGGGGGCAACGCCAGGGTCTGATGCAGGAGCGATTCGCATGCTTCTCGAAGGCAACTTCCTGTTCGACGTGGTTGATCTTGAGTCAAACTTCTCGGCATACCGCGCCATAATCTTGCCGGATTATGTTCCGGTAGGGGAGGAGCTGCGGTTCAAGCTGGAGGAGTATATCCGGCAAGGAGGCAAGCTGCTGGCGACAGGCTGGTCGGGGCTGGATGAGCAGGGGGAGCGTTATGTGCTTGATCTAGGGGTAAAGCATGAAGGATTAAACCCGTATAGGCCTGATTATTTCCGGCCGTTGTTCCAGCCCGGGAAGCTGGGCAAGGCAGCCTTTGTTTTCTATTCGCAAGGACAGCGGATTAGCCTCTCCGGGGGAACCGAGCTGGGTCGGCGCGAGGATCCCTATTTCAACCGCGATGAAAACAGATTCTGCTCTCACTTGCATACCCCGAACAGTGAAACGTATGGCGGACCCGGCATGGTGGAGAGCGCAAGCGGCATCTACATCGCCTGGAATGTATTCGACGACTATTCGACGAAGGGCAGCCTGATTTTAAAGGAGACGGTACTGTTTGCGCTGAATCGCCTGCTTCCGGACAAAACGTTGGTTACCAGCTTGCCGGCGCAGGGCGTTGTCACGCTGCAGGAGCAGCGGGAGGAGAATCGCCTGATTAACCATCTGCTATATGTGTCGCCGGTGCGCCGGGGCGATGGCATTGAGGTCATAGAGGACATTATTCCGCTTCAGGATACGAAGGTTTCGATTACAACAGACCGCAACGTTGCGAGTGTATATTTGGCACCGCAAATGACTCCCCTATTGTATCAGCAGGATAGCGGAGTGGTTTCCTATTCCGTCCCGGTGCTGGAGTGTCATCAGATGGTCGTTATTGCGTTTGAGAGTTAGGCGAGTTTGCAAACACGCCTTATTGTTGGAAGGTGGAGAGCACTGTGGACAATGGAATCGAGAAGCCGCAAGGACGAGGGATAGATCAGCGCAGGCTTTACCAAGAGGCGGAGAATGCTGGCAATGACTATCGCGAGCGGCAATTCGACGGGCTGAACGACTGGATCGAAGAGCTGCAGCGGGAATCGGCGACGCGGCGTGATCATTATTTTGCGCCGGATTACAGGGATTGCGATGCTTATGCTGCCAGCACGGAACGTTATCGGGGGGACTTCGCCGCGATGTTGGGTTTGCCGCTCCCGTCCCCATTGGATGCTCCCGTGGACGGCGCTGCCTGGCTGGGCGAAGCCCAATATAAAAAAATCGCGGAGGACGGGCTGGGCGAGATTTATCGGGTGACGGTGCCGGTCCATGGGGAATTGACGGCCTACGGCTTGTTTTTTCTCCCGGAGGGAGAGGGACCTTTCCCCTTGGTCATCTCCCAGCATGGCGGCCAGGGGACGCCGGAGATGACGGCCGGATTTTTCGATTCCAGCAACTATAACGACATGACGCGCAGAATTCTGAGGCGGGGAGCCGCCGTGTTCGCTCCCCAGCTTCTGTTGTGGGAGGGAGGCCGCTTCGGTCCGGGCTTCGATCGCACCATGATCGATGTCAGGCTGAAGCAGCTCGGCACCTCCATTACGGCTGTGGAATTGGCGAAAATTCGGCGTTGCCTGGACAGCTTGCTGCTGCGTCCCGATATTGACGGCGGACGGGTCGGTATGTTGGGGTTGTCTTACGGGGGCTTCTACACGCTGTTCGCGGCCGCGCTGGACACCCGGATTTCCGTCGCCGTATCCTCCTGCTTCGTGAACGATCGGTTCGCCAACGGATGGTCCGACTGGACCTGGACCGGTTCCGGGAATACGTTCCTGGACGCCGAAATATGCGGCCTTGTCTGCCCGAGGCCGTTATACGTCGAAGGCGGCTCGCGCGACGAGTTGTTCGCGGCGGAGGGCTTCCGGTCGGAGAGCGGGAGGGCGAAGCGGCACTATGAGAGGCTGGGCATCGAGGAACGGTTTCGGGCCGTCGTATTCCAAGGCGGACACGAATTTAACCCGGATGACGAGCCGCTCGATTTCCTATTTCGGCATTTGCGTTAACGCAGGTCGATGTCATCATGGGGAAGACAAAGGGCCAGCGGAAGCGATAGCGCAGGCATAGCAACCCACGCATAGCAAGCACAAGCATAGCAACCAACCACAAGCATAGCAACCAACCACAAGCATAGCAACCAACCACAAGCATAGCAACCATAGCAACTACAAAAGGCCGAGCCGCAGGAAATCTGCGGCCGGCCTTTCGTGTCCGTATAGTATGTTCACCATTTGTCTGCTGGCGATTAATGATACAACGGCGGAGTCTTGGGCTCCGGCTCGTAAGGCGTAATCGTAAGCTCCCGCTTGGCGTTAAGGGAAGCGAAAAATATATCCTCCGCAAGAAGCCCCTTGCTTTCCAATTGCTGATGCAGCCAAGTCTCGCTAAGCGTAAGCTCGGCTAGCGTTTTTTGCAGGATAATACCTTCCTTGACGACCGCGTAGGCGATGTCGACGCTACTTTCAGGTAGCCCCAGAGACTCCGGGGTCACTTGCTGTTTCCGCGCTTTTTTGAGCACGCTTAATTGTCCATCGCCCTCCAGCACGGCCAGCTCTACGACCGCCGGATCAAAGAAGCCCTGCGCGCGGAGCAACTGAAGGATGTCGTCGGTCGTGTACAAGAGCTTCTTTAAGCTGCGATGCAGGAAGATGCCGTCTTTTAGCACGATGGCGGGTTCAAACGAAACGAGCTTGCCGAACTTGCGATAACGGATGACGAGCCGCGAGAACAGCCGCTGCATGAGGCCGATCGCCAGGATGGCGACGGCTGTGTGAATATGCTGAATTTTGGGGTCGGCGATGTCCGCGCCTACGACGGAGCCCAGCGACAGAATGATCAGAAAGTCGAACACGGGAAGCTGTCCCACGGAACGTCTTCCCATATATAAGGTGACGGCCAACAGTAGCGGGTAGATTGTATAGATGCGCGCAATGACTAACAACGAGTCTTTGAGAATCGCCAACGGAATACCACCTCCTTAACGGGAAAGGCGGTTCTCTACGTAGTAACGCCTCCCGTTAAGATGTGTCAGAGACCTGGAAAATATTCCTAAAGCGGCGATTTCTCGCGAAGGGACTTCCATAAGGCAAGCTGTTCTTCCAGTTGCTCCACCACGGCGTCGACCTCGTGCGTAAACAACACTTGACCCTCTCCGTCGGATTCGACCACCAACTTGGCGATGGAACGTGAGAGCTCAGTTTGACGAGGGAGCTCTTGCTGCAGCTTGCGCAGCAAGTCGGACACGTTGACGTTTTTACTAGCCGCCCCAGCTCCAACCGCTTGCGAAGATGAACCGTCTGCCGCCCTTCCGGCGCCGTCATAAGCGGATGGGCTTAACGGTTCGCCAGCGGCGCCACTAGCCGCCTGTGACGTCGTGTAGCCAGTCGATGCCGCTCCGGCCGCGGTCGCACCAGTTGTCGCATTCGATGCTGCCCCGGACACCGACGCACCAGATGTCGCATTCGATGCGTTTCCAGTCGCCGATCCCTTACGATTTGGTTCGTCAGCCTCCGCTTCCTCAGCCGCTTTCTTGTTCTTCCGGTTCTGCTCGTACACCGACCAGGTCTCGATCAAGCCGCTGCCCGTCTTGAGCAGCAGCTTCTCTTTGGTGTTGTCGGAGATTGTTTTGTCCTTGAACAGCTTGGCGATCTTCTTTACGTCGCTGACGGGAAGCTCGTCCCGCGCTGCGATGAGCGCCAGAGGATCCCGATGCTCCATGGACAGATCCTTAAGCGGCATCAGTTGATCCTCCGTCAGCTTATCCTTGCGAATCTCCGTCCCGCTGACGATCAGCTTCTGGACAGCCTTGCTGAACTTCAACAGCTCGCACTTGTTCTTAATGTAGCTCTCCGGCTTGCCGAGCTTGGCGGAGAGAAACTTGAGCGAACTGCGGAACCGTCCATCGTTCATCAGCTTATCGAACGCGATGGCCTCCTCGATGGGGGAGAAGCCCTCTCTCGTCAAGTTCTCCGCAATCTGCTCCAGATAGATTTCCATCTCGTCCGATGTGGTAGAGACGATACACGGGATCGTCTTCCGTCCCAGCATTTCGGTTGCCTTGTACCGACGATTGCCATAAATGATACGGTACCGTCCGCCTTCCATCGTCCGAACCTTGATGGGAGAGAGCAGTCCCAATTCCTCGATGCTCTGCATGAGCTCCCCCAGCGCTTCCTCGTCGAACTGATAGCGCGGCTGATCCTTATCCTCTTCGATGAGCGACAAGGGAATTTCGATAATGTCCATGAGTTCTCTCCTTCATCTATGCATCATGATTGTCGTATTCCTTCTTGATACTGCTGATACTTCTATTATAACTGAGCGCTGATACGAATCAATGAAAGTCCGCGAGATACAAGGTTGTTTCATCCCTGCTTCCTGCGGTTAATAGTAATCAAGCTAGCGAATGACAATTTCAAAAGGAGTGATTCCTATGTTAGGCTGGGCACTATTGTTCTTCATTTTTGCAGTAGCAGCGGGCATCTTCGGATTTATGGGGATTGCCTCCGCGATGGCGGGCATAGCCAAAATCTTATTCGTCGTATTCCTGGTTCTATTCATTGCTTCTCTTATTCTCGGCAGAAGGCGAGTCTAACCCGACTGGGACGGAAGCTACGACAGAACGGAACGGAGACAAAGAACATCACCTATCAAATAGCTGCAATCTATAAGTGAGAGTTCAAAAAGTTCGGTTTTCAGCACCGAGAAAATTGGATGAAGGTAGAAACTGAGTAGCGGAGCGTAGTGGAAGCTACGTGAGCAACGGAAGTTTCGCCTGAATGCAAGATTCGATGTCGAGTAGGCTTCGTGGCTTGCTTCGTGATCAAAAGCGGACTTTTTGAACAACCGCTATAAACGAACCGTAAATGGAGGGAATTCAAATGACAACGATCAACACGCAACTGACGAAGGTTCACACGGTAATGACGAGGGAAGAAGTACAGGAGCAGGTGGAACGGTTCCGCCGGGAAGGTTATGAGGAGGATCGGATTTTCGTTCTGACGCATGACAAGACGAGAACGAAGCGAATCGCAGAGCGGACGGATGCCGAAGAGATCGGCATCATGGATCAAGGAATCGGGACCGCGATCGGCAATATCTTTCGCAGCACGGGAGACGAGCTCAGAGCCAAGATGAGGTCGCTGGGCGTGGCCAAGGCGGAGGCGGAACGTCTCGAGGCCGAGATGGATCGCGACAAAATCGTTGTCATCGCTTGGGGCGGTCGCGAATACGAAAACGACGATTATGACCGCGAAGTTTACTTTCACCCCTATATGATGTACAACAGCTATAATAACCAACCGCCAATGAAATAGGTTGCAATAGCCTGCCCGCGGGGGTAGGCTATTGTCATGGGCATTTATGCGAATCTAGCAAGCATTAATGGGAGGAACAGCACGTGAGCATTATAATCGTAGACGACAATATAACCAACCAAATGATTATTCGCGCTATTCTGACCAAGGCCGGATATACCGATACGCGCATCGCCTCTTCAGCAAGAGAGCTGTATGACCTGCTTGGTTTGGAGGACGACTCCGCTCCGGAGGAGCCCGTCGATCTCATTCTGATGGACATGATGATGCCGGAAATTGATGGGCTTGAAGCTTGCAGACGCATTCAGGCGGGAGAGAAGTACAGGGATGTGCCGATTATTTTCGTTACGGCGGTCGGTGATTCCAATAAGCTTGCAGAGGCGCTCGATGCGGGAGCGTCCGATTATGTGATGAAACCGATCAACAAGCTGGAGCTGTTGGCCCGGATGCGGTCCGCATTGAGGCTCAAGCATGAGAAGGATTGGCATAAGGAGCGCGACAAGCGGATCCAATACGAGCTGGAGCTCTCCAAGCAGGTACAGCGAAGCGTTCTTAGCGGACCAATCCGCAATAGGAGCATCGAGATCGAAGCGGCTTACCGTCCCTCTTCGGAGCTCGCCGGCGATTATTATGCCTGGTTCCGGATGGATGCCAGCAGGTACGGCGTTATTCTGCTGGATATGATGGGACATGGCATTTCTTCTTCATTGGTCTGCATGTTTATTTCGTCTGTGCTGCGCGATATGATCATGCGCGTTAACGATCCCGTAGAGGTGATGCAGGAGCTCAATCGCTACATGGGAGAGCTCTATCGATCGGATGAGCTGATTAACTATTACTTTACGGCTATTTTTGTCGTGGTCGACACGGATTCGAGAAGTATGGAATATGTGAATGCCGGTCATCCGGCAGGTGTTATACTCTCTGGCGGCGAAGTGGTATATATGGAGCCTACCGGACCAGCCGTCGGTTTGTTCGATAAACTTGCTATTCGGAAGGTGAAATTGGCTTATGAGCCGGGTACGGATCTATTTCTGTATACGGACGGATTGCTGGATGCGCTTGAGGTTAGCGACTGCGGCATGCGGGAGCTGGCCGAATCCATGAGCTCGAAGAAAAGTTTGGAGCTTAATCCTGAGGAACTCGTCGAGTCGCTGCTGGCCGAGCATGGCGGGGATAAGCAACGTGACGATATCTGTCTGGTACGTGCCGTCCTGCACTAAAATTTCCTTGCGAAAATAATTCTGACCTGCTGTTTCAAACCCTTCGGAATGGTTTATACCTTATGTATAGACTCTAGCAAAGCGTTTGATTGCAGGGAGGGTTTACGAATGAAAATATTCCTTTTGGTGGCACTGATAGTAAGCGGAATGTTATCGACTGGCGGAGAAAGCCAAGATCATACAGGATTCGAACCGGTGGCCGTTTCGCCGGGTCACGTCGAGGCGGATCAAGCGGCGCCTTCCGAAGTAACGGAGCCTCACGAATGGCCAAGCGGAGAAGCGGCCTATTATCCGGAGGAGGAATCTTCCGTTGTGCAGACCGTCGACCAGGACGAGGCTGCATGGGGCGCCGAAGAAGGTATTCTGCTTCGAAGCGTTCAGGAGCTTACGTTGTACGACGACCGCGCGGCGGTCATCGGCAAGCTGGGCGAGCCGCGCGGCGTAACGCAGGATGAATTCTACAGCGATCTTGTTATTATGGAGTATGAAGATCTGCGCGTTGTTTTCGCCGGCGAATACATCCAGGCTATTGATATTCCCGGCGATGCCAAGAAGATTTTGCTGGACGATGTTACGGTTCCCATGACGGTTGCCGATCTTAAAGCCGTATTAGGCGAACCCGACTATATCGCGGAAGACGGAATCGTCTTCCAGCGAGACGAAGCGCTGCTTAAGCTGTTCCTGGACGAAGAGACAGGGGAGCTTGCATATATCAGCTATTATCATTTGGCAACAGTCTAATCCCTTTAGAGGTTGTTCAAAAAGTCCGATTCCCATTACGAAGTATGCCAAGAAGCTGACTCGACATCGAATATTGAACGCAACCGAACCTTCCGGTGCTCACGTAGCTCTGCTACGCTCCGCTCCTCAGTTTCTAGTTGCCTTCAATCTTCTCGGTACTGAGAACCAAACTTCTTGAACACGCATTTTATTCATTTTAAGAAAGCGAAGTGAACTCATGATGAAGTTGGAACCATTCAAGATTAGAACCGAAGAGCAGGGCAGCGAATACGTCATGTATCTGGAGGGGGAACTCGATCTGGCTGCCGTGCCGCAACTGCAATGCGCGCTTGAGCATGTGTTGAAACGCAAGGATATTGCGCTTGTTTTGAATCTAAGAAATTTGACGTATATCGACAGCACGGGTATCGGCGTTATCGTATCTATTTTGAAGACACGGGATGGATTGCGAGCACCGTTCTACGTACAGGAGATACCGGCCAAAGTGAAGCGTTTGTTCGACTTGACGGGTATTTCGGGATATATAAAGGAAGGAGCCGGAGCGTAAGAGATGAAAGCTGTTCAATTGCACATACCGGCTCATGCGGATCAAATCGACTTGGTCAGAATTTGTTTGTACGGCATCGCCAGCAAGCTTGGTTTCGAATACGAAGATATCGAGGACATGAAGGTGGCCGTATCGGAGGCCTGCAGCAACGCTGTTCTGCATGGAGGACATTCCGGAGAAGGCATGATCGAGGTCACCTTTCACCACGATGACCAAGCCCTTGTTATCCAGGTGCACAACGAAGGTTCGCCATTCGTCCTGGAAGGGGCTGGGCTGGCATCCACTCCGCTGGGCGGAGCAGCAGTGTCAGAGCTTCAGGCCGGAGGGCTTGGCATCTATTTGATGGAGGCGCTGATGGACAAAGTGGAGGTATTTCCCACGTCAGAAGGCACCGATGTATGGTTAACCAAATATCGCCAATGAGACAAACTTCTGTCGAAGTCGTTCGTGGGTGCGGGTTTCGGTTTTCGAATGCTCGAAGCTTATATATTCGATTGTGTTAAAAAAGAGGCGCTCAAACCAGTTGAGGCCTCTTTTTGCGTGCTTATATAGGATCGCCGCTTTTGCGGAAGATCCGCTGCTCCGGGTTAAACTCCGTAAAGCCGTTACGATGGGGGGCCAGCAGCGATTCCTTGCTGCCAAGAACGAGGAAACCGTCCGGCGCCAGGCTTTCGTTAAGTATGCCGTGAACGCGAGACTGCAGCGCAGGGTTGAAATAGATCAACACATTTCTGCATAAAATGACCTGGAATTCATTGAACGAGCCGTCCGTAACCAGATTATGCTGCGCGAACACCATATGATTTTTGAGCGTGGGAAGGAATCGCGCGTAGGCATGGTCGGTTGTGTAATAAGCCGAGAACTCCCGTGATCCGCCTGCCTGTAGATAATTTTTGGTATAAGCCTGCATGCGTTTAAGCGGAAATCGTCCTTCCTTGGAGAGGGCGATTGCAGCTCTGCTCATATCCGTCGCATAGATCATCGTACGTTCCAGCAGTCCCTCTTCCTCCAGTAAAATGGCCATAGAGTATACTTCTTCTCCGGTCGCGCAGCCGGCGTTCCATATTCGCAATCGGTCATACTGGCGGAGCAGGGGCACCACTTCCGAGCGGAACGTCTGGAAGAATGCCGGGTCTCGAAACATCTCCGTCACCTTGATGGAGAAGTCCTCCAGCAATCGTTCCATGCAGCCTTCTTCGTGCAAGATACGATCCTGCAGCGAGGATATCGTCAAAGCGCCTTCCAGATGCATGCGATGGCGAATTCTTCGGCGAAGCGATGAGCGCAAGTAGTTGCGGAAGTCGAAGCCGCGCATACGATGAATGGCCTCAAGCAACAGATCAATCTCCAATTCCTCGAGCTCCGTAATGGCTATGTCGTCGTCGGCATCGCCTGCCGCGGCTTCTTCGTACGCGGCGAAATCATTTGATCTCCTGCCCATTCTGGCGTAATCGAAACTTTCGAACCCCGGCATTAATGTCCCACCTGCTTTGTCAGCCAAACCCTCATCAGCGAGAACAGCTGCTCCATGTGGATGGGTTTGCTGATATAATCCGAAGCACCTGCTTGCAGACAGCTTTCCTGGTCGCTCTTCATCGCTTTGGCCGTGAGCGCAATGATCGGTTTGTCGTGCATGGATTCATCCGCACGCAGCGCGCGAGTCGTCTCGAAGCCGTCCATGATCGGCATCATAATGTCCATAAGAACCAGATCGAAGTTGGAGTCGCTTGCTACGATGTCCAAACATTCTCGTCCATTGCGTGCGATAACGACTTCCAGCCCTTTGTTCTTGAGAGCTTTGTCAATCGCAAAAATATTGCGTTCGTCGTCCTCCACCAGCAAAACCCGCTTGCCCAGGAACAAGGCGGTTTCTTCGGAACCGCCCATTCCAGAGCTTGCGGCGGCAGGCGTGTTCTTTACGGGCTCCGATTGCGAAATCGGAGGAGAAGCGGCTGCCGTCGCGTTATCACCGACGTTTACGTCCTCGAACTGACGTCCCGGAGCAGAATAGGAAGCCGACGCTTGCATAGACGCCTGCTCCAGCTCGATTGCGGCGCAATGAGTCGCCGGCAAGTACAGGGTGAAGGAGCTTCCCTTATGAAGCTCGCTCTCTACGACGATGCATCCGCCAAGCAGATTGGCAAGCTCGTTGCAGATGGAGAGTCCCAGGCCAGTTCCGCCATACACGCGATTTGTATTGCCGTCTAACTGCTGGAACGCTCCGAAGATCAGATCTTGTTTGTCTCTAGGTATGCCTATGCCGGTATCGACGACGGAGAAAGCAAGCAGCTCCTCCGGGGCGCTGCCGGGCATCTTATCCGCCACAACAGCTGGATCTGCCTGATGGAGCTTTAACGTGACGGTACCGGACTCGGTAAATTTGAACGCGTTGGACAACAGGTTTTTCAGAATTTGCTGGAGGCGTTGACCATCCGTGCGGACAACGCTCGGAATATCGTGCTGCAGCTCGATGCGGAACGTAATGCCTTTTTTGTCCGCTACCGGGTCGAACAGCATCCTCATCATTTCCGGAATTTCGGTTACATTGACGTCATCCATGACGAGAGCGATCTTGCCAGCCTCGATCTTGGACAAATCCAGAATATCATTAATGAGGGAGAGCAGATCATTCCCGGACGAATGGATGACGCGGGCATAACCTTCCTCTTCTTCCGTAAGCAGCTTGTTCTCGTTCTCGTAGAGCATCTGGGACAGGATCAGGATACTGTTAAGCGGCGTTCGAAGCTCATGCGACATGTTGGCCAGGAAATTGGATTTGTACTGCGCGCTCTGTTTGAGCTTTTCGGCGTAAGCTTCCAGTTCGGTTTTGGCATGCTCCAGCTCCTTGGTTTTCTGTGCGGCGAAGAGATTCTGCTCCTCCAGATGCTCTGTCGTCATCCGCATCTCTTCCTGCTGCATCTGCAATTCCTCGGATTGCGCCTGCAACTCCTCGGTCTGTGTCTGCAGCTCCTCCGTGAGCGCTTGAGACTCGCTCAGCAGGCGCTCTACTTCCATACGGCCCGTTACATTGTCGATGGTGACGCCGAAGTAGTCCTCGATGCTCTCGAGCAGCTTCAGATGCTGGGCAGTAAACGGTTCAAGCGAAGCGAACTCGACAACGGCTACGACTTTGCCCTCGTATTCGATGGGCACAATAAGCAGATTGCGAGGATGAAGCTCGGTCGTCCCGGATTGAATGCCGGCTTTGTAATCGTCTGGCGCGCTCAGCAGGTACGTTCTTTTATCCATCGCGCATTGGCCGATGAGACCTTCGCCGAACCGGAAGCTTGCCCTGGCCTCTGCATCGCCGGATTCCGCATAAGCCGCCAGCTTGTTCATGCGAGGCTCCGACCCTTTGGCACCTCGGATATAGAAGACGCCGTACGGTGCGCCGACCATGGGAGCCACGCGGCTTAGGAATGATCGTCCAAGCTCTTCCAGATTGTTCAGGCCTTGCGTCATCGTGGCAATCTCCGCGACCCGGGTTGTAATCCAGGATTGCGCCTCCAGACTGACAAGAAGGGCATTTGTAGCCTCGGCAAGCTCCTTGATCTCGTCATTTGTTTTCACATGTATTCGCTTCGAAAGATCTCCCTTTGCAACGGATATCCCTGCAATTGTAGAGGAAACCTGCCGTATCGTCTTGACGATGGAGCTCGAGACAAAGGATACGATGAGCAACGAAACAATGACGACTGCAAATAGCAGAATATACAGGCTCAGAGTGACGACGCGATTGCGGCTTTCGAGCTGTAGAATATAGGATTTGGTATCGTCGATATGGGACAAGCGCATATCCTCCAGTTGAGTCCGGAGCTTGTCGATATCGGCTTTGCCGGGATCGTTCCGGTAAAACGTCTGGATGCCCTCTGTATCGTTATTGGCCCTCATTGCGATTGTCGGTTCGCCGGTGGTGTTAATCCAGTTCTGAATCGTCAGCTTGATCGCTTCCAATTCCTTGAGCGCGCTCGCGTTATTGTCAAGCAAGGCCGCAAGACTGGTGTGGTTGGCTTCCCATTGGGACTTGCCTTCTTGGTAGGGCAATAGATAGGCTTGTCTGCCCGTAAGAAGGTAGCCGCGCTGGCTGGTCTCCATGCTGACTACGTTGTAACGAATATTCGTTATAAAATTTTGGATCTCCAGGTCTCGGGTAACAATCTGCTCCATCTCATTGTGCAAAGTATTAATTCGTTCCGATACGACGGCGATCGTAATTCCGAGACAACAAATGATAAGCAAATAACCAATCGCGATCTTCATGCGAATGGTGTAATTCATATTTTTAAACATAGGGCAGTGGTCCTCTCATTATAGGTTCCGTCCTAAATTAACGATTTAATTTATAAACAACCTCTATAAACAGCCTCTTTTAAACTATTAACCATTATAGCATGTATCGTCCCATTACCCAATTCGGAGGCGGCTTATTCCAGCTGTTTCAAGAGACTTTCGGCGGGGTAAGAACGGATAGAGCATCATAAACCATGAATCGAGGTGACCTTGATGAATATTCTAATCGGCATTTGTTTGGTCGTGATCACAGTATCTCTCATCATACTGGTCTTAGCGGTGACGAAGACGGTCAAACAAGCGGAGACGTTTATTGCGGAGACCAAACGGACCGTTAACGAGCTTCGGACGGAAGTGCTGCAGATGAGCAGCGAGGCCAGGGAAGTTGTTCAGAATACGAATGCGGTTACGGTCGACGCAAGGCGCAAGCTGAAGGATCTCGATGGATTGTTTCATACTGTCAGCGACATCGGAGAAGCGGCGCATGCACTGACGACGGCCGCGAAACATGCGGCGGCAGGCGTGCTAGAGAAGACGGCTGCGAAGACGGAACAAGCGACGCGCGCCGGCATCTCCAATGCTGCGAGAATGGGGCATGAGTCTGCGGGAGCGGGCAATAGCGGAGCTCAGATTAGAAAGACGGCAGCTGCCATTGCAGAGATGGTTGCATCGTCGGTTAAGATCTGGAGCAGAATGAAAGCCAACTGAGTTATACTAGATGAAGACGGAGAGGAACGTGTATATGATGAGCCATTCGCCAATCAAGCTGCGCATACCCGCGGAAGCCGACTATCTGGATATTGTCCGCGCTGCCTTGTATGCCATTGCCGCCAAAGCGGGATTCCCTTATGAGGATATTGAAGATATGAAGGTTGCGGTGACAGAAGCCTGTTCTAATGCCATCCTCCATGCCTATAAGGGAAATGATGACAGAGGCGAGGTCGATGTAGAGTTTATTTGCCATGAGGATGGTCTGACTATGACCGTAAGAGATTACGGCGGCGCCCGTGAAGAACGACCCGAACCGATAAGAACGGCCGGGCTGCAAGGGACCCCTATCAGTGATGCGCCGATCGGCGGCCTGGGTTTGTTCATGATGAGGGCGTTGATGGATGAAGTCAAGGTCCGGGTGAATAACGGTACGGAGGTTGTACTCACCAAGCGCATGAGCAGAAATGAGGAGATGGTATGAATTCAAGTTCCTCTGAGCTGACTCCGCAGCAAACGATGCAGCTTCTGGAGCAGTATCAAGAGACGGGCTGTAACGATACCGCGACGGCGCTCCTCCGACATTACGAGCCAATCGTTCGGATGGCGGCGGGCAAGCTGTCGAGGAGCAGGCCGGATCTGTACGAGGATATGTATCAGGTTGGCCAGATGTCTATGCTGCGGCTCTTCGCGCAGTATAATGCAGATCGTGAAATTCCGTTCGAAGCATACGCGATGAAGAGCGTAGTCGGACATCTCAAAAATTATTTGCGGGACAAGTCCTGGTATATTCAGGTGCCGAGGCGCCTTAAGGAGAAGGGCTTGCTGCTCGGACGCGCGATCGACGACTTATCCGTGCAGCTTGGCCGTTCGCCGAATGTAGATGAGATTGCGAATTATCTGGAGCTGTCGGTTGAAGAAACCATAGAGGTGATGACCTCCAGAGAATCGTACCAATATGTGTCGCTTGATACGCCTTTGTCCTCCGAGGGAGAAAGCGCTGCTACGATCGGCGACATGATCAGCACCAATAACGACGAGATGCTGACGCTGGATGGTCGTCTGGATCTCCAGGAAGCCTTCGGCAAGCTCAAGGATGAAGAAGCCAAGGTGTTGACCCTGGTCTACTCCAGCGGGCTGTCGCAGCGCGAAATCGCAGCCAAACTGGGTATCTCCCAGATGAGCGTGTCCCGCATACAGCGCCGCGCGATCGGCAAGCTTCGCGAGCTTCTGGGCGATGATTACGGCGAAAGCGCCGAGGCTCTGGAAGAACGGGATGACTAAGCATTTCGCGTTGTCCTTGCGTTCTGCCGCAAATTGCCTTTATGCTGTTAATAAACGCCGCCAAGCATCATTGGGGGCGGATTAACTGCATGAAGGCATTTTTTGGGAACCTAGGAAAGGAGGAAACCATCCTTGCGTCTGATCATAGAAAATATCGACAAGCAATTCGGCGACAAACAGGTTCTGCGGTCCGCAAGCTTCAGCTTTGACGGCGGTAAGATATACGGACTTCTGGGCCGTAACGGAGCGGGAAAAACAACGCTGTTCGACTGTCTAAGCGGAGAGAAGGGAATGGATGGCGGACAGGTGCTGCTGGAAGAGAACGGCCGAACGCGGAAGATAACCGAACAAGACGTGGGATATGTCTATTCGCTGCCTATTCTGCCGGAATTTCTGACCGGGTATGAGTTTGTTAAATTTTTTATGGATATCAATAAGGACAAGCTGCAAACGGAATTGACGATCGATGGCTGCTTCGAAATGATGAGCATGACGGAGGAAGAACGGCATCGGCTGATCAAGGGATATTCGCACGGCATGAAAAACAAGCTCCAGATGCTGTTGTTCCTCATCACGAAACCTCCGATTATTTTGCTGGACGAACCGCTAACCTCCTTCGACGTCATTGTGGCTCTGGAGATGAAGCGAATGCTGAAGGAGCTCAAGAAGGACCATATTCTCATCTTCTCGACCCATATTCTGCAACTGGCCTCCGATCTGTGCGACGAGCTGGTTGTCTTGCATAAGGGAGAATTGTCCGCAGTGCCGTCCGAGCTGCTTCATAGTGCGGAATTTGAGCAATCCGTCATTAATCTGTTGAAGGATGATGAGCATGCTGAGAATGTTTAGTACGCTGATGGCGATTCGCACATCCATCGCCGCCAACCTGCTTATCTTCTACATTCAGAAGCTCCCGGTCATGGGCAAGCTTATCAAAAACACGATTTACGCCAATCTTGAGCTTAAAAAAATCATTTCCGTCGCCGCGCTCCTGCTTACATGGATAGGGGGTTTCCTGCTCCCATTTATGTATATTGGACTTTTGATTTATCTGCCTGTCGTGAGTATAGGAGAAGATTTGACGAAGGCGGAGCAACTTAGTCAGTTTATACATATTTTTACCATCATCAGCTTTGTGATTGCGGCTGTCAGCAGCGCGACCATCCTGGAGCCCAAGCGGGAGAAATACATCGCGGTTAAGCTGATGAGATTGTCGCCAGCACGCTATATGAAAACTACGCTGGCCTACCGTTATACGACCTTCGGCATCTATTTGCTGCCTGCCATGTTATTATTCGCGGGACTTCTGGGTGCCGCCATTGTGGAAGCCGTTATGTTGACGGTGCTGCTTGCGCTGTGGCGTATAGTAAGCGAATATTTGCATCTCAAGCTTTTTGAACGGACCGGCGTGGTATTGATTAAACAAACAGCGATTGTTTGGAGCGTTATTCTGGCTGGATATGCCGGAGCGTATGCGCCGCTGCTGCTTGGAGCGGCTCCCATAACGGATAACGTCCTTCTTAATCTGCCGCTGTATATCGCGATCCCATTGGGAGGAGTGTTTGCTGCTTTCCAACTGGCTCGTTATACGGGATACAGAGAAGCCGTTGACGTCGCCACCAAGCGAGACGATCCGCTGCTTAATATGGGCCGTATGATGGCGGATGCGCAGAAGAAAAGCGTGGAGACGAAGCAAAGCGATTATGACACTGTGCTTGTCGGGAAAGGCAGGCTGCTCAAAAAGGAAGGCCATGCATACCTTAACGAATTGTTTTTCATGAGGCATCGGAGCTTGATTCGCGGACCGATTAACAAACGACTCGTCATCATAGGAGCAATTGGAGTAGTCGGAGTCATCTTTATGCTTCTATTCCGCGGGCAACTGCAGGAACAGCAATGGAATGCGGGTACCATCATTCCTTTTCTGGTTCTGACCATGTACTTCCTGTCTGTCGGCGATAGTCTATGCAAGGCCATGTTCTACAATTGCGATCTCAGTCTGATGAGGTACAGCTTTTACCGCAGTTCGGCCTATGATCACTTTAGAATCCGGCTGGGCGCCATGGTCAAAAATAATCTGCTTATTGCCGCAACTCTCGGTTTAGCGATTACGGCCGTCACAGCCGCAACGGGGAGCGAGTGGCTCCATCTTGAGCTGCTTATGGTATGGGTTTGCGTCATCTCTCTGGCGATTTTCTATTCCGTTCACCACTTGTTTATGTATTACTACCTCCAGCCGTATTCGACGGAGCTGAATGTCAAAAATCCGCTTTTCTTTGCGGTAAACCTGCTTGTTTCATTTGCGAGCGGTTTTAGTATCATTTGGCGCGGGGCATCTTCTTCGTTTACGATTGTCATTGTCGGCGCGACTCTGCTGTACCTGATTGTCGCTTTGATGCTGGTGCGGAAGCACGGGGCAAGAACGTTCCGGGTCAAATAATATCGGACATGCGGGCGCAGGGCCACGCGACAATCTGTCGCGTGGCCCTGCGATAACCCCGCTTATTGCGCCGGGTCAGGCTGGAGCCCTTTGCTCTTAACCTCGGAGTTGGTTGGCATTTTGTCCATCTCCTTGCCGAGGCGCTGAATATCGTCTTGCAGCGGTGCCATGGAATTGATATCGGATTTTACGCCGTCAACCGCTCCCTTGACGCCGTCTACTGCGCCTTTAACGCCCTCAACGGCTCCTTGTGCCGCTTCCTTCGTGTTTTCGCAGACGCTTGCGGCAACCTCTTTCGTACGCTGCCCAAATGCTTGCAGCGCGTTCATCAAATCGGCTCTAAGTTTCTCGCCAGACTTCGGCGCGAGGAGCAGGGCTGCCGCCGCTCCGATGAGTCCTCCTACTACTGCCCCGGTTACGATGCCACTTGATCCTTGTTCCTTAGACATATGCGATCACTCCTGTTCTCGAATTGGTAAAGGCGTCCTTGCCTTATGACTCTACTTAACCCATCCCCCCGAACTTGAATCACGCGGTTATAATTCCTCCATTCTGCAAAATATAACTTCATCTGATCCAGATGGGAGATGAAGAGAAGGATTGTCACCGAAAAAGAAATGGATTGTCGCCGCTGTATGGCTGCTCTTTGCCGTTGCGATCGGCTTGCCCTGGTTCATGGACACGGCATCGCGGCCCAGCGCCAGTTCTGCGGAGGCCGTGGGATTAACGCTTTCAAAGGCGGCAATCGAGAAGTATGACGTTATAGTTGCGGGGACAGACCCGGAGGGGATAGCTGCAGCATTGTCCGCGGCGAGGAACGGACTTCGCGTGCTGCTCGTAGATGGCAGAGGGCGAGATCGGCTGGGGGGCCTGCTCACGATGGGCTGGCTTAATTCGCTGGATCTGAATCTGGCTCCTCAGCAGACTGCCGAGGCGAAGCGGAGCGGCAATTATGATTTTCTGAACAAGGGCATCTTCCAGAAGTGGTACGATCAGCTTGGCGGGACTTCGTTTGATGCTAATGCGGCGGCAGATCTGTTCGAGCAAATGGTCAGAGACGAGAGGAATATTTCGCTTCTATTAGGTGTCAAATCCATGGAACCCAAGCTGGAAGGTAAAGTAGTCCGGGGACTGGCCATTACCGATGGGAACGGGCGACGCCGCGTCCTGCAAGCTCGGGCGGTCATCGACGCGACGCAGGATGGCGATATTGCCGCTCTAGCCGGCGCGCCTTACACCGTCGGGCGCGAGGATCTTGGCAATCCGGATGCGCGCATGGCCGTTACGCTCGTGTTCAAGCTAAGCGGCATGACGGAGGACATCTGGCAATCCTTCGGCAGACGCAAGGACACCGGCGTGGATCAAAGCAGCGCATGGGGGTTCCTGGAGGCGAGCAACTATCCCTCCTCCAATCCGGACAGGGTGGCGCTGCGCGGATTAAACATTGGACGGCAGAAAGACGGTACGATACTCGTCAACGCCATGCATATTTTTGGCGTAGATCCTCTCGATCCGGTCTCCGTGCAGGAAGGGCTGCGGATCGGGCGGCGGGAAGCGCCGCTTATTGTCGAGTTTTTGAAAACAACGTTCGAGGAAATGAAAGATCTGAGCTACGCCGGCACGGCGCCGGAGCTGTATGTCCGCGAGAGTCGGCATTTGCGGGGGGAATATCGGCTGACGATGGCGGATTTGATGGAGAACCGGGACTTCTGGGATGCGATCGCGTACGGCTCTTACGACGTCGATATCCAGCGGCTTGGACGAGGTGATTACGGCGCGATTATGATGTCGCCCCGGCAATACGGCGTTCCATTTAGAAGCCTCGTTCCCAAAGAAATCGATGGGCTGCTCGTCGTCGGGAGATCGGCCAGCTTCGATTCGCTGCCTCATGGCAGCGCCCGTGTCGTCCCGCTCGGCATGGCGACGGGAGAAGCGGCCGGAGCAGCGGCCAGGCTGGCCATAGACGGGGGAATATCGTTCCGGCAGTTGGCCGCATCAAGGAGCGGAATTTCGAAGCTCCAAGCTATGCTGCGCGGCCAAGGCATGGACCTTCGCATGCGCGAAGCAAAGCAGCCGGCGTATCAGGGCCATCCGACTTACCCGGGACTGCTGGCCGCGGTCAGCATGGGCATGACGCTGGGCGGATATGACAATAATCGCTGGGATCTGGACGGCCTTTCGAGCAAGGACCGATATTTGACGATGATGCAGAGGCTGGTCAAGATGCATCCCCGCTATTTCCGGGGCAAACCTGATGGAGTGATGGCCGGCTATTTGAAGTCGGGGGAGCCGGTTACGCTTGAGAATGCTGCCCATGCGTTGCTGCTGACGTCGGGAGTTCAGGTTAAGCGTGAGCAAGCGGTGGCTGAATTAAAGAAGCGGGATTGGATAACGCCAGCGACTTGGTCGCTGATCAGCCATCCCGGCGGACTGACGAACGGAGAGACATTCATGCTGGTGCGAGACGCCGTCGCCAGACATGCGGGCGTGACATATCGGTAAGTATGAACCTGCCTGCCATATCCCTTTAAAGCGCATATATAAACCTATACCCTCGATATTGCTGCTAAAGGGGGACACCGTGCGTTGGGAGCTGCGCGCGGTGCAGATTCTAACTCACCCTTCTCCTTCACACCGACCGTGACCCTACATTACCATTTGGGAGTTGGCTCTTAGCGGTACGGGTGTAAGCGGGCGGGGAAATTAGGAGGAAAAATGCCATCTAATCACAAGAGTATCCTTGAATTTCTCCACTTAAAGGGAAAAACGCCATCTAATTCGCTGCTTTCGAGTCTGTATTGATGGTTTCGGGCGAATTAGAGGGTACTTTTCCCTTAATTTTATCCAGGGAGTGGAGATTGATAAATTTAGTGGGAGGTTTTCCCACTCGCTTCAATCGATCCCCATTAGTCAAAAGAATGAGAAGCTTCGCAGCCCGCTATTTGAGTTGCCAATGCAACTGGATTGGGCGATAACACTTACCTTACGCTTCAGAAGAGGCTTTGCTTTGCAAAGCTGGAGTTCGCTCATCTTCGAGGGGCCTTGCGAGAGGTTTTCTTTATTAGAATGTTCTTTATTAAGAACAATAATGGTGTTATAGTAGATAATGTGTTCCATAACAAGATCGGGGGTCAAGGTGAAGGATGGCATGGCGCAGCGAGTATCAAACGGGCACGGTTCCTGCGATGCTGGAGCAACGGGCTTTGGAGCATCCGGGCGCGGTTGCTTATTGTTTTCCTGAGTGGGGGCAACGACACACTTGGCGCGACATCTGGACGGAGGTGCGTCCGCTTGCCTGCGGGTTGCGCCGTCTTGGCGTGCGCAAAGGCGACAAGGTCGCCCTGCTGATGACAGGGCGAATGGAAATGATTGTCGCGATGTATGCGGCAGCTTGTTTGGGCGCGATACTGGTACCGCTCAATGCTTACTCCCGCAAGGAAGAGCTGGCCGTGTATCTCGAAGAGTCTTCCCCCTCTGTGTTGCTGCTTGGAGCGGAAGGCCACAAGCAGCAGTATCCCGCCATGACAAGAGAACTGGCGGAGGAGCTTAAGGCGCGTCATGGCTCGCTGCCGGACTGGCTGCCCGGAGCGGAGCGAATATTCGTGGTTGGCGGCGGATCAGATGGCGACAGATGCGGATTCCGTTCCTATCAGGAGCTGGCGACGAGCGTTGGTACGAAGGAAGAAGAGGATGCCCTATTCCGGGAAGCAAGTCAGCAAACGGCGGCTCGCGACCCGCTCGTGCTGCTGTTCACCTCGGGTACGCTCGGCAAACCCAAGGGCGTACTGCGTACGACGGCTTCCTTTCTTGCGCCGTCGGCTAAGGAGCCGGGACGAGGCCGGTTAGCTACCTTAACGGCAAAAGCGAGCAGCTGGATCATGACGCGATTTAATATGCTGAATTTGCTGCCTCTTTACCACATGGGGGGCTTCGCAACGATTCTTACAACGATGACAAGCGCACCCGTCGCCACGGTCATGCTTAGCCGCTACAACCCCATGCAAGCTTTGGAAGTCATCGAGAAGGAACGATGCAGGGTACTTGTCGGCACGCCGTTTATGCTGCAGGGAGTGATTGGCGCTCCCGAGAGAAGCCGGTACGATCTGTCATCGCTGATTGGAGTGGCATTTACTTCGGCTGCCGTTAACCCCGTCATTATCAGGCGTGTGACGGACGAGCTGAAGCTGCGATTTTTTCTGGTCAGCTATGGCTCCTCCGAGGCGGGGGCGGTGGCGAGCGGCACCTGTCTGATGGGAGGTGGGATTGTGCTGCCGCTTCTGTACCGCATGCTTAAGCACACCAGGCTGCTGGGCGGACTTATTCCTTACGATAAATTTATGAGCGAGAAATACAGTCTCGCGGGCAAGGTTGACCGAAGCATCGAGATCCGCATCGAGGATCCCGTGACGGGGTTAGCTTTGCCACGCGGCGAGCAGGGGGAAATTCTTATTCGCGGGCATCGGGTCATGCGATATATTCGCGACGAGGCGGAGCGCCCTTGCCATCAGCACGACGGCTGGTACCGTTCGGGTGATCTGGGTACGATCGACGAACAGAATCAGCTTACCATTGCGGGACGAATGCACCGGATCATTTCGCGGGGCGGCGAAAAGATCTCGCCGGTCGAAATCGAGAACGCGATTCTGCGAATCCGCGATGTAGAGGATGTGATGGTGCTCGGCATTCCCGACGAGCTGTACGGGGAGCAGATCTGCGCATGCGTCGTGCCGAAGCCGGGAGCCAAGTTGTCGGCGGAGCGCTTGCGGGTGGAGCTGGCTCCGTACCTGTCTGCGTTCAAGCTGCCAAAGGAAACGATCTTCCTGTCCCAGCTGCCCATGTCCGGAACGGGCAAAGTATCCGTAGCAGAGATGAAGCAACTGGTGCTGCAAGAGCTTGGCTCGCTGCGGAGACATGCGTAATGAGGCGGTTCTACCCCGGCATTACGTTGTTCAAGCTGGCCGGCGCGACTCTCGTGCTGGTTGCGCACGCTCTCTTGATACCATCCATGGTTGCGATGGACCTGCCGCCGCTTGCGTCATTCCTTATGTTGGAGGGACGTGTCGTCGTGCCGTGTTTTTACGTCGTATCGGGCTTCCTGCTGTACAAGGGTTGGTCGCATGCTTCTAAGCCAGGAGCCTACGTCAGGAAATATTGGCTCCGGATCGCCGCCGTATACGCCGTCTTCTGCCTGTTGTTCGCAGCCGAATTCAATGTGCCCGCGCTGCTCCAAGGCGGACTGGGATTATCCAACCTCATTCTGCAGGCCAAAATATTGGTGATGGCCGTGTTCGTGAACGGTCCGCTGCTCCAGCTGTGGTTCATTCCGCCCTTGCTGTTCGGCTCCGTCGCAGCCTACTGGTTGTTGAACCGGCTGTCTCTTAAAATGATTCTTATCATGCTCGCTGTATTGTATGGTGTCGTCCAGTTGGCCTCGGGCAGCTTGCTCAGCTTTACCGGGATGGGCCAGGTTGACATCGCGTCGCTGTCAGGTATCTTGTGGACAGGCGCCACTCGTTATCTGGGTTTCGGGCTTACATTTGTCGTGATGGGAGCATTAATGGCGAAATACGAGGAGCAATTCCTGAGGATGAATGTCCGCTTGGTTGCGGTACTCGCGATTGGCGCCACGGCTGCGGAGACGGTGCTATTGACGACTCTCGCACCTTGGAGCGACGCTTACAAGCTGACAATCGCTATGCTGCCGAATACGGCGCTTCTGTTCTACGGCGTGCTTCGCATTCGCAACGCGACCATAACGGCGCATCATCGTCTGCTGAATCTATTCAGCATCGTCACGTTCGTCGGGCATATCCCGCTTATGCGATTAAACAAGATTCTGTTCGGCTGGGGTGGAAGCTTGGACCTCGTCCTGTGGCAGCAGATGCTGCAATCGCTGCTTACGTTCGCCGAATGCGCGGCGCTGACCCTGTTGCTTTATCGCAGGAGCCGCAAGTCCGGACTTGCGGGTGAGCGCGCGGCATCGCCAGGAGAGGTGGAAACGTCGGCGGGAATGTCTTCCGACCCGATGATTGGGTCGAAGCGGCAGACGCGGACTTCCGCGGGATGACCGCCCATAAATTTGAAGGCTGAACGGCATGGGCTGCCTTGTGCTTGTGTATACAAACCAAAGAAGCTTCCAGAACCAAAACGAGGGGCTGAAAGCTTCTTATTATTTTCCGATTCGGAGACTTTGGATGCAGTTAACCGAAAGACGCTTCGAATGCCTTTTTAATGGCTTCCTGGTCGTGCGAGATGGAGAACAGCACGTAGTTGCCGTTACGGACAATTTGATAGTTTTTGGCATCCTCGTATTGGTCAGGGAGGTAGGTCGAGAACGTCTCGATGATGTCCTCGGCGCGTTTCGTTAAACCTTCCTTAACCGCATCATAGTGCTTAGAGGATTTCAGTTTGACGACGACCAGCTCCGTTGCTTTGACGTTCATCATCGCTTGTTTGAATATACCTTCCTCGAGCAGCTCGGCTCCGTCGAAGTAGTAGAAGTCTTTGATCTGCTCTCCGGAAACCTCGATAAGCGCCGGCAACTCGATGTCACCCGTGATGTTGGCCGCGATATCACTCACCGCCACATTAGCGCCAGGAGTATCGGGCTTGGCCGTCGGGCTGGGTTTCGCGGTAGGCTTGGCGTCAGGTTTAGTTGTTGGTTTCACAGTAGGTTTAGTCGTCGGCTTAGTCGTCGGCTTTGCTGTAGCCGCAGGCTTCTCCGCGGGTTTGACCGTCGGCTTGGCGCTCGGGGCGGGTTTCTCGCCAGCGTTGCCCGAGGCTGATGCGGATGGTTTAGTTCCGGGCCGATTCGCATCCACTGGTGGGGACGCGGAAGGAGCTGCCTCCGCTTCTTCTGATGGAGCTGAAGAAGCTGATGACTCCGTCGAAGGCGAAGCAGTCGGGTTTGATGTTCCGTCCGCAGGCGAATTTTCCGGCGAGGCGCTCTGATCCGGTGTTTCCGTCTGACTGGCGTTGCTGCTGCTTCCGTTGGAGTCGTTACTGCTCCCGTTGCTGCAGCCGGAGGCGACCAGCGATAGGGCGATGGTGAGAGTGGCTGCGATTTTGAGCCAAGGTGTGCGATGATTCATTATGTAATCTCTCCTCGTCATGATGTCGAACATCTAGACGGGAGGAGGGAGAGTAAGGTTGCAGAACGCGTAAAAGCTATGACTCCGTACCCAAGTATGTTGACATCGTCAAAGCAGCGCAGAGACGTTCCCGAACAGCCGTGTTTCGGTGACACCGGCAAAGCAGCGCAGAAACGCGCCGGAACGGCCCGAGTTTCTGCGAGACCTGAACACACTAGTTAGTGTACGGATTTGGAGTGATCAAGCCGGCGTGCTCGCCGTCCATGCGCCCAGTGATTGGTGGGACCGTGTCCCGAGCCGATGTCCAGGCTGTCTTCGATGGCCGCGCGGATAAACGACTTGGCGAGTTCGGCGGCTTCGGGGACGTTCAGTCCCGCTGCAAGTCCTGCCGCCAGCGCGGCCGAATAGGTGCAGCCTGTTCCGTGGGTGTGCCTCGTATCTACGCGAGGGCTTTCCCAGTAGCGGAAGCGGCCGTCGTCGTACAGCAGATCGACGGTGACGTCTCGCGTCGATTCGTCATGCCCGCCTTTGATAGCGACGCTGCCGGCCCCCATCGCAACCAGCAGCCGTGCCGCTTTTTCGCGATCCGCCATCGTGGCGATCTTCATCCCGGTCAGCGTCTCCGCTTCCGGGATGTTCGGCGTGATGACGCGTGCCAGCGGCAGCAGACGTTCCTTTAGCGAGCGCAGCGCATCTTGCCGCAATAGCTCGGAGCCGCCCTTGGCGATCATGACGGGGTCGATGACCAGATTGCGCCAGCCGAAGGAAGCAACCTGATCCGCGACGGCGTCAATGATAGGCGCTCCGACGAGCATGCCTGTTTTGACCGCATCCGGAACCAGGTCATCGCCTACGGCGCCGAGCTGAGCGACAACGGCGTCTGCGGTCATTGGATAGACGGCGCGTACCCCCAGCGTATTTTGCGCAGTAACCGCCGTGACCGCCGACATGCCATAAACGCCGAGCTCCTGAAACGTCTTTAGGTCGGCCTGAATGCCGGCGCCGCCGCCGCTGTCCGACCCCGCAATCGTCAGCGCCTTGCGGACGGTGCCATCGTCTCTTTTGGGAGCTTGAGCCTTCATTCCGTCGCCCCCTCATCCACGCCATATCGCTGCAGCGCCCAGGAGACGGTCTGCTTCATGCGGGCGATGAGCCGATCGTTTTCGACGATGCGGATGCGTTTGCCGAGGAAACGCGCCTTCGACAATACGTATTCCTGCTCGTTAAGCGAGAAGTACAGCTTGATCCGGTATTCGTCCCGCTCTTCGTCGAACGACACCTCCCGCTCGAAGCAGGAAAAAGCGTACAGGATGCGCGACAGCTCCTCGTTATAGGCCGGCACAACGGCGATGACGGCCTCGGCCCGGCGCGAGACGAGATAAGCCTTGGCCTGGGCCGTACATCTTGCGAAGCGTTCGGGATCGCAAGGCTTCTCGCTGACCTCGGCGAGCTTCGACAGCCTAGTATTCATCAGCATGCTTTTGCGGGAGTCGTACCAGAGCAGATACCATTCCCGCTTTACCATGGAGTATTCCAGCTTGAAGGGAATTGCGTTCTCGTGGGCGTTGGAGCCGCCGCTCTTAACGCTGTACGCGATCCGAAGTGCACTGCAGGCATGGATGGCACGGCGAATGGTGCGGATATGAGGGTGGTACACCATCTTCTCCTTGCTGGCCGCCTTGTGCAGCAGATGCGGCGTCCAGTCCACAACGGGCTCCTCCCGGAGCATATCGCGCAGTTTGTCCAGCGTCTCCGGGAGAAACGCCTCCTCCGCGGCGGGATGCGCCAGCATGGACTTCAGCCATGAGCGCTCGTGCGAGGTAACCATCGCCGCGCCGCCGTCCTGTAGGCGGGAGAGGAGCTGGTAATTGAATATTTTCTCAAAGGGATTCATAATACTCTCTCAGCTCCTTCCATTCCGCAATCATTTCTTCCCGGAGCCGCGCCGGCTCCAATACCTCGCAGCTTGAGCCGAAGCTGCGAAGCCAAGGCTTAATCTCAATGATCCCGTTGACTTCGATCTCATAAAGGAACGATATTTCATCTTCCTCCGTAATGACGCCCCATTGTCCTTGCTGCAGCACGCGTTCGCGAACAAAGTCCGGGATCGACGGTCCCGGCTTATAAAAGCGGGCCCGGACGAGCGTCTTGCGGCCCGTGTCGACGAGCCAGCTGTGGCGGATGCGCTGCTCCAGCAGCCCAAGCTTTTCGTTCCAGCTGTCCGCATCGGCGGCATCGCCCACGGACAGATCCGTCACTCCTTCGAGACGGTACTTCTTGATCCCGTGCCGCGCCCCCCAGCCTAGCAGATACCATCTCCCGTATTGATGATCGTAGACGATCTTGAGCGGCAATACCCTCTCCCGATTGCCTCCGGCCTCGCGTTCGAAGAGCGGATTGGTGTTGCGGGAGGAGTAGCTGGTCTCTTTTTTGGGCGAAAAATAACGAAAAGAAACATAACAACGCCCCTCGATAGCCTCGAACAACGGAAATAAGTGGGCCTCGTCCAGAATGCGGGAGTAATAATGGTATTTATAGCGGAATACGTCCAGGCTCTCCGCGTCGAACCCGCGATCGCGCGTCAGCAGCTTGCTCATCATGTCCCGCAGCAGGTACCCTTGCACGGATGGGAGCTGGGTATTCGCCATCATGCAGGCGTAGTCGTGCACATCGAGAAGCTCGTCCTCCGCGAGCAAGCCTGCGAACCTGTCCCACAGCGCGTACCGGTAAGGGCGCGGACCGGGCTCACGGATAATGACGCCTACTCCCTCCAAATATTTCAGATCGCCGCGAATCGTCTTCTCATCCGGCAAGGCGAGCTCAGGCGGCATGGCTTCGCTGCAAGCGTCCAGCAGCTCCATAGCCGTCTTGGCGTCTTCCTTCATCGCGCCGAGCAGAATCGACAGACGTTCGCTCTCGGATTCTTTGAGCGACTTCGCGCGGAACAGGAACAGCAGCAGCGGGTCCGAGGAATCCAGATAGCTAAAGCGCAGCAGCTCCGCCATGTCCCGCTGCTCCGCGGCGCCGTCTCGTCCGTTAAGCGAGCTGGCGGCGATTTCGCGCAGCCGTTTCATCATTTTATCGAAGGTGTGGACGGAGATGCCGAGCTTCTCCGCATACTGTTGGCGGCTGTAGGCACCGCTCGTCAAGGCAAGCATACGCAGGAACTGGATTTCCTTGTCGAAGCTTTCTCTGGCCATACTTTCTCTCCTCTCACGGTCCGTTTGGCGTTCCACTCATTGTAACAGTTCTGCGGCAGGTGCCCATAGCTTAAATTTCCTTTCCCCTCGCCTAACGGCATGACGGCGCTATCCTTCCAAGCTCCATAATGCGTCCAAGTCATCGCCCGGGAGGCTGTGCTTCTCTCGTTCATAACGCTCTCGTAATACTTTCGCCATGTTCGCAGTATTTCCCATCCCTTATGATAAAGAAGGTTCATAAAGCACTGGCGTTGCAACCCGGCGGGGATGTCCATTCATCCCGCAGTGCGGGCGCAAGTATGCGCTCGTATGCTGTGCGCGTGCAGGCTATGAACCTCCATTAATCGGGTTCGACTCCCGATCGCTTTAAGAGCGAGCTCATGGTAGAGCACTCAACTGATAATTGAGTCCAAGTATGATTTTCCCCAGAAGACCCCGGGACGGAAGCGGACGAAGACGCCAAGGCGGATTCGCCGCGAACGGAGCTATGCAGCAGGGCGGATCCCGATCGGCGCAAGGGACGAAGAATGTTTACTGGAAAGGCAGTGTGATGCAATCGAAGTCGGATTGCCGAGCGCTGCCCGGATAAGGGGCATGCCTGTCGTCCGTCTTAGCGCCCATCTCAAGCCCTGTTCCGCTGCCGGAGCGGTAGCGCCGCTTCCGTATCAGGTCGCCACAACGAAAGGAGCAATGAACATGATACATACATTTACGGTTCGAAATGATCAGCGAGGCCTGTTGTTCAAAAAAGGAAGCTTTGTCAAATCGCTTCGCCCAGGCACATACCGATTCGCCGCTTGGTCGGGCTACACGATGACGATGATGAATCTTGCGGAGCCCTTCGCGGTTCCCGGCAAGGAGCTGATGTTTTTCTTGAAGGACGGGGAGCTGCGGAGCGAGCTTGCGATCGTGGAGGTAGGCGATCACGAATACGTTCTGCATTACGAGGACGGCAGGTTCTCCCGACTGCTGACGCCCGGCAAGTACGCCTTCTGGAATGTGGCCGTCAGCCATGATTTCCGCCGGATCGACGTTCGGGTACCGGAGCTCGGCCCCGAGATCGAACGCTCCATTCTGCCCAAGCTTGCGGGCTACTATCACATGCACGAGGTCGCAAGCTGGGAGACGGGGTTGCTCTTCTACGACAACGTTCTGCAGCGAGAGCTTCGTCCCGGCCGCTACTACTTTTGGAGAGGGCCCGTCAGCGTCGCGCTGAAGAACGTCGATCTTCGCCAGCAGCAGCTAGACATGACAGGCCAGGAAATCATGACGGAGGACAAGGTGACGCTCCGCCTCAACTTCGTCTGCCAATACCGTATCGTTCATCCGCTCAAAGCGCTGGAAATTCGCGGCTTCGACGAACAAATGTACATCCTGCTGCAGTTGATCCTTAGGGAATACGTCGGCACGATGAAGCTGGACGATCTGCTTCGTACGAAGCAGGAGATCGGGGCTTACGCGCTGGGCAAGCTGAACGAGCGCAGCGAGGAATACGGGGTCGCCTTCCAGTCGGCGGGCGTGAAGGACGTTATTTTGCCGGGCGATGTGAGGGATATTCTGAACACGGTTCTCCTGGCGGAGAAGAAGGCGCAGGCCAATCTCATCACGCGCCGCGAGGAGACGGCATCCACGAGAAGCCTCCTGAACACGGCGAAGCTGATGGACGAGAATGTCACCTTGTACCGTCTGAAGGAGCTGGAATTTCTGGAGAAGATCTGCGAGAAGATCGGCACGATCTCCCTGACGGGCGGCGGTGGCAGCTTGCTGGAAGGACTCAACTCGTTGCTTGCGGCGAATGGCGCGGGGGGAGCTGGCGGTGCGGGTAGTACGGGCAGTGCGGGCTGAACTGGCGGCACGATCGGAACGTAGCGGACTTAACGGTCCGCTGCGTTTTTTTGGTGCGCTTGGCAGCGCAACGACTAAGGAGTGAAAGTCTCCAGTACACCGCGAGGTGGCGGAAGTACATAGCTGACACATAGTGCGCAGTCCGTGAGGATGCGTACGGAGGATGTGAAGGCAAACCCCGGAACAGGCGGCACAACCATGTTGGCTGGCAAGATCGGACGACCCTGCCAACAAAGGGGATGTCCAATACCACCATTGGTCTTGCAAGTTAGGAGGACTGGATTCGGGGGAAAGTCGAATGACGTGACCCAAGGAGATCTCATCGTTTCCGCTAAGCGGTAACCCCACCTCAAGACCGCGAAGGTCAAGGGGAGACTATGGATGGTGAGAAGTCAGACGTAGGGATAGTAGTGAAGAAGTTTGCTGGAAAAGCCGCAAAGGCAAACGAATCGGCACTTTGTTGTCGATGCAGGCATCGACCCAAAAGGCGGTGACCTGTGTGAAGCCCGAAACCGTGGAAGAAGAGAGATTGAAGGACGCCATGTGCCAGACAGGAGCCGGTGAGCTACGATGTGCGAAGAACCGGGGAATGAACATAAGGAGAAGCCGTCTGGGGCGAGTACCATCAGAGAAGTGGAGATTGCCGAAAGGCTACAAGCCATGAAACTGAAAGGGAAGGAGAACGAGCATGGACGAACAAGGGAAACACAATCGCTCTCGTGAAGCAGTAAAGCAAGGAGACCGCAAATGGTACAGCCTCATCGACAAGATTTGGGCGAAGCCAAACCTGGAGGAAGCCTTTAAGGAGGTTAAACGCAACCGAGGTGCCGCAGGGATCGATCGGATGACCATACAGGCATTCGAATTGCAGTTGGAACACCATCTAGAAGTGCTTCAACAGACACTGAAGGACAAAACGTATCGTCCCAAACCGGTACGTCGTGTCTACATCCCGAAAGCAGATGGAACGCAAAGACCCCTAGGCATTCCTACCGTGGGAGACCGAGTGGTACAAGCCGCGGCAAGACGCATATTGGAACCGATCTTTGAAGCCAAGTTCATGGACTGCAGTTATGGATTCCGCCCGGGCAGAAGTGCGCATATGGCCCTTCAGAAAATAAGGGATGACCTGGATGACGATTATCGGTACGTCATTGACGCGGACTTGAAATCGTACTTCGACACCATCCCGCATGAGAAACTAATCGGAATGGTTAAAGAGACGGTAACAGACGGCAGCGTACTGTCCTTAATCGAGAAATTTCTGAAAGCTGGCATACTGGAAGACGGGAGTTTTCATCTCAATGAACAAGGAACGCCTCAGGGAGGAGTCATTAGCCCACTGCTAGCGAACATTTATCTTCACCCACTGGATCAAGCTATGACCGAGAGAGGACACAGGCTGACGCGATACGCGGATGACTTTGTTATCTGTTGCAAAACTCAAAAAGGGGCGGAGCGCGTCCTGAAGTCTATCGTCAAACTGCTTGAAAGAGAGATGGGGCTAAAAGTTCATCCGGAGAAAACGAAGATCGTCAACAGCAAGAGGGAGGCATTTGTGTTTCTAGGTCATATGTTCAAACCGGGAAAACGAATGACGCCATCAGACAAAGCGATGACGAAATTTAAAGAGCGGGTGAAGGAGATAACGAAGCGGAACCAAACCGTGGATGTACAGCAGCTGGTGAGGAAAATGCTCAATCCCTATCTGCGGGGATGGGGCAATTATTACGGTACAGGTGATGTACGTAAGCAATTCCAAGACTTGGACGGTTGGATAAGAAGAAGACTTCGTTCGGTACAATTACGAAGTTGGCGTAAAGTGAGGAAGCTCCATCGAGAGATGCGAAGAAGAGGCTGGACAGGTGGAGTAATGCCAAAGATGCGTATGACAGCATGGAGAAACTCCAAAAGCCAACACGTCCATTATGCGTTACCCAATAAGTGGTTTGAAGAGATCGGACTTTGTAGTCTCTACTTGATTTGCAAAGACCTTCATCCCCAGCGGGGATAATCATGGAGGAGCCGGATGCGACGACCCGCATGTCCGGATCTGTGAGAGGCCTATGCGCTTGCGCATAGGCCTACTCGATTTGGCGATAAGAAAGGTTTAAAATCTAACAGCCTCGCCGGCGACGCTATTTGTCCGATAGGCAGTGAGTAAAAAGCATTAAACGGTTCAATGTGTTTGTGCGGGGTGTAATTGTGTATACTTAGATCGTTTGGATGGAGGCGATACGGGATGGAAATCAGGGGATTTCAGGATTCGGATATAGAGGAGATCATAACCTTGTTCTATGACGCGGTACATACTGTGAACAGCAGGGACTATACGCGGGAGCAGTTGGATGCATGGGCGCCGGCGGAGGACATGGAGCGTCGTGCGGCAGCATGGCTGGAATCCATGGCGGCGAATTTTACTTTGGTTGCCGTCATCGAAGGCACCCTAACGGGATTCGCGGATATGACAGAGCATGGTCATCTGGAAAGGCTGTTCGTTCACAAGGATTATCAAGGCCGGGGCATTGCATCTGTTTTGGTAGGGATGCTGGAAGCGGAGGCTGGCAGGCTTGGGCTCCCGACGATCGATACAGATGCCAGCGTGACGGCAAGGCCGTTCTTCGAGCGCCGAGGTTATGTTGTGGTCAAGGAGCAAGCCCCCGTTCGTAACGGGATTGCGTTAAGAAATTATAAAATGATCAAATCGCTGAGCTAGAGAGTCGGTTCCCAAGCGGAAGATGGTATACTCATGGCATGCCCCGCAATCGAAACATGAGATGCACATGATCGTATAAACCCATTATTGGGTATGAAGGAAGATAGATCGTAAGGCAATCGACCGAGGGGGCCAATAGGATGGCTGAAGATTGGAAAGCAGCGGAAGCATGCATCGCCCGCATTAAAGTCATAGGCGACGAAAGCAACCGTCAAGTGGATGTGATCGGCGAAGCAGACGGGCTGAATCTCATCGGCATCGGTACGGACGCGGCCGTTTTTCATTACGAGGGAACGCCTCGGTATGCGTATAAGGTGTATTCGGACCATGCCGTTTACAAAAAGAGCATCGAACGCGACGTCTACGAGCGGCTCGCGGGCATTCCGTATTTTCCGAGCCTGCACGGAGAGGGCGACAACTATCTCGTCATCAGCTACGAGCCCGGACCGACGCTGCAGGACTGTCTGACCGAAGGCATTCCGGTGCCGGCGCAGGCGATCCGGGACGTCGAGGAAGCAAGGCGGCTCGTACGGGAGCGCGGATTGAATCCGCGGGACATTCATCTTAAGAACGTCATTCTGCAAAACGGTCGCGGCAAAGTGCTTGATGTCTCCGAATACGTAGAGGGCGGCAACGACAAGCGCTGGGAGCATCTCGTATGGGCGTACGAGAAGTTCTACGGTGCCATCGAAGGCCGGCGCATACCGGAGTGGCTGCTGGAAGCGGTGAAAAAAAGCTATAACAAGCTGGATCAATCCAGCTTGAATTTGGAGGATATCGCGGCCAGAGTGAACCGCGTGCTGGCTAGATTCAAATGAAACGGGAGGATGGAACGGTATGGCATTGGAGATCGAAAAAAAATATTTGCTGGCGGTGGAACCCGCCGTTTTGACCAAGGAAGGCGTACTTTCCGCGCACAAGGAGCAGCTCATCGAGCAGACGTATCTCGCGATCGACGAGACGCAGGAGCTGCGCGTTAGACGAATCCAGGAGCTCGGGAACGGAGAGGTGACTTACACGCACACCTTCAAGAACGGCAACGGGCTTGTGCGCGAGGAAGTCGAGTACGAGATTACGGCGGGAATCTATGAGCAGATGGTGAATGCATTCGGTTTCTTGCCGCTGACGAAGAAGCGCATCACGGCGGTGTGGAACGGCAGGGTTGTCGAGATCGATATTTACGATCAGTTGGAGTTGTCCGTCGTGGAGGTCGAATTCAGTTCCGTGGACGAAGCTAACGCGTTTCAGGCGCCGGACTGGTTCGGCGAGGACATCAGCTCGCAGAAGCAATACAGCAACAAGACGGTCTGGAAGCAGCTGCAAGGGGAGAAGTGGCAACGGTAGAATTCGGAATGGGGGAGAGGCATGTCGATCCATCGTAACGGTCATTATTTGCGCAAAATGGTGCTGGAACGAGACAACGTCCCAACTTTCGGCCGTTATCCGTTCAGCTTGGACGCGATAAGGGAATTCGACGAGTTGTCGTTCCATCCCAAGGTGACGTATCTCGTTGGCGAAAACGGAGCGGGGAAGTCGACGTTGATCGAGGCGATCGCGGTGGCGCTGGGCTTCAATCCGGAGGGCGGCACGATCAACTTTAACTTCGAGACCGCGCGCACGCATTCGGAACTCCATGATTACATGCGCCCGGTTCGCGGAGCTCAGCGTCCCAAGGACGGCTTCTTTTTCCGGGCGGAGAGCTACTTCAACGTGGCGACTTATCTCGATGAGCTGGACCGCGAGCCGGGATTCGGCGGGCCCTTGATCGCTTCCTACGGAGGCTCGTCTCTGCATGAGCAATCGCACGGGGAGTCGTTTTTTGCGACGTTCCTGCATCGGTTCGGCGGTAACGGCCTGTACATTATGGACGAGCCGGAGGCGGCGTTGTCGCCCTCCAGGCAGCTGGCGATGCTGGCGCGCATGCACGAACTGGTGCGGGACAACTCCCAGTTCATCATCGCGACCCACTCCCCCATTCTGATGGCGTACCCCGACGCATGGATCTACCGGCTGACGGAGAGCGGCATCGAACGGACGGCTTGGGAGGACACGGACCATTACGTCATTACGTCGCAATTTCTGAACAACCGCGATCGGATGCTGCGCGAACTGCTGGAGGAAGGGTAGGAGAAGCGGATAGAGGGGTTAGTTGGCGAAGCGGCTCGGGAGAAAGTGGCGTTTGTTTGAGCGGCAATGGTGCGACGCAGAGTTTGAATGTCGGCTCTTTCAAGTAACTATTTGTTGCAGCTTGGTTGTCGGTGAGAGCGACTTAATTGTGCAAACCGGCGGTTGTGGAGGCAGCTAAGTCGTCAAGAGCGACTTAATTGTGCAAACCGGCGGTTGTGGAGGCAGCTAAGTCGACGAGGCCGACCTAATTGTGCAAACCGGCAGTTCTGGAGGCAGTTAAGTCGTCGAGAGCGACCTAATTATGCAAACCGGCGGTTCTGGAGGCAGTTAAGTCGTCGAGAGCGACCTAATTATGCAAACCGGCGGTTTTGGAGGTAGTTAGGTCTTCGAGAGCGACCTAATTATGCAAACCGGCAGTTCTGGAGGCAGCTAAGTCGTCGAGACCGACAAATTCGCCCGAAAAGGCGAGATTGGAGGCCAGTTTGTCCGTCTCATCGACGCCGACATCGACATTGACAGAAAAACCAACCTCCACGTCGCGAGTTCGCCCTGAAAGCAGCTAACTAGCTACCCCGCCGTTAGCGCCTTCAGTTGACTGAACAGCGTTGCCGTCGCGGCGGGATCCTTTTCGTTGTAGACGACATAGCGGTCCGGCAGCTTGATGAGGATGTACGGCGCGTTTCCCTTGAAGACGTATAGCTTCGCCGCCCCAAGCTCCGTCAATTTGAAGTCGCCGCGCGCATATTCCGACGTGGCGATGCCGTTTTGACGGAAGCCGCTCGGCATGTCGTCTTCCAGCGTCAGCTCCAGCACGTCCTCCAGCGCGAACCTCAGCGGATACATCGAATCCTCGATGATCACGTTTTGTTCGTCCTGGATGATAAGCTTCGGCGGGCTCGTATCCGCGCGGACGACCATCATCGCGATCGGGATGATAATAGCCGCGACGACGGCCAGCGTGCCGTAGTAGAACATTCGTCCCGCGCGCGTGGCCATGTTGACCGTCGAACCGATGCCGACCCGCTTGGGGACGAAAACGGACTTGTCCTTGGGATTGTAATAGGACAGGCCATGGCGCCACAGGGCATCGCCGTCTGCCGGGTAAGTGCTGCCATCCGTATCCCCGTAACGGTACTCCAGCTCTTTAATATGCTGATGCACGACATAGATGCCGATCAGCGGTACGAGCGACACCATAAAGATGCCGCCGAACCACAAGCCGGGATCTCCCGAATACCCTTTGGAGAGCACGTTATAAGCGACAAAAGCGTTCACCGCCTCGAACAAAGCCAATGCCAGCCAAAGGATCGACCATAACCTGGCCGCCGCAGCGTTAATCGCCATATTCGGCAAAGCGTTTCGGCTATGCGCCCGAGGTTTGCCGCGGCTAAATGCCAGGTACAGCAGGAACATGACGGCTGTCATAACAAGCGACGCGAAGCCGGACAGCCTAAGCACGCCGACGCCGCCCTTCAGCGAGATCACGATCAGCGGGACGGACATCAATGCGGGCAAGACGAACCAATAGGGAGAAAGCGGAAGTTTGCCCTTCATAAGCGCGATGTCGATGTCGACTCGCACTTTTTTGCGAGTGCCGGGCGCGAACCAGTCGTTGTCGCGTTTCAGCTTGGCCGCCTTGTAGTGAATCCGTTTGAATGGTACGGTAGACGTGTACATAACGCCGGCCAGCCATAAGAATACATAGATGAAGCCTAATGAGAATGTATCGCCGAACCATAGAATGGGAAGCGCCGCGACCGCGGCCATAACGGCGAACAACGCGTAACTTTGGCGATATTCCCTCTTAAGAGAGAGAAGCCGCTCGTCCTCCAGCACCTCGATTGGGAGTTTAACGCCGAACCATAGCCCGTCTTTGGGCTTGGAATGCCCGAGATAGATAGCGACAACCGTGGCAAGAACGATCAGAACAGGCGCAAGCAATAGGTATGTTTCCATAAGTAGCCCCCTTCAGGCATGCTTGTCAGTTGCTCCGACCCACTATAATATAGACGAATTTTTTTGTCAAAAAAGAAAGGACGTACAACATGATCAGATTCGGCATTATCGGTACGAACTGGATTACGGACAGATTCCTGGCGGGAGCGGCGCTGCATCAGCAATTTAAGCTGTCAGCCGTCTACTCCCGGACGGAGGAACGCGCCAGGGAGTTCGCCGACAAATACGTTATTCCTCACGCATTTACAGATATGGACGCCATGTTCGCGAGCGGCGAGATCGATGCCGTGTACATCGCGAGCCCGAACAGCCTGCACGCCGAATACGCCATCGCGGCCATGAACCGAGGCATCCACGTTCTTTGCGAGAAACCGATCGCATCCAATAGCCGCGAGCTTGAGGAGATGATCGACGCCGCGCAGCGGAACGGCGTGCTGCTGATGGAGGCGCTGAAGTCGACGTTGATGCCCGGGTTCGGAGCCGTTCGCGAAGGGATAGGGCGGATCGGGAAGGTACGGCGTTATTTTGCGAGCTTCTGCCAGTACTCCTCCCGTTATGACGCTTACCGCGCGGGCACGGTGATGAACGCGTTCCGTCCGGAGTTCTCCAATGGATCTCTTATGGATATCGGCATCTATTGCCTGTATCCGGTCGTCGCGCTGTTCGGCAGGCCGAATTCCGTAAAGGCTTCCGGCTATATGCTGGAGTCGGGCGTTGACGGGGAAGGCAGCATTCTGATGCAATACGACGAGATGGACGCGGTAGTCCTCTATTCCAAAATAACGAGCTCTTCGCTCCCGAACGAAATCCACGGAGAAGACGGCAATCTTGTCATCGACAAGATCAGCGAGCCGGAGGTGGTGCAGCTCCAGTTCCGCGACGGCTCCGTAGAGGATCTAACCAGGCCGACCGTGGAGTTTAACATGTTCTACGAGGTGGAGGAGTTCATCCGGTTGATTCAAGAGGGCAAGACGGAGTCGGAGGTCAACTCGCATGAGCTCTCCCTGATCGTCATGGAGATTATGGACGAGGCGAGGAAGCAGATCGGTCTGGTCTACCCGGCCGATGCCCAATGATCATGCGTTACTTCACGGCCGAGCTATACGAGAAAATGCAGGTGCGGGGTAGTCTCGTCTTCCATGAAACGCTGGAGGATCACGAGGAGGACCTCCGATGGTATGCGGAGCAGAATCGGGATTACGACGCGATCGCGCGCGATAACTATCTCATGCTTGAGCCGTACTTCAACCGATATATGCCGAAAGTCGTGCGGGAAGCCGTTGATAGAGGGGAAGGAGACTTGCTTCGCTCCAGCTGGCCGTCTCCGGCCTTTCGCTCACTCTTGGAAGGATGGGCGCAGTCCCTGGAGAAGGAATGGAGAGCGGCGTGCGAGACCTACCGGGAGCATTACCGCACGATAGAGAGCCGTCTTCCTCCCGAAAAGGAAAGCCTGGTTCGGCTGCATGACGCCAAAGTGCTTCAGGTCACAGTCACGGACGGCGGCTCGGGCATCGATCTGCTGCTGGATACAGGAGGCTCCATGCTGAGCGCGAGCGAGACGTTGCTTCGGTTCAACGGAGTCACGCGTTACGACCTCCCGGATGACCTCGTCGGCAATTGGTGGCTGTACGAGGAGCTTGAGCTTCCGGCAGGGGGCATTGCGAGAGATGGAGCGGGAGAGACGGGCTTTCAAATCCGCGCGCTGCTGAGCTCCCCGAGGGGTTACCTGGCGATGAACGAGCTGTCGATTACGGCGGAGTCGGTTGACGTCGTTTTAACCGCATAAGAAAGCGACGGGGTCGATACTTTCGATCATGCTTGAATATTAGGGTGAACAAGGCTTGTCCCGCTGCAACCTTGCTTTGCGAAGCAGCGTCAAGGAGTTAAACCCTTGTGAGGAGTGGTCGAATGCGAAAGCTGGTCGCAACGGCATTGATAATGTTGGTAGCTTTGTTGGGCGGTTGTTCGGGGGACGGAGGCGCGACAGGAGACAAGCCGGGGAGCGGCAGCCCCCACGACGAAGAGTGGGAGTATGGCACCGGTTACGTTTTGGAGAAAGCGGACGGCAGGCTGCTCATCGTGTCGAAGGAGTTCGAGGCGGGAGCGACAAGCGAAGACGTATTGAAGCTGGGCTCGGTAAAAGCGATTTGGCTGAAGGTCGATGCCGGCCCGTACGAGGATGCTGCTATCGGAGACCATGTCCGGATTACCGTGGTCGGCGCGGTCGCGGAATCGTACCCCGAGCAAGGAACGGGCAGCATAGAGAAGATAGAGTAACGGCGCTCGACAAAGAGCGCAAACGTATTTGCTACTCCAAGCGCCATCGGCGTTATTAACGCCTACAGCAGCTTATTCGCCTACATTTTGGCTCCATCAGCGTTATTAACGCCTACAGCAGCTCGTTTGCCTACATTTTAGCTCCATCGGCGTTATTAACGCCTACAGCAGCTTGTTCGTCTACATTTTGGCTCCATAGTCGTTATTAACGCCTACAGCAGCTTATTCGCCTACATTTTGGCTCCATCGGCGTTATTAACGCCTATAGTAGCTAATTCGCCTACATTTTGCAGAAATTTTGCAAAGAACCGTAACCGCTAATTACAAAGGATAATTTTACAAAAAGAAGAGGTTCCTGTACCGTAGTGAGTAACGACAAACCCTACGGAAAGGAAACCTCTTGCATACAATCGTATCGAAGAATTCGGTTATCCGTCAAGTAATAAGGGAGTTTGTCTCTCACATTCCGCAATTGTGGAAGGATGCTTACGCCAAGAAATTATTTACAGGGAACACATCGCTCTTATATCTCTTCGGTATTTTGCGGCAATGTCGCTCGGTTGCAAGCATTGC
>NZ_MXQD01000022.1:0-27896 GCF_002165585.1 Paenibacillus sp. MY03 | reverse complement strand
AACGGTCTTGACAAGGTATTAGCTGGTTTTTTGTGGAATTTAATAGCGGGCGGTCAGCATCTTTTGCAGGTTACGGAATGCCAGATAAAGAAATGAACTTGACAATGAAACGAAACTTAAATAAAATAAAAACGAAACAATAAAGAAACATAAGCAGCTAGAAAGCGAGGTGGAGCTATTGAATTCTGTAAAAATGTCTCTATCCCAATTGCTAGGAAATCAATATATGAATGCCGTGATCTCCGCTGCAATCTCTCTGATGGACCTTAACAAAGAGGAGGCCGAACGACTCGCGTCGGAGGAAATCGAGTTTTTGCCTGACTCATACGTTAGCAAAATGGATGGTTTGTTGGGAAACATAGGAAAGCCGTTCGTTTCAGGGCTAAAGAAAGCGCTCTCCGGGGCTCCGACGGATGCTTTCAAAAACGCAAGTAATACGAAAGCCAGTCCCATAGGAGGATTAGGTTATGTTCGACTGGGCGAGGACGGCAGATTGTACTTGGCGGCCAAGAGCGAGCACTACCATACGCCGCTCGGTCATAATTTCCCTGGTTACAAGCTGATCGATCTCGCAAGGGCTCTCGGCATAACAAATGCGTCCCATAACAATACACGGGGCTACATAACGCGTTTGCTCGAGAGAGAGCTCGTCAGGACGATCAACGGCCTAAGACCGGAAGAGACGGATGGACTGGAGGCTATTCTGGCATCTCGCGAGTCGCATGTGTTAAATCGCGTCATCAACTTGGAAACCGGGTCGTTGGCCTGCGAAGCCGGCATCAAAATGATGCTCGCGAGGTTTTATCGCCTAGACTCGACATTTCCCCAGCCGAAGTACGAGGGTCGGACGCCGGTGTTTTTCGTTATGGCGGACCATGACGGCGGTACGAAAGCGAACTATCATGGAACGACGATTTTTGCCCAATTGATGCGCGATATGTGGCCCGGCCTATACGAGAAGCTGGAAGAAGCGGGAGTCTTGAAGGTTTGTCCGGTAAGAATCAACGATTGGGATGATTTTCGGGAGAAATTCGAACGCTACAATAAGCCGCCATATAAGGTTGCCGGATTTTTGCACGAAATTATATTGATGAATTACGGGGGGATCAAGCTTGAGCGCGATTACTTGCACAAGGCGTATGCATTATGCCACGACAACGACGTCCCGATCATGTGCGACGAAATTCAATCCTGCATGTGGTACCCTACTATCTATTTGTTCCGCGAGTATGGATTAAATCCCGACTTTGTCGTGATCGGGAAAGGCTTCCCGGGCGGTCAGTATCCGGCTTCCCGGATCATTACGACAGCCGAGATGGACACCCTGAACCAGTTCGGCGCATTAGTTACGAACGGTCAGGAAGAGCTTGCGGCATTGGCTTATTTGATTACGATGAAGTTCACGGAAGAAAATGAATCCTTTATTCGCGAAATGGGCGAATACTATGAAGATAAGCTTCGGGAATTAGCGTCCCGTTATCCGACTCTTATTGAAAGAACGGAAGGATTGGGGCATCTTTCAACTTTATTATTCTATGAAGCGCAGACGGTATCGCGATTTACGGGTATGCTTAATCATGCGTGCATCGACATCAGCGCCCAAACGTACAAAGCCAGCTGTCCTCCGGCCGCGCTTACGAAACCGCCGATCATTGCCACCAAAGAAATGATAGATTACGTGGTGAAGATCATGGACGACGCGCTGCAAACGATTGGGGCGAAGGAACTTGAACTTGGCTGATCGTTGTATCGCAAGTTGATTAACATGGAGGGGTATTCATGAACGAACCCGTTATGAAGGATATCGACATCGAAGAGAGAAGAAAACGAATTTTGGAATTGCTTCAACGCGAGGGCAAGGTAAAGGTGACGGATTTAAGCAAGCTGTTCGGCACCTCGGAAGTGACGATCCGCGGCGATCTGGACGGACTTGAAGAGCAGGGGCTGCTGCAGCGCGTTCATGGCGGCGCGATCAGCAATTATAAAAACTATTACAATATGACGTTTCATGACCGAACGGAAACGAACGGAGAAGAAAAAAGAAGGATCGCGGTCGAAGCGGCTTCCATGATTTCGGACGGAGATACGGTGATTATTGGTTCGGGAACTACTCCTCTCTATGTCATGAGGGAATTAAAAAATCATAAAAATCTGATTGTGATTACGAACTCGCTGCCTGTAGCGCATGAAGCCGGCTTCAATCGCAACATAGATGTAGTTGTATTGCTTGGGGGCACCATCAATTTGCAGTACGGGTTTATTGCCGGCGATGACGCCATTAACCAGTTGAACAGATATAAAGCGGATAAGCTTATTCTTTCATCGGATGGCGTAAGCTCCGAATTCGGGGTGACGACCTATCATCACCTGGAAGCGGAGCTGAATCGGAGAATGATCGCGCTCGTGGACAAAAGAATTCTCGTAGCCGACTATACGAAAATCGGCCGCGCCAATTTCGCGCGAATAGAAGACATCGAAAAAATCGATTGTCTCATCTCCAATCCAAACGCCAACAAAGACGATATCGAAGCGATCAGGGAAAAGGGCGTTGAAGTAAGACTAGTCTAGTTGTGCGGAAAATGTTGCAATCGGGCCGAGCCTCCTTAAGAGAAAGGGTAATCGCGATGTCAGGAGAAACGAATCAAGAGCATACCTATTTGATCGGACTCGACATTGGAACATCTGCCGTCAAAGGCGTGTTGATGTCGGCCAAAGGTTCAATAACATCCCGTGAAAAAAGCGAGACGGCCTATCAGAGGATCGATGGTGGCGGGGTTCAATTCGACGTCCGCCAGTTGTACCGATTGACCGTTGGCGTCATCCGCAGACTGGCGGGCGCTTTGCCGCGAGGAGGTTCCATCGTCGGGCTCAGCATCGCTTCGGCCAGCGGGAACACCGTGCTTGTGGACGAACAGGGCGAACCTATGATTCCGGCATTCAGTTGGATGGATCAGCGCGTTCGCGATGAAATGAAGACGGTGTTCGGAAAGCTCAATCCGGATGAGGTGCACGAAACGACAGGCTGGCCGTTGCTGGAATCTTTTCCGCTTGCCCATCTCGCCTGGTTGAAGTGCCATGCGCCGAAGCTTTTGGAGACATCGTCCATCATCTGCATGAGCACGGATTATCTCCATTTCAAATTGACGGGGAACTGGGGTATCGATTGCTCGACCGCCACCACTTTTTATTTGCAGGATCAGAAATCGGCGCAGTGGCATTCGCCCTATTTGCAAAAGTTAGGCATACCGGAGAGCAAACTGCCCCCGATCCGTTCCACGGGCGATAGGATCGGCCGAATCACCTCGGAAGCCTCGGCCGATATGGGATTAGCACGAGGAACGCCGGTCGTGCTCGGCGCTTTCGACCATCCTTGCGCGGCAAGAGGGTCCGGCATTCTCGACGAGGGACAATTGCTCATTTCCTGCGGCACTTCCTGGGTTGGCTTTATGCCAATAAAAGACAGATACCGATCCGTTGCGCTGCGGATGTTGACGGATCCTTTTCTTCAACCGGCGGGACCATGGGGCGCTATGTTTTCTCTTCCAGCGATTGCAAGTTCGGTAGATGCCTATATCCGCAAGTATATTTCCGACGGTCCCGATCGTTACCGTGAATTCGACCGGCTGGCTGTATCCGCCGGGCCCGGGGCGGGCGGCCTCATCATTGACCCAAGTACGGAGGAGAACTCCGACGATCTTGCGCAGGCTGAGAAAGCGGATATCGCGAGAGCGATTATGGAAGGTACCGTATTTCTCTTGAAGGAGAAAATCGACAAACTCGAAGTGGACGGTACCTGCTTTTCTTCCGTGACTTTGGTAGGGGGGCCGTCCGAGACGTTTCCATGGCCGCAAATCGTCGCCGACGTGCTTGGCCTGGACATCCGTACCGTCAATGGTTCCTGCGCGGGCGCCGTTGGAGCCGCCATGGTGGCAGGAATAGGCGTGGGGCTGTATGCGGATGAGCAGGATGCTCAGAAGCAATTGGTTTTTCCCGAGCTGATCCGGAAGCCGGACCCGAGTACGGCAACGATCTACGAGACACGATACAGGCAATTTCTGAACAAGTATACGACCTTGGGGAGTGATGCGAAATGAACGAGTTGTTTGAAGTCAAGGATGTCGACAAAAAGTTCTACGAGCAAAAGCTGAAAGATTTTTTGCCTGACAAGATGATCGATATTCATACGCATGTATGGTTGGACAGCATCCGCAAACCATCCTCCTCTACGCCCGTGAGAGCGGTAACATGGCCGTCCCTCGTCGCAAAGGACAATTCGATCGAGGACTTGTTCGAGACTTACCGGCTGATGTTTCCCGGCAAAGAGGTGACGCCGCTCCTCTTCTCCCAAGTCAGCATGAACTACGACATCGCCGCGGGGAACGAATATGTCAGGAGTTGCGCAGAACGGCATCGCTTGCCGTCGTTGATGGTCGCGAAACCGGAGCAGAGCGCTTCCGAATTCGAAGAAGGAATCAAACACGGCGGTTTTCTAGGATGCAAGGTGTATTTGAATTTCGCCGCCCCCTATATCCCGGAGAAGGAAATCCGGATCTACGATTTTCTGCCGAAGCATCAGTTGGAAGTGCTGGATCGGCATGGCTGGATGGCCATGCTGCATATCCCGCGGGACGGCCGGTTGAAGGACCCTGTGAACTTGGCGCAAATGCTGGAGATCGAACGCGACTATCCGTCGTTGAAGCTCATCATTGCCCATGTGGGAAGAGCTTACTGTCCGGAGGATGTGGGCGATGCCTTCGATATTTTGGCGGAAACGCGAAATATGGTATTCGACTTCAGCGCGAATACGAACACCGATGTGTTCCGGCAGCTGATTCGTGCGGTCGGACCGAAGCGAATCGTGTTCGGAAGCGATTTGCCGATCTTGCGTATGCGAACGAGACGGATATGCGAAAACGGCAATTACGTGAATTTGATTCCGAGAGGGATGTATGGGGATGTGTCGGGAGATTCGCATATGCGTGAGGTCGAAGGCTCCGAGGCGGATTCCCTGACGTTCTTCATGTACGAGGAGATCGAAGCTTTCCGCGTTGCCGCGACAGCCGAAGGTTTAAGCAAATCCGACATTGAGGATATCTTCTATCGCAATGCTCGATCCCTCATCGATCGCACAGAGAAGGAGCTGCGCAAATGGGAAAGCTGAAAATCGGACTACTGCCGTTATACGTCAAGCTCTATGACGACATCTGGCCTGAAGCAAGAGAACGGGTTGATGCATTTTACCTTACGATTGCCGGGGAACTGGAGAAAAGGGGATTGGAAGTCGAACAAGCGAAGGCGTGCAGGATCAGCCCGGAATTCGCGGAGGCGGTTCGAGCCTTCGAGCAAGCAGATGTAGACGCCATCGTTACCTTGCATTTGGCCTATTCGCCTTCTCTTGAATCCGCCGACGTTTTGGCAGCTACGAAGCTTCCATTGATTGTACTGGATACTACGCCGACCTACGATTTCGGTCCTTCTCAGCATCCGGACGAAATTCTATATAACCATGGCATTCATGGCGTACAAGATATGTGCAATCTGCTCGTCCGCAATGGAAAAAACTTTCGGATCGAAGCCGGCCATTGGTCGGAATCCGATGTTCTGGATCGGGTCGCGGACAACGCAAAAGCCGCGAAAATCGCGAAAAAGCTAAGGAACGCCAAAGTGGGCTCGATCGGAAAATCGTTTGACGGCATGGGGGACTTCCGGGTGCCGGCGGACGAATTGCGCAGGGCGATTGGAATCGACGCGATTTTCGTGGATCCTCTTGATTCCGATAACGTTTTCGGCCCGGTATCGGAGGAACGGGTAGACCGGGAGATGGAATCGAACGCGATGCGTTTTCACGCTGGAAAGTTCGACCGGGAAACCCATCGGCAATCAACAAAAGCGGATCTTGCGGTCAGAGACTGGATAGAGCGTAACGGGTTGACGGCTTTCACCGCCAACTTCCTGGAAGTGACCCGGGCGTCGGCGCTGCCATGCATGCCGTTTCTAGAAGCGAGCAAAGCGATGGAACGAGGCATCGGATATGCGGGAGAAGGAGACTTGCTGACGGCCGCGCTGGTCGGGGCGCTGTTGTCCGTCTATCCGGACACTTCATTCGCTGAAATGTTCTGCCCGGATTGGAAAAACAACCTGATTTTCCTGAGCCATATGGGCGAAATGAATTTACGCGTCGCTGCGGGAAAGCCCGAGCTTATGGAAAAAGACTTTCCGTTTACGGATGCCGGCAATCCCGTCGTCGCATACGGCAAATTTCGCGGCGGACAAGCGGTCTACGTCAATCTGGCCCCCGGACGAAACAAATCCTATTCGTTGCTCCTGTCGCCGGTGGAGATGGTGGAGGGAGATGGCGAAGATAGAATGAGGGATACCATTCGAGGATGGTTCCGACCCGTCATTCCGGTCGCTGATTTCCTGACCGCATATAGCGAGCTTGGGGGTACGCATCACGGCATAGTTGTGTATGGCGACGCGATCCGAGTATTGGAACGTTTTGGAGCGATTATGGGCTGGAATACCGTCACTATAAAGGAGACCTAAAGACATGATTAAATGCGTGAAATTGGCTGTTGTTGGCGGGAGAAGGGGAGCGCATTTTAAAGAAGCGCTGAACGCGTTGACGGATAAAGTGCAGCTGGTCGCCGTATGCGACAAGAACGAAGTCGTATTAAATAAGTGGAAGGCCGAGTATCCAGGCGTACGAGCTTACGACGATTACGAGAAGCTCTTGGAAGACGCGTCAGTGGATGCCGTATTTCTTGCCACTCCGCTGTTTTACCATGCCCAGCAGGCGATAGCTGCGCTGCGTGCCGGCAAGCATGTCATTAGCGAAGTTATCGCTTCTACGTCCATTGAGGACAACTGGGAGCTGATCGAAACGGTCCGGCAAACAGGTCTCACGTACATGATGGCAGAAAACTACTGCTACATGCGGCCGAACATGATGGTCGGTCATATGGCGGAACACGGGGTGTTTGGGGAAATTACGTCCGCGGAATGCGGCTACATCCACGACGTCCGCGAGCTGCTTCATGACTCCGACGGCAGCTTGACTTGGCGAGGGAATCTGTTTCGGGACTACAACGGCTGTACGTATCCGACGCACTCTATCGGACCGATCGCGAAGTGGCTCGGAATCGGCCGAGAGGGCGGGGATGAGCTGGAGAGCCTGACCACTTTCGTGTCCAAAAGCCGTTCGACCGCCAAGTATTTCCACGAACATTTCGGCGACAAGCATCCCGGCTCCAACCCGCAATATTGGGGGCTGGGCGATTCGACCGTCACGTTGCTGCGCACGAAGAAGGGCGTACTCATCACCTTGAAATACGACGTTCAATCCGCGCGTCCGCACAACATGACGCATTATTCGCTGCAAGGAACTTCCGGCGCCTATTTGTCGGGAAGACATGAGCGAGAAGAGCCGTTGATCTGGTTGGAAGGCGCATCCGAGGCCGCTCATCCGGAGTGGGAATCGCTGTGGCGGCATGAAGATCAGTGGGAGCATCCCGTGTGGAGGCGTTGGAGGGAAGAGGCGGAGAAAACCGGTCATGGCGGCGGCGATTTTCTGGTGCTGGAGGAATTCGCTACGGCGATTCTGGAAGAGAGAAAACCCGCAATTGACGTGTATGATGCGGTTGTTTGGAGCTCGATATTCCCGCTGTCGGTAGAGTCCGTCGCTGCGGGCGGCAAGACCGTTCCTTTCGTCGACTTCAAGAAATTAAATTAATATGATAAGCCTTTCATGAGTTCAATGCGAAACTTGTGGAAGGCTTATTTCTATTTATATGTCCATATAGTCCAATAGGTTGTCTTAATTGACCTATTGATGGGTGTGAGATGTGCTTATAATGAAAATGAAAAGATGAAAAATCGTTCATCCATATTATCAAACGGGAGGTCGACTAATAGTGATAAAAGAATAAGGTCATTATGATAGCGCTGCCAATGAACAGGGGTTTCGCGAAAAAGGCGATAAAGAATTGCGATAGATGGAGGAAATCACTTTGATTGAGAAAGGTTCAGTCTTCACGGCCTCGGAGCATAATGTACGGGAAGGATTTCCTTTCGCAATCTCGCATTGGATTCACGATGCCGATAAAGAAATTCTTTGGCATAGCCATGAATTCATCGAGATCGTCTTCATTGTAGACGGTTCTACCACACATGTGTTCCAGGCACCGAACTCGAATAAATTCGAAAGTAAGGTGAGCAAGGGGGACATTTTTATAATAAATCCCGGAGAACTGCACACCTACAAGATTGTAAAAGACGAGCGAATCGAAGTCATTAACATGCTGTTCTATTCTAATATTGTGGATTGGACTCTCATCAGAGACGCCGAAGAAATGGACTTGATGGATTTCTTCTATGTCCAGCCGTTTTTGCCTCCCGAAGCAAGATTCGGAAACGTTCTTAAATTGAACAAGGAAGAAGCGGTGTTTGCCCGTCAAATGGTCGAAAATCTGGCTTATGAGTATAAAAACAAAAAAAACAATGACAAACTGCTGATTAAACTGATCATGACCCAATTAATCGTCGTTTTGAGCCGTATGTTTGCGGAGCAAATGACTGTGTATAGCTCACTAGGATTAGTGAAAACGCTTAAAATAGAAAATATTCACCGAGTATTGGGCTATCTGGAACGTCATTACTCCGAAGATATTTCATTGGAACAGTTGGCGAAGATCTCTATAAGTAGTGAAAGGCAAATGACCAGGATATTTAAGAGCATAACGGGCGAGACGATATTCGGTTATTTGCACAAGCTCAGGATAGAAAAGGCGAAGAGTCTGCTGCTCGTTACGGATAATAAGATATCGGATATTTGTACAGCGGTAGGGTTCAACGATATCAGCTTCTTTAACAAGGTTTTCAAGAAAATCGTAGGCGTCAGCCCCAAAGATTATCGAACTTCTAAAGCGCAAACAGGGAGCATTAAAAATGAATTTATCAGCACATTGGATATGGGTAGATGATGATCTCGATTACAAAAAGAAGGCGTGTCACTTTAAACGGGATTTCGTGGCGAACGTTCTTCCCGAAAACTATCAAGTGTTCGTTTCCGCGGATAGTCTTTATCAATTGTTCGTTAACGGACAATTCGTTTCTAGAGGTCCTTGTAAAGGGGACGATTACAGGCAATATTTCGATCGCGTCGATTTAGCCCCGTACATGCGGGTGGGGACGAACGTTATCGTTGCATCGGTCATCCGCTTCCCGAATGAAAGCTTGAGCAATCTTTCGTTCAAGACCGGTACGATCTCCGTCGTATCTTCGTCCCGCGGCGGCTTTATGCTTGCGGAAGAGCGGAATCTCGATCTGAGCTTGGGTCTGTCGACGGACGATAAGTGGAAGGCCATGCCTAACAATGCTATTTCGTTTAGGGAAGCTGAACATGCTAAATATGCCGGCGACATGGAAGACGTAGACGGGAACGAATTTCCTTATCGCTGGGAGTTAAATGCCGCTGATAGCGGTATCTGGAAGAACGCCAAAACGATTTGCACCGCGGATTCCTCTCTCAAAGGCGGCTTGCTTAACCAATGGCAGCTTACGGAGAGAGACATCCCGTTCCTGTACGAGAAGGATATCGGCTTCGCCCGCGTGATGAAATCCAGCAATGAACGAATTCCATGGATGGATTTAATCGAGGGCAAAGAGGTAAATATTCCTGCAGGCGGGCATGAATGGGCAGAGTTGGACGTCGGGGAATTGACTACGGCTCGTTTGAAATTGCTGATGACCGGTTCCCAAAATTCCAAAATCAAAATGACGTACGCGGAAAGCTATGTAGCAGAATTCGACAACAGCGGAAATCTGTATAAAGGGATTCGAGACGACGCGAAGGGATGGCTGCAAGGAGAATTCGACCGCTATTTGTTGAGGGAGGGGACACAATTTTACGAGCCTTTTTCATACAGGACCTTTCGATTCCTGCGGCTCGAAATCGAAGCGACGGATCAGTCTTTAACGATCAAACGGTTGCAGCTTACAGAAACGGGTTATCCACTCGAGATTAAAGGAAGTTGGAAGTCCGGGCATTCCAAGTGGCAAAAGTTATGGGACATCAGCGTTCGAACGCTGCAGCGATGTATGCACGACACCTATATCGATAGTCCCTACTACGAACGCATGCAATATTCGATGGATACGATGCTGCAGATGTTGTTTACTTACCGGCTGTCTACGGATGACAGGCTTGCGAGGAAGGCGATATTCGACTTTCATAGCTCCGTCATGCCTAACGGAATGATGGCATGCAACTGGCCGGCTAAGTTCAAGCAGGTCATTCCGGGATTCTCGATCTATTGGATCATCATGCTTCGTGATCATTACGAATATTTTGGAGATTTAGAGCTTGTAAGCAAATATTTACCGACCGTCGAGCGAGTTCTAAATTATTTTATTGCGAAAATAGACAGCCGTACAGAATTGATTTCGGATATCGGATACTGGCAGTTCGTAGACTGGGTCGAAGAATGGACGGACTCATTCGGTTCGCCGCTTCAAGAAAATGAATCCATCAATGTGATCTATAACCTGATGATCGTATACGGACTGAGGACCGCAGCCCAATTGAATCGGTACGCAAATCGCGAGGATGTCGCCTCGGAGTTCGAGACGAGAGCCGTTCTTCTCTCGAGAGCTATATATTCCTCGGCATGGTCTCCCGTTGAGGGTATGTACAAAGACACGCCGAATCGGGAGGATTTCAGCCAGCATGCACAGGTATGGGCGGTTCTTGGCGACTTGTTGGTTGGGGACGCAGCCAAATCGGCGATGTTGAAGAGTCTAAATGAAAAAAAGGTAGCCAAATGTTCGTATTCCATGTCGTTTTTCTTGTTCAGGGCTTTAGAGAAAGTTGGATTATATAGCCATACGAATAGCCTTTGGGACAACTGGATTCAACTGTTGGACAAGAACGTCACGACATGGCCGGAAGACCCGGTGACGCAGAGAAGCGATTGCCATGCATGGGGGGCAATTCCGATCTACGAATTTTCGGCTTGCATTCTGGGGGTAAAGCCTCTACAGCCCGGCTATGAAGAAATTCTGATCGAACCGCATGCGGAGTATTTCCGACAAGCTGAAGGCACGGTGTCTACACGGTGGGGACCGGTGTACGTGAAATGGGAACGCGACGATCATCGATTCGGCCTTCGGGTTCGATTGCCGGAGCCTCGCAAGACGGTGGTGGTGATGCCCAATGGCGAGCGGCAGGTATTCGCGGGCAGAACAGAATTTTCTCTTGAACAAGGAACTGGGGTTTCATATGCGAACGGAGGAGGTGAAGGCATGGATTGAATATATCAAGCATTTATCGGAGCGGGATGGATTGCACGATTACATTTGTCTTATCTACTAGAGGGGGAAAATCTATGAAACGATTTCGAATGGGAATGACTTCACTTTTGCTGTTGGCAATGGTATGGTTGGCGGCTTGCTCGAACAATCCGGCGCCTTCTTCTTCACAGCCGTCTTCAGCTACGAGCGGCTCCAAAGATCCTTACGTTATTCAAGTGCTTCACTCCACGGCAACGAACATTAAGAAGAGCGATGAAACCGAAATCGGAAAAGTAATCAAGGAGAAATTCAACATCGTTTTCGAGTATGTCAGCTTTACCGGGAACGAGCTGGATCAGATGAATTTGATGCTGTCCGCGGGCAACTATCCCGAAATCGTGAGACTTTCCGACAACAGCGTATTGGATAAATACATTAGAGCCGGTGCGCTTCTGCCGCTGGACGATTTTCTAACTAACGCTCCGGAATTTAAAAAGCGTTACGATGCTCAAATCCCGCTTTGGCGTTTGCCTGCCCATGATAGCAAACTGTACAAGTGGGAAAATAACGTTCCGACGGATTTCAAAAACAATCTGGAAGCTCTGGATGTCGCGGTGCGCATCGATGTTCTGGAAAAAGCGGGTTGGCCTGAGCTGCTATCGACGGACGACTACATTCAATTTTTGAAGCAAGCCATGAAAGATCATCCGACAACGAACGGACAGAAGTCAATCGGGATGACGGTTCCTTTTGCGGAGCCTTGGGGCGTTCAAGGGATTGCCCCGATTATGTATGAAAAAGGCGGAAGATACAGTACCGCGGCCGGTAATTTGAGCGTCATATGGAATCAGGTCGATCAACAATATGTCGATATGATGGAAAACGAGTATGTGAAAGAAGGCTTCTTATTCTTTAATCAGCTTTATCGGGAAGGGATTTTGGACAAGGACAGTTTTACGGATTTATTGCCGCAGGCGACGGAGAAGCTAGTGAGCGGAAGGGCGTTATCCACCTGGTATCCCGTAAGTGTGGACAACGCTTCCGCGATCAAATCCGGTCATCCCGAGTGGCAAATGATTAATTTGCCGATCCGCAGCAAGACGCAAAGCGAGCGAAACGAAAAGCGCCAAATCCGCGTTGAGGATACCCGGTCCTATGAAATGTACTCGATTACCAAAAACGCCAAAGATTCCAAAAGAATTTTCGAGCTGCTGGAATGGGCCGCCTCCGATGAAGGGAAAATACTGCTCCAGTCCGGTATCGAGGGAAAGCATTACACGATCGAGAATGGCAAACGCGTAGCGACGGAGGACTATAAAAACATTATCAACGATCCTATGCAAAGCTCCCAAGTCGGATTCCGCATGTTCCCGTTTCTTGGCTACGTTGGCACGAATGCGCCTGACGGAGTTCCGTACGATATGAAAATGGATCCGGTTTTAACGGATGAGATGACGCTTTCGCCGGAGTTGAAAAACGCTTATACCCAGTTGGGATGGACGGATTCGAAGCAGTATTGGCGCGAGACGGGCAAAGCAGCACCAACCGGAATCGCCGCCGCTATCGCCATCGATTCCACTTCGGAATTGGGCGCATTGCAGCAGAAACTGATCGAATTCAGAGTTAAAAATACCACGAAGCTGATCATTGAGCCTAAGAGCGACGAGGACTTCGAAAAGCTGTACAGCCAGATTATCAACGATTATCGGAAACTGGAGCCGGAGAAAGTTGTGAACATGTACAACCAGCTCTATCAAGAAAAACTGGCTCAACTTGAATCTTTGAAATAATCAATCGTTTGATCTGGAGATTAACGGACAAGCCGATCAAAACCGCGGATGTCCGTTAATCGCCAACAGCTTTGACGAATCAACGCGGGAAATGCACAAACGATGGGGGAATACCATATGGGAACCGGGTTCGAAGCAACTCATGCAAACCGTTCCGAGGCAAGACAAAAAATGTTTAGAAAAGCTTTGAATCAACGCTATTTATATTTCATGATCCTGCCCGCAATAGCCGTCGTCATTACGTTTAATTACGTGCCTCTATTCGGTTGGGCGATCGCTTTCATAAATTATCGTCCGGGATTTAGCCTATGGCAATCCGATTGGACAGGGTTGGAGCAATTCAAATCGTTTTTCATGCAAAGCGACGATTACATTCATGTTCTACGCAACACGCTGGCTATGAATGTGGGTTCCTTGTTTTTTAATTTGGTAAGCGCCTTCTTTTTCACGATTCTTCTGAATGAGATCCGAATAAAGTTATTCGGAAAAATCATTCAAACGGCGACTTTTTTTCCGTTCTTCGTATCCTGGGTCATCATTTATACCCTGGTCAACGCGTTGTTTGCCCCATCTTCGGGCGCCGTTAACGAAACGTTAGTTAACTGGGGCATTCTCGAGGAAGGACTCAATATTCTGGGCGATAAGAAATACTCTTGGCCGTTAATGATTTTTTTGGGGAATTGGAAGTACTTGGGGTATAATACGGTCATTTTTTTAGCGGCTATTGCCGCGATTTCGAACGAAGAATATGAAGCGGCGGATATCGAAGGGGCTAATCGTTTCCAGAAAATAAGGTATATTACGATACCCAATCTGATGCCGACGGCGATCGTGCTGCTTATTCTCAATAGCGGATGGGTTCTCAACTCAAGCTTGGAGTCGTTTTTCTTGTTTACGAATACGGCAAACTGGGAGACTATGGAAGTCTTCGACATGTACATTTACAAGTTTGGGTTGCAATTGCTGAACTATCCTTACGCAACGGCAGTCGGAATCATGAAAACCTTCGCAAGCATATTGCTGCTTCTATCGGTTAACGCGATTGCCAAAAGATCGACAGGGAAGTCCATCTTATAACGATTGAAGGTGAAACAATGAAAAGAAAGACGGCAGGCGGGCTTGCGTTCGATCTTTTTAATTATATTTTTATGGTCATCGTCTTATGTATCATGGTTCTTCCGTTTCTATATATTGTAAGCTATTCGTTAAGCGATCCTAGCCGGTTAAAAGGAGGATTCGTCCTTATTCCAGCCGGATTGTCCTTCGATGCATACAAGCTAGCTTTTAAAGACCCAGCAATCGTCCAGGGGATCTTCATCTCCGTAGCGAGAACGCTCGTCGGACCCGCATTAATGCTCCTCGTCACCTCCATGGCCGGTTATGTTCTAACCCGGAACGAATTGGTAGGGGTCCGGTTTTTACGCAAATTTTTTGTGTTTACCCTTTATATTTCTAGCGGCCTCATTCCTTTGTATCTTGTAATGAATTACTTGAATTTGCTAGGCACCTTCATGGTTTATATTCTGCCGGCCGCCGTGTCCGTTTTTAATATGATCCTGATCAAAACCTATATCGAAGGTATGCCTAAAGGTCTCGAAGAAGCGGCCGTTATGGACGGAGCGAATGAATTCGTTCTCTTCTTCAGAGTCATCTTTCCCGTTTGTCTTCCGGTCTTAGCGGCCGTGACATTATTCGAAAGCGTCAACCAGTGGAACGCATTCATCGATACGCAAATTTACAATACGATGTCTCCTAATTTATTTTCGTTGCAATATGTGCTGTACAATACGTTAAACTCAACGACATCCAATCTGGAGTTGTTGAAATCTCAAGTATCCAACAACCAAAACATCGCGACGCCGCAAAGCCTGAAAATGGCGATTACGGTCATTACGGTGCTGCCGATCGCCTGCGTGTATCCGTTCTTGCAAAGGTTCTTTATGAAAGGTTTGTTAATCGGTTCGATTAAAGGATAGTAGGAGACCTAAAGACATGACATAAGGTAGAGGCCGATCTGCGCGTCAGAAGATACGGGCAGGGAGTCGGTTAATTAACAAGCAGGGGTGAGTGGTTTTATGAGAAGAACGAACGAGTTCACGAGGAAGTTCAACCTTTTCATCACGGCGATTCTGGTTGTTGTCATGACGATGACGGGAATATCGCCACAACAGAGAGCGAACGCCGAACCAAGCTCCGATGTAGCGGATATTGCCATCCCATGGCCTGTAACTGCAACGATCGGCAAGGAAAGCGGGGGAGCGGTGCTCAAGATAGACGGGGAGATCGTCAACCCCGTTTTCATGTACGGAAACACGATGAAGCAATTTCCGGATTACTCCGCATTTTTGGACACGATCGACAAGGTCAAGACGCGTGATGTCCATGGCTATATGTGGGTGAACGTGCTAAAAGACAATGCTTGGAACGCACAGGTGAACGATGACATTTTTACCCGCGACCCGAATGCATACGGCATCATTAGAGTCGGACTTCAAGATGAAATGTCGTTTGACGCCGGAGAATATTCGATCACCGAGAAAGGCAATCGGCCCGGATGGCCTTCGGTCGCGTCTACGGCTTGGAGAAGCGAGCTGGATTCCACGATTTCGAATTACTTGGAATGGTTGAGCCAGCAGCCTTATGCGAATCGAATTATAGGCTTTCAAATTATGGGCATGGAAACGGGAGAGTGGTTTTATAACTCCAACGATCTTAGCGTTGGCAACGGCGAGGACTATTCGGCTCCGATGGTTGCGGCGTTCAGGCAGTGGCTGACGGATAAGTACGGATCGGATGCGGCGCTCAAGGCGGCATGGAACGATCCGGGAGTCACGCTGGCAACTGCATCAATTCCGACGGCTGCCGAAAGGGACTATACGTCGGAAAACTACTTCAGGTCGATGGCAACCGAGGGGAAAACGATTGATTATCAAACCTTTTATAGCGAAGAGATAGCGGGGATGATCAATTACGTAGCCGGACTTTTCAAGCAAAAAACGGATTCGAGAGTGCTTGTAGGGGCTATGTACGGCTATCCATATATGTTCGCGACCTATGTTCGTCCTTCGAATCACGGTCACCAAGGGCTTAGAAAAATATTGGAGTCAAATGAAATCGACTTCATCGGGGCGCCGGTACAATACAACAATAGGCGCATGGGCTTAAGCGCCGAACCAATGGGCGCATTTGATTCTCTTGCGCTTAACGGGAAAATGCAGATCGTCGAAAACGATACGAGAACGCACGTCATCGATAGCACGCCATATACGGACGACCAAACTTATCGGCCCAGGGTGTTCAGCCTGCAGGAAACGCTCGATGCCACAAGGCGGGAAACCGCCAACGAGATTATTACCGGGGGCGGACAGTACTGGATGGATCTGTTTTCGCACGGATGGTGGAACGATGAGGACATCTGGGACGAGAATCAGAAGCTCATCGCATTGCAGGGGAGCAAGTATCTGATTTCCGCGGACAGAACCTTTAGGCCCGATGTCGCGGTCATTTTGGACGAAGAGTCTTACAGTTATCATACCTTGATTACGAATTACAATACGCCTACCAATAACCCTTATGCTCCAACGGATCAACCTGATAGCGGGTTCGGTCATTTGCTCGCGAGACAGCAGAGAGAATTGGCCAAAAGCGGTGTGAAATACGGGTACTACCTCATGTCGGACGTCGACAAAATCCCAAGCACCGTTAAAACTTATATTTTCCTGAACGCTTACCGGGTGACAAGCGCTCAAAAGGCCAGCATCGATAATTTGAAGAAAGACAATAACGTTTTGGTCTTCATTCGTGCGCCTGGCTATTTCAACGACACCGCTTCGAATGTAACGAATATTTCCAATCTAATCGGGATGACCATGAGCAAGGCGACGCACACCAGTCCGGCAACCCAAATCTTCGATTCTTCCGACCCGGTCACGGCAGGCAGCGGAGTGTCGGTATACGGCGGCTGGAAAATAAGCGGAGATACGGGCGAGGTCGAACCCGTCTACTCTTACACGCCGTCCTTTTACGTAACAGATAGTCAAACCGCGGCAATCGGACATTACGACACGGATCCAGGAAAAGTTTCTTTCGCCAGGAAGGAATTCGGGAATTGGACTTCGATCTTCAGCGCGTCAGGCTCTTTGCCGGCCGGTCTGATTAGATCGATCGCGGTGAATGTCGGCGGCGCTCATTCCTACTACAACGAGGGGACCGATAACGTCCGTACCGACGGAAAAATTTTAATGATGCACGCTAGCGTCGGTAACTCGGGAATCAAAACGATTTATTTACCTCGTCCTTCTAGAGTCGTTGACCTTATCGCTAATCGTACCGTTGCCACGGGCGCAACGTCGTTCAGCTTCTATCTGGGAGAAACGCGAACGGCTCTATACAATATTTTACCAAATGATAGCCTGATAGAAGAAGTCGAAGGCGGAACGGTAACCAAATCGGGCTCTTGGTCGGATGACATGAAATATGGATACAGCGGCGGCAAGGCCGTCATTTCCAATCAAGCGGGCGACAGCATCTCTTACGCGTTCAATGGAACGGATCTCTCGCTTAAAGCTTCTACCGGTCCGAACAGAGGCAGGGCAAACATCGTCATTGACGGCATCGAGTACCCGTATATCGAATTGTATTCCCCCAATTTCGAATATAATAAGGAATTCGTTATCGCGCAGGGGTTGCCTTCCGGGCCTCATACGATCGAGATTACGGTAGACGATAACAAGCATAGAAACTCTTCCGGCACCGCAATTGCGTTAGATGCCTTCGTAGTGGGGGAAACGGTAACCGGGCCCGGATCAACGCCGGCTCCGTTTCCGGTTCAACAAACGATCTTTACGACACAAACTCCGCTTGCCTATGGCTCGGATGCGTTATATGAACTGGGAACGAAATTCAAAACGACCGTTGACGGTTCCATTACGAAAGTCAGACTGTATTCCGGCGCTAACGAAGGCGAACTCCACAAAGTCAGCATTTGGAGAGTGAGCGATGGAACGAGATTATCCGGACCGCATAACTGGATCCTTTCTCCGGGGAATTCCGAATGGAAGGAATTCGAACTCCCAGCGCCATTAAAGATTAAGGCAAATACCGATTATATCGTTTCCGTTACGAACAGTCCCACCGATAAAATTTACGCCGTATCGGACGACGGTTTTAACGCTCCGATCTCGAACAGAAATCTGGTCACCTACTCCGGTAGCGGAGTGTATTCCGGCACGTTAGGTTCGATGCCGAACGCGACTAGCCTAAATCGGAATTATTTTAGGGATATCGTTTTCATACCGAGCAATTCGGAACAAATTTTTACATCGCAGGTTCCTGAAACGTTCTCTTACGATGCGCAATATGAACTGGGTACGAGGTTTAAGACGAAGATAAAAGGTTTTATTACGAAGGTAAAAGTTTTTGCAAGCGAGGAAGAGGGAGGCAACCATTCCGTCAGCCTATGGAGGGCAAGCGATGGAGTGCGCATAGCCGGGCCCTATACCTGGAATATCGCTTCAGGAACCTCAGGTTGGAAGGAATACGAGCTCCCCTCGCCTCTGAGCATCGATGCCGAAGTCGATTACATTGTATCCGTTACGAATAGTTCAACCGACAAGCAATATGCCGTCTCGGATAATGGTTTGAGCAGCCCGATACAGAATGGGCATATGGTCACCTACGTCGGCAGCGGAGTATACTCCGCCACGTTGGGTTCCATGCCGACGGAAACGAATCTGAATCGAAGTTACTTTAGGGATGTCGTATTCGTACCTGCTCACGGGGAGAGTGTCCTTGCCGCGCAAACGCCGAGCGGTTACGGGTCGGATCAGCAATACGAATTAGGAACGAAATTCAAGACGACGGTTAACGGTCATATTTCCCGAGCGCGGTTGTTCACCCATGAATACGAAGGCGGCAATCATACCATAAGGATATGGAAAGCGAGTGACGGCACACTGCTTGCCGGCCCTTATCAATGGAATGTAACCGCTGGAGTTCGCGGCTGGAGAGAGTTTATATTGCCGACTGCTTTAAGCGTAGCAGCTAATGAGGATTACATTATATCGATTACCAATAGTTCCACGGATAAGGTTTATGCATTCGCGGAAAATGGTTACGGCAGTCCGATCGTTAACGGCCATTTAGTTACCTACGCAGGCAGCGGCGTATTTTCCGGTACGTTGGGTACGATGCCTACCGCGACGTACGGCCAGAGAAACTATTTCAGGGATGTTGTCTTTCAGCCGGGATGATTGATGCAGGCTTCTCACGACCGACCGGCTAAACTTAAACAAAAAAGGAGCATGTTCAATTTGACATGCTCTTTTTGTATGGAACTAGCGGCATTTATTTAGAGTGCGAATCTTTAAGGCTTCGACCTTTGCCATGAGGAATGCACAGCGGCGTCCCGAAGATGGGATCGACCGTCATTTGGCATGCCATGCCGAACACTTCGCGTATCAGTTGTTCGGTCATAATAACCTCAGGCTTGCCTTGGGCATGTATATGCCCGTCTTTTACGGCCACGATGTGGTCCGCATAACGGCAGGCTAGATTGATATCATGAAGGACCATGACGATGGTCCGTTTTTCTTGACCGTTCAGGTCGAACAGCAAATCAAGGATTTCGATCTGATGGGACATATCCAGGTAAGTGGTTGGCTCATCCAGCAAAATGGTTGGCGTATTCTGTGCCAGGGTCATCGCGATCCAGGCGCGCTGGCGTTGACCTCCGGACAGCGAATCGATCGAAAGCGAGGATAACTCCTTCATATGAGTAACCTCAAGCGCCCGGTTAACCATTCTCTCGTCTTCGCGCGTCCATTGCTGCAGCCAGCTTTGATACGGGTAGCGACCTTGTTTGACGAGCTGGTGAACGGTTAATCCTTCCGGGGCAAGCGGACCTTGAGGCAATATAGCGAGCCGTCTGGCAATTTCTTTGCTCGAAAGTTTGGCGATTTCGGTTCCGTCGAGCAGGATGGATCCTTCTTGCGGTTTTAGCAGGCGGGCCAGGGACCGAAGCAACGTCGATTTGCCGCAGCCATTGCTGCCGATCAACACGGTAATTTGTCCCGATGGCACAAGCAAGTCCAGTTGATTGAAAATTTCTTTTTGCCCGTACGATAACGTCAAGTTTTTCGCTTGAATGGAGGACATGGGAACGGCTCCTTTTGTAATGGAATGCGGCAACGGCTAGGAGCCGTTGCGATGTCGGTACAACAAGTAGATGAAGAACGGCGCTCCGATCGCGGCCGTAAACACGCCAGCGGGAATATCCAGCGGCAAAAAAGCAATCCTTGCGACGAGATCGGACAACAGCAGTACTAAAGAACCGATAAGCCCAGACACCGGGATGACGCCTCCGTACGAAGGACCTACAAGCTTGCGGGCGATATGCGGGGCCATTAAGCCAATGAAGTTAATTGCTCCGCCGATAGAAACGGCCGCACCTGCCAGCGCGACGCTGATGACGAGCAAAATTGTCCGTTTGATCTGAACGGAGCTTCCTACGCTTGTAGCGACTTCATCGCCAAGCTCCTGTACGTTAAGGTGGCGAGCGTACAGGATCGCGACCGGGAACAGCACAACGATCCAAGGCAGCAACGTGTAAACGTCTCTTACCCAAGAGACGCCGTATATGCTGCCGGTCATAAAGGTAAACGCCTTTACTGCAACTGCCGTAGGCGTGAACGACGATGTCAGGATTAGCATGTACGTAACTGCCGTTATCGCGGTAGCCATCCCGATGCCGATGAGGACGAGCCTTAACGGGGTCACGCCTTTACGGTAAGCAAATAAGTAGATCAAAAAAGCCGCGGCAAACGCTCCGAGTATCGCGCTCAGAGGCATATAGCGAATGCTGACATGCGAGAAGTACAGGATAAAGATGACGGTTCCCAAGGAAGCCCCGCCCGAAATGCCGATAATATCCGGAGAAGTCAGCGGATTTCTCACAATCCCTTGAAGCAAGGCGCCGGATACCGCGAGAGCGGAGCCGACCATTACGGCAATAATGACGCGAGGCATCCGAAGCGATTCGATGATCATGGTGTCGGGCGAATCCAAGGTTCCAAACAATATACGAATGACGTTGGCGGGGCTGATCGTCTTGCTGCCCAGCCCGACGCATACGACGATGGCCGCGAGGTTGGCAAGGAGGAGCATGAGGATCACCATGACCGTACGGCGCTCGAGCTGGAAGGAAAACATACGGTTTCTAATCGTGACAAGTTTGCTCATTTTAAGAACGTCCTCCTCTTCTTGCGATAAAGACGAAGAAAGGAACGCCAATGACGGCCGTCATAATGCCCACGGGGACTTCCTTCGGAAACGAAATGTACCTGGAGCCGACATCGGCCGCCAAAAGCAGGATGGCTCCGTATACGGCACAATACGGAATGACCCAGCGGTAGTCTAAACCAACCAAATAGCGCATTAAGTGGGGCACGATAATGCCAACGAACGCGATCGGACCGGCCATGGATACCGATCCGCCGGCTAACAGCACAATGATGATGCCGGCAGCCAACTTGATGTAGATCGTTTTCTGTCCGAGTCCGACTGCCACGTCTTCTCCCAGCGTCAATACGTTCATGTGTCTGGCTAATAGGAACGCGCCGACCAATGCGATTCCGATATATGGAGCGGCGGCCGTGAAGATATTAAGATCCCGTCCGGCGACCGAACCTACGAACCAATAAAGCACTTGATCGAAGGTCTGTCCGCTCGTCAAAAGGACGCCCAAGGATAGAGAGGAAAAAAATGCGGTCAACGCGGCGCCAGCCAAAGTAACCTTAAGCGGCGTCAATCCGTCATTGCCGATAGAACCAAGGGTATACACAAGCGTGGCCGTAAAAGCCGCGCCGACGAATGCGAGCGTAGCGAATGCGGATAAACCGCTAACCCCGAAAAATGCAGACCCGGTAACGATAAAAAACGCAGCTCCCGCATTGATGCCGAATAAGCTTGGCGAGGCGAGCTGGTTTCTCGTGATCCCCTGCATCAACGAACCGGCGACGGCCAGGCTCGCTCCCGCAGCCGCGGCAATCAGCGCGCGAGGCATCCTTGCGGTTTGGATGATAAGATGTTCTTGCGAACCGTCGAATCTCACGTAAGAATCCCAGATTGTGCGCCAACTGATGTCAGCCACTCCAAATACGATGCTGCTGACGATGCCCACGGCAAAAAGAAGCAGCCCAACGAATAGACCAACTGCCTTCTGAGAGCTTGTTTCTAATAATGTCTTCATCTTGTCCTCTTTCCTTGTCGCTATTCCAAAGTGGGATATGTCCTGTATAAAAAGAGTGAAAAAGCTACCCAATTATTTTAAGGGAAGAGAATGAACGTGTCAACGAGTTTGAAAATCATTATCATTTTTTGATTGACTTCGTTTTGATATGCTGGTATAGTTTCGTTTGGACGATAGTGAGAATGGTTTTCAACATAAGGGAGAGAAACGACAATGAAACATGGTCTAATGAAGAAACTTACCTGGACAGCTACGGCGCTGATGATGGCGCTCGTGTTAGTGGTTTCGGGCTGCGGGCAATCCGGTTCTAACAATAGCAATAAGGAAAACAATTCAAGCGCCAACGGCAATGGCACATCAAATACGAACGAAGAAAGAGTTGTTACTCATGCTATGGGCGACACGCCGATTAAAGGAAATCCCGTTCGTGTAGTCGTTTTGACCAATGAAGGTACTGAAGCGCTTCTCGCTTTAGGCGTAAAGCCGGTAGGCGCCGTGAAATCTTGGACGGGAGATCCGTGGTATGAGCATATCAAAGCGGATATGGAAGGTGTAACTGAAGTAGGGGAAGAAAGCCAGCCAAACATGGAATTGATCGCAAGTCTTCAGCCTGATCTGATCATCGGCAACAAACTGCGTCAAGAGAAAGTGTACGATCAACTGAACGCGATCGCACCGACCGTGTTTTCCGAGACGCTTCGTGGTGCTTGGCAGGATAATTTTAAATTGTACGCGGACGCACTTGGCAAAAAAACGGAAGGCGATCAGATTATCGCGGAGTATGATGCGAGAGCTGCCGACTTTAAGAGTAAAGCAGGAGACAAATTAAACAAAAAAGTGTCCGTAGTACGTTTCATGGCAGGAAAAACGCGTATCTATTTGGAGGATACCTTTACGGGGATCGCGTTCTCGAAGCTTGGCATTACACGACCTGACGGTCAGAAGTATAAAGATACGTTCGTCGAGGAAATCACGAAGGAACGTTTGCCTGAGGTAGATGCTGACATGTTGTTCTACTTCACCTATGAGACAGGCGACGGCAAAGGCACGGAAATGGAAAATGAAATGATGAAGGATCCACTTTGGCAAAGTCTCGAAGTCGTGAAAAACGGAAATGCTATTCGCGTAGACGATGCGATCTGGAACACGGCTGGCGGCGTGATTGCAGCCAATCTCATGCTCGATGAAATTTTCGCCATCTACGACATTAAATAATCCCATCACATGAAACAGCCGTGCGATCGCGAGGCCACTGAAAAAAAAGTTCGCTTGATCTCCAAAAGGTACAGACCCACAGTTAATTGAGGGGCTGTACCTTTTTTCGTTTATCATTATTCCTATGCATGTATCCGCATGCCAAGGTTTATCTGCGATATCCGGCAATTGGCTCTTCTCAAAGTCAAGTACACCATAACAAAATAATGCTTGACACAACATATTTGCAGGTATACATTAAATGTGTATTTGTGAGGAGTTGATTGCATATGTTTGCAAATGAGAGGCGTTTAAAAATTACGGAGATGCTCAAGGAAAAGTCCTCCGTAACGGTGTCGGAGCTCATGACTCTGTTTGGGGTATCCATTGAGACGGTGCGCAGAGATCTGGAATATCTGGAAAAAAATCAAGCTTTGAAGAGAGTGCATGGGGGGGCTGTTAGTAATCAGAAAATGAAAATGGCTGCCAGACTTGAAGAGCGTACATCCGAGAATCGGGAGCTGAAGGGGCAGTTGGCGCGAAAAGCGTTGCAATATATTCGCGAGGACGACATGATCGTGATTGATTCGGGCAGTACTGCAATGGAGCTGGCACCGCTGCTCAAGGATCATTTTCGCAGGCTCAAGATTGCTACGAATTCCCCTGAAGTTTTCGCCGCTTTATGCGATGTAGAAGGATTCGACATGATCCAGATCGGCGGCCAGTACCTGCGAGAGGAAAAAGCTTTTTACGGTCATATGGCATTAGAGACCATAAAGCGGCTTCATTTCACAAAGGCGTTTATATTTCCTTCGACGATTTCGCTTCGTTATGGAATCGGTTTGTTCCATCATGAATTATTCGATATCCAGCGGGGGCTTATCGAGCATTCGGATGAGGTATTCATTTTGGCCGACAGCTCCAAATTCGAAACTCCTGCAACCATTAAAGTTTGCGATTTATCCACCTCGTTTCATATCATAACGGATTCAAAGCTGCCGGATCACGTTTTTTCGCTGTACAAAAACAATTCACTGAACATCATAAAATCCATGGAGTGATTAAAAATGAACCATAAGGTCCTGCTTATTTTGGTTGATGGCATGCGTCCGGACAGCTTATCCATTTCAGGACATCCCTATATCGAACAATTAAAGGAGAAGGCCAGCTACACGCTTTCAGCCCTGACTGTTATGCCAAGCGTAACTCTTCCTTGTCATATGTCGCTGTTCCACAGCGTTCCCCCCGAGCGGCATGGCATTATGGATAATATCTATACTCCCCAGGTGCGGCCGATCGATGGACTTTGTGAGCAACTAAAAGCCAGCAACAAAACATCGGCTCTATTTTATAATTGGGAGCAGCTTCGCGATGTCGCCCGTCCTGGTTCAACGGCGCACAGTTGTTTTATCTCGGGTTCGAATTACGGTTACGACGTTACGAATCGATTGCTTACCGACCATTCGATCGCATTTATAAACGAACACGCTCCCGATTTTACCTTCTTATATTTAGGAGATGTGGATGAGGTAGGACATAAGTATGGATGGATGTCCAAGGAGTATATTGAAGCCGTTTATTTGTCCTGGGAATGCATTGAGAAGGCCGTACATGCTATTCCGGAGGATTATAACGTCATTGTTACTTCCGATCATGGGGGCCACGACCGTACTCACGGTACAATGATGCCCGAAGATATGACGATTCCATTGTTTATTAAAGGGAGGGCATTTGCATCGGGTGCAGCTCTGCCGGAAGCTAACATTATCGATATTGCGCCGACAATTGTTAGGCTTATAGGCGTATCCCCCAATAGGGATTGGGAAGGTAAACCTCTTGTGTGATGATTTCGAATTCGATAGCTTCAAATCCAAAGCAGCGCAGTGCTTTATTTTTTAGTATTTTATGTTGTTTGGTCTACTTTACCAGCTATTTGACACGCATTAATTATGGGGCAGCTCTATTAGAAATCGCACAATCTTTGAACATTAGCAATCAATTGGCAGGCATGGCGGTGATCGGCAGTTTTATTACCTACGGCGCAGGTCAGCCTATTTGCGGGTATTTGAGTGACCGGTTTGAGCCGAGAACGATGATATTCGCAGGATTGGTGGCAACAGCTTTCTGCAACTTTGCAATAGCATTTATGAGCGATATCTATTTGATGACCTTTATTTGGTGCTTAAATGGCTTCTTTCAAGCGATGTTATGGCCTCCTCTTGTACGCGGCATGTCACAATATTTATCGCCCGAGCTCTACCGCAAGACAAGTGTGGGGATCGTTACGGCGTCTTCGGCAGGAATGATCGTGGTTTATGTATTGGTTCCCTTTAGCATTTGGATTTCAGGCTGGCGGCTTTCTTTTGTAATCCCGGGAATCGTTGCGATATTAGTTGCGTTTTTGTGGATTTTTAGTATCGAGGCTTTTGGTCAGCAAGAAAAAAACGAACAAGTTTCGAAGCCGGTTTCAAGGGGCAGGAAGTATGGGGCAGAGCGAAGCGTCGGCTCGCTTATTTGGACCTCAGGGCTTCTGCCTGTCATGCTGGTCATCATTCTTCAGGGTGCTTTGCGAGATGGCATTACAACATGGATGCCAACGTATATTCATGATGTTTTTCGATTAAATACATCTATTTCTATTTTAAGTACGGTTGTTTTACCCTTGTTCACCATTGTTTGTGTAGTGGCAACTTCCCGGATGTACAAAAGCGTAAAAAACGAGCTTTCAGTTTCCGCCTTGCTTTGGGGGGCGGGGGTCATGACGAGCTTGGCGCTTATATGCTTTTTTGCGTCTCATGCAATGTTTTCTATTTTGCTAATGGCTTTGTTGGCCGGCTGTACGCACGGCATTAACTTGATGTTAATCAGCCAATTGCCGCTTCATTATGCCAAGTATGGGCGTGCTGCAACGATTTCGGGTATTTTGAATGCATTTACTTATATCGGAAGCGCGATCTCTATCTATGGAATTGCAGCGTTAAGCGAAGCTTATGGCTGGCGATTTACTATTATAAGCTGGACTTTTATTGCGCTAATAGGGCTAATCGTCTGTCTTGGACGTATAAAAAAGTGGAGATTGTTTTTGGAGAAAAAAGAGCTGGAATTCTCATCCTAGCGAGTTGGTCACGTTAACGCAAAGGATAAACGCTATTAGGACATCCATACATTTCAATAGAGCCCGGTCCGCATGCGGACGGGTTTTTTTTGAGTTCATCGCGGATACTTGATTTTGTGGAAATCTTCCGTCATGGCGTTGTCGTACGGATGCATTTAGTTACCCAAACCTCCTTTAAACGATAAAAACGAACGTTTTCCAATAAATTTGAAATAGCTTTAGCGCCCTTTGGCCCTTATTCTCAGTAACAAGGGGCAAAAACCGGATATCGAGAAAGCGCTGTATCCGGAGTGGAAGCTCGCTTGATTAGAAGGCGGCAGTGTGAGGCGGGCGGCCGATAACATCCGGGATGGGGTGGAAACAAATGGAGTATACGTTACTGGGAAAGACGAACTTTCGCGTTTCCAAATTGGGGCTCGGCGGCGCGCCGCTGGGCGGAGACTTTGGCGATACGACGGACGAGCAAGCCATGCGGGTAATCGATGCCGCGCTGGATCTTGGCATTAATTTTATCGACACTGCGCCTCTGTACGGCGGGGGAGAAAGCGAACGAAGAGTCGGGCTGGCATTAAAAGGAAAGCGGAGCCGGGTTATTTTGGCAACGAAGGCGGTTGTGCGCGGCGTTCCGTATACGTACGAGAATACCCTTCGATCGGTAGAGGAGAGCCTTAAGCGGCTGCAGACCGATTATCTTGATTTGATTCAACTGCACGAGCTGGAATCCGTAAGTTATGAAGCCGCCATGGAGGGAACCATCAAGGCATTCCTGAAGCTCAAAAAGGAGGGAATCGTTCGGGCGATCGGCGTCAATGCCGGCCAGTTAGACCGGCTGCTGCCTTTTGTTCGGGAGGGGATCGTCGATACGATCCAAACGTTCGGCAGGTACACGCTGATGGATTATACCGCCAAGGATGAACTGCTGCCGCTGGCCAGCCGGGCTCATGTCGGCGTCATTCATGGAAGTCCGCTCTGCACGGGGCTGCTGACGGAGTCGCCGGCGCCTTTCTTGTACAAATACCCGGAGAAGATCGCGGAAGGGGAGCGACGCAAGCGGCAGCTCGAATTTCTCCGGCAGGGCAGACCGAATGGGCTGGTAGAGCCGGCGTTGCGCTTTAGTCTAACTTGTCCCGACATTGCGGTGACCCTTACGGGGACGACATCGGTAGAGGAATTAACTCAAAACGCCGCCTATTGCGACGGGAGAGGTTTAACTGTGGAGCACGAGTCCAAGGTACTGTCCCTGTTCCCCGGGCAGCCTTTA
>NZ_MXQD01000021.1:0-150355 GCF_002165585.1 Paenibacillus sp. MY03 | reverse complement strand
CACGAGTCCAAGGTACTGTCCCTGTTCCCCGGGCAGCCTTTATAAAGGTTGTTCAAAAAGTCCGCTTCCCATTACGAAGTCATCCTAGAAGCTTACTCGACGTCGAATATTGAATTCAGCCGAACCTAAGCGGATGCTTTCGAAGTATGTTTCCTCCGGAAACATTGCAGGTGCTCACGTAGCCTCCACTACGCTCCGCTCCTCAGGTTCTAGCTTCATCCAATCTTCTCGGTACTGATAACCGAACCTTTTGAACACGCATTTATAGTAAAGGAGGAGTAGCAGTGAATAAGATCTACTATGTTGCGGTTAATGGCGATGACATCAACGACGGTTTGAGCTTGGAACGCCCGTTTCGTACGATCGACAGAGCGGCGCAAGCAATGGAAGCCGGAGACATAAGCTACATTCGGGAGGGCACTTACAGGGAGACGGTGGTGCCTCCCCGCAGCGGCAGGGAAGACGCCCCCATTCGTTTCGAAGCATACGGGAACGAAAGGGTAGTCGTCAGCGGCTGCGACGAGGTGACCGAGTGGACGCGGCACGAAGGAAACGTGTACAAGGCGAAGCCGGATTGGGATTTGGGTGACGGCAGCGAAACGCTTGTCTTTTTTGATGAGGAGCTTGGCATGGAGGCGCAGTGGCCGAAAATCCGGGATCGGCTGGATCGCTCGCAGTATGCGCGCGTCGGCGCGGCGACCAGCGGGATGACGAACAGCACGATTTTTGATGAAAAATTGCAAGCGTTTCTGGACGGCCACTGGGACGGGGCGATGGTCGCCTGCGTCAACGGGGTAGGCTACTTTATGTCCACGGCCAAAGTTACCGGCTTTGCCGCCGGCACGCTGCATCACGAGCAATGGGTCAGCTCGGCCGACCATTATTTTACGAAACCGGGGGATCTGTATTTTATTACCCGGACGCTGCGGGCGCTTGATACGGAGAAAGAATGGTACTACGACTCCGCGGAAGGGATGCTGTATGCGATGGCTCCCGAAGGCAAGCTGCCTCCTCAATGCGTGATCGAGGTCAAGCGTCGCGAATATGCGTTTGATCTGCGGCATAAGGAGCACATTCATATTATCGGCGTGGATTGCAGGGGAGCCGGCATTACGACGGAGGAAGCCAGCCAATGCCTGATTCGGAAATCGCGAATTTACGGCATGGACCGTTCCTTCGGTTACCGCCAGTCGATTTACGGAAGGACGCGAGGCATTGCGCTGGGCGGAGAGGGCAATAGGCTCCGCGACTGCGAGATCTCCCATTTCGAAGGAAACGGCATCTCGATATCGGGCGCGCGCAACTCTGTGCACAATTGCTACATTCATGACGGCAACTTCGAGGCGTCGTATGCGAGCATGATCTGGATGACGGGAGCCGAACACCGGGTTTCCCGTTGTACGATTACGAGGGGCGGCCGAACGTCGATCTCCGGCGTATTCTCGCGATCGACGATCGAATATTGCGATATTTCCTTCGCTAACGCGCTGACGAAGGATTCGGGCATGATCTATTTGTTCAACCATGACTTTGATGGGACGCAAATTCACCATAACTGGCTGCACGACAATTTGTCCGACCATCTAAGCTTCGGTTTTTACATGGATGCCTGGACGAGCGGCATCAGCTTCTTCCGCAACGTTATCTGGAACATTCCCGAACGGGGCATGGTGCTCAATCGGCCCATCCAGCGGACGCTGATTTACAACAATACGTTTTATCGCAAGGCGATCGCCGATTCGTCCGTATTTTGCCTGGACGACATGTACGGTACCCATATGGCGAACAATTTGTTCGCGGACGGGGAGATTCGCCGCTGGGGCGGCCACAGCGTCGTCTCGCATAACCGCTTTGACGCCGACCCGTTCGTCGATGCGGAGAGCGGGGATTTCCGGCTGCGCGCGGACTCGCCGGTCATCGGTCAAGGCATCCTGATCCCCGGGGTGACGGACGGTTATCGGGGAATGGCGCCGGATCCCGGCGCGTACGAGTTCGGGGGAGAGGAGTGGGTGCCCGGGCACAGCTTCGAGTCTGCCGAGACGCATGACCAGTCCGTCCGCGCAGGCGAGTTCGATCCGCACGAGCATGACCAGACTGCCAGTGCAAGCGAGTTCGATCCGCTCGAGCATGGCCAGGCTGCCCGAGCAAGCGAGTTCGACCTGCTCGAGTATGGTCAGACCGCCTCTGCAGGCGAATTCGTTCCGTTGGAGCATGAAAGCCTGCTGCGCAACGGCGGATTCGAGTCGGGTTCGCTTGCGCCATGGACGGCTGCTGGCGGGACGCCTCGCCTTGTGTTCGAATGCGCCTGGGATTACAGCAAAAACGGCGGTTATCCGACGGTCGTCCGCAGCAACAGGTACGCGGCTGTTCTTGGACCCGGCGAGCGGATCGAGCAACGGGTAGCAGGACTGAAGCCGAATACGTCCTACATTTTCTTTGCCGGCATCAAGTCGGGAGGCGAATATCGCCAGGCGATCGAATATGCCGAAACAAACGGCGGAAGCCAGTGGGAGCGGGAGCCGGACGGCACGCCGGCGATTTATCGGGACGTCCGATACGTTGGCCCGATGCGTCCGAAGGAATGGATCAAGCTGGAAAATATCGATTTTGGCGCCGCGGGCCAGTACGATAATGTATCCATCGGGTTAAACAAAGTGATTGGCCCGGTAACGGTGGAGGTCCGCATCGGCGGTCCCGATGGCGAATTGATAGGCGCTGTCGCGCAGCAGACTCCGTACGACGCGGTTTGGCGTTATTTCGGGGCGCCGCTGGGTTCCGTGGCGGGGGTGCACGACGTATATTTGGTCCTGTCCGGCGAAGGACAATGTCTGCTGCACAATATCGTGTTTCACAACACCTTCCGGGCGGGGACGGCAAGGATGTCCGTCCATGGGCACGACGGCTCCATAGGGGAACTGGTTGTCAACCGCTGGAATTGGGAGAGCACGCTGTCGGAGCTGCATTTTACGACCGGTCCCGAAACGTCGTCTGTGACGGTGGCGATCGAAAATATCGGCGCGCTTGCGGTTATCGGAATGCCGGCACAACGAATATATGCCGACGACTGCGGCTTATGGGAGCAGCCGCAATTAAGCAGGACGATGGGGTCCGAACGATAAAGACCGGAAGATAGAGACCGAACGATAGGGAGAAGGAGGCGGAAAACATGAACGACGGCAATCGGACGCACGAGCCGGAGCTGCCGGGTATCGCAGCCTCGGAGAGCTGGCCCGCGCCGGCTTGGGCGCTGCAGGAGAGGGCGATTCTCGAGAAGCTGAACATGGCCGCGACGGAATATGTAGCTCGTTACACTCGGGCGGACGGCACGCTGATCTGGCGGGAAGAGTGGCCCGGCATGGACGGCTCCGACGACCCGTACGAAGCGTTTATGAATTTGTCTTTGCTGTATGCGCTGGGGGGAAACGAAGAGGTCGGGCGGCTGTCCCGGCTTATGTGGGAAACGATTACGTGGCAGTGGACGCAATACGGGCAAATTCATCGCGAGTTCGACGCCTATTACGACTGGATGCATCATGGGGAAGGGTATTTGTATTTTTATTTCCTTGGATTCTCCGATCCGCAATCTCTCAAGCTGAAGCAAAGAGCGGTTCGCTTTGCCGGGATGTACACCGGAGATGATCCGGAGGCGCCGAATTACGACCGCGAGAAACGACTGATGCGCTCCCCTATTACGGGAAGCCGGGGGCCAAGGTTCGAGATGACGGCGGAGGATTGGGTGACGCATCGGGAGATTTTGGACGATTATCTGGCCCCGTTCGAGGACATCCCCGGCGTCGACTTTGCCAGCGGGAAGTGCCATTGGTCGGACGATGGCATCTACGGGCATATCATCCGTTTGATGAACGAACGTCAGGCCAAGGGCGACGTGCCGCTTAACCTTAACGCGACGGGACTGCTGGCGCATACTTACATGTTGACCGGCGACGAAACGCTGCGCCAGCAGGTACAGGATTATTTGAGCGCCTGGGAAGAGCGGACGGAGCGCAACGGCGGTCTGATCCCCGACAATATCGGCTTGTCCGGGGAAATCGGCGAATACAACGACGGCAAATGGTGGGGCGGTTATTACGGCTGGCGTTGGCCGCATGGCTACGCGACGATCATCGAGCCGGTCTTTAACGCATGCGCCAACGCGCTGCTGCTAACCGGGGACCGGAAATGGCTGAAGCTGGCGCGGGCCGTCATAGACAAGCAGTGGAGTCTCGGACGGTGGCGGGACAGCGTTTGGGAGGCGCCCCATCGCCATTGCGATGAGGGATGGACGGATTGGCGTCCGTTTAACGCGCTGCATCCGGTTCATCTGTGGTATTTGTCCAGGGAGCAGGAGGACCTGGAGCGCGTCCGACGCATCCCGATTCCGGACGTTTTGCAGCGGATCGATCTGCCGTCGAATTCCGGGAGAAATCCGGTGACCGGCAAGGAAACGAAACATTTTATCGGAAATACGATTCCCTGGTTCTTGTTCATGCAAGGCGAATACGAGGGATATCCGGAGCTGATTCTGCAAGCAGGCCAAACGTTGATCGACCGGCAGTTGGACAAAATGCGTTCGTCCGCCGGCGACCCGTTAAGCTGGAACTGGGAAAATCCGCTAAGCATTCATGCTTGGCAGGAGTTTTGTCCGCTCTACTTCGAAGGGCTGCTGCAGCTTATGCTGGGCGCGCCCATGCATATTTCCCATGGCGGCTTGCAGCATGCCAGCGTCCGTTATTATGACGGGGAAAAGTGCCGGCCCGGCCTGCCGGAAGGCGTAGCGGCGTTGGTCGACAGGCTGGAAGGTTCGACTCTCGATGTGACGCTCATCAATACGGATGCCTCCGCCGCCCGGGAAACCGTTATCCAGGCGGGCTCCTTCGGAGAGCATCGGTTTATCGAAGCGGTTGCGTTTAATTGCGACGGGCAGGAGGTTGGGGCCCTGCCGCTGCAGGATAAATGGCTTCGCGTCACGCTCAGTCCCGGCAGCGGATTAAAGCTGCGTCTGACGATGGAGAGGTACGTTAATCGGCCAAGCTACGCGACGCCTTGGTTCGATCCGGCGGTTGATGTCCGCCCGATTATGCCTAGATCGGGGGATTAGCGAAAGGAGAGAAAGACGAATGCTGGAAATTCGCGCTTATACGGAAGTGCTGCTGACCCATCCGATGGTGGCGGCGGGGCCTGTCCCGAGCGCCCAGGATCCGGATGGGGTGTATCCCTATGAGAGTTATGCGGAAACAAGCCGCCGCCCCGTCCTGAAGTCGTATCGATTCGTAACTTTGGAGAACGATCGCCTTAAGGCGACCATTTGTCCGGACCTCGGCGGCAAAGTGTACTCCCTGATTCATTCCGCGTCGGGCAAGGAGACGCTTTACGCCATTCCCGCGGTTCGGCCCGTGCGTATATTGCCCCGGCAATTTTTTATTGGCGGAGGGATCGAGGTCAGCTTTCCGATCTCCCATACTCCCGTGCAAATCGTGCCCGTTCTTTACCGGACGATGGAGACGGAGGATCGGATATTCGTCTGGTGCGGAGAACGGGAAACCCGGTTCGGCATGCATTGGACTGTGGAGTATTCGCTCGGCCGGAACGACGATTTCCTGACTCAGCGCACCCGATTCTATAATCCGACGTCCGAAGCGCATCCCTGGATGTCTTGGTCCAATGCGGGAGTGCCTGCCCGCGCGGATACCGAATTCCTGTTTCCGAACGGGCCCGTGCTTGCTCACGGCGATCGGATGGAGAAGTTGGATTGGGCGAAGGACGGGCCAAAAAGTCAGCGTGACATCGACCGGATGACCGGCTATTTCTGGCGGGAGCCGGACTGCCAGGCATTTGGCGTATACACGCCAAGCCTGGGGAGCGGTCTGTACCACGCAGCCGATCGTCGGTCGATGCCCGGCATCAAGCTCTGGTCGGATGGCGTCGGCAAGCACGAGGCGTGGGTTTCCCAATATTCGCTGGACGGGGAGCAATGTCTGGAAATTCAGGCCGGTCCGATTATGGATCAATCGATCAAACAGGAACTGGCTCCGGGCGAGTCGCATCATCATATCGAATTTTGGATTCCGACAGATCGGCGGCTTGATATTTATCAACTGGCGGTTCCCGAGGTTGAGCTGCCGGAAGTCGACCAAATTCCCTTGTTCGGCTTTGCCCGCGGCGAGGAAACGGAAATATGGGAGCAGGTGGCGGAGGCATGGCGCGCAAACAGGCCCGAGCTTCTGCCGCCGCCGCCGGTGATTGACGACAACCGTTGGGCCATCTCCGGTTATGAGGAACTGGAGGCGGCGCTTCGATTCGCGGCGGCAAGCCGGCCCGACCAGGAGAGCGCTTGGCGAATGCAGCTAGGCGCATGGTATGCGGGCAAAGACCGGATTGACGAGGCGCTTGCGGAGCTTGCGGCATCGGGGGAGGATCGGGCATGGGCGCTTGCCGCCCGGTTGTATCGGCGCAATAAGGGAGATCATGCGAAGGCTGCCGAGTGTTATCGGTCAATCCGTTCGCAAGCGTTTGCCTTGCATCCCCAAGTGACCTATGAGCGGGATTTGGCGTTATCCGGGATCGGTTCGCAAACATTGGCTGAGAGGGAGTATTGGCTGGCGCGGACAAGCGCCCTGCAGGATGAATGGCTGGCGGAACGCCGTGCCGCATGGCTTGCGGATTCGGGAAGGTTCGAAGAAGCAAAACGTTTGCTTGCGGGGACGGCATTTCAACTGATCCACCAGCGTTACGCCCGCACGAAGCTGTGGCGCCGGATTATGGAGGGGCTTGGCGAGCCGGAACGCGAGGCGCCTGCTTTTCTGGGCGAGGACGATTTGTTCGAATTCGGCGCATATAGGGAATATGGGGAGGATTAAGCCATGTATACGGATACGCATGTGCATCTGTGGAAGCTGGACAGAGGGGACTATCACTGGCTCAAGCCGGAGAATGCGGCGTTGTACCGGGATTTCTCGCCCGATATGCTGCGGCCGCTTCTCGAAGCGAACCAAGTGGATGAGGTCATCCTTGTCCAGGCCGCTGCAACGTTGGCCGAAACCGAATATATGCTTGGGCTGGCCGAGCGTTATGACTTTATCGCCGGTGTGATCAGCGGACTGAATCCGCTTGAAGACGGATTTCAATCCGATTACGGACGGGTAAAGGGGCGAAGGAAGCTGCTCGGATTCCGATGGAACGGTACTTTCTTTCATGCGGAATCGGCCGATACGCCCGTTAAGCCGGGCCTTCTGGCAGCCATGCGGCTGCTGGAGGCGGACGGTTACGTGGCGGAGATTCTCGTTCAGCCCGGCGATTTGCCGCATATTACTCCGTACGCAGAGCTGGTTCCGGAGCTGGCCATCGTCCTTAACCATTTGGGCGGACCGGGCAAGGCGGCCGTGCAGGAAGGGAGCATGGAGCCTTGGCTGGGGCAAATATCCGAAATAGCCGCGTTTCCGAACGTAAACTGCAAAATATCGGGAACGATCACGTTGGCCGAAGGTTTCCACCCGGAGAAGCTGACGAAACACGCGGCGCATTTGTTCGAGACTTTCGGTTCGAAGCGGCTGCTGTTCGGCAGCGATTGGCCCGTTGCGCTGCTTGGCGGGAGCTACGGGGAGGTCGTTCGGCTGTTCGAGCGGCTGCTGCCGGACGGGCTTGCGGAGGAGGAGCGGGACGCCGTGCGATTTCGTAACGCGCAGAGGATATACAAGCTGGACTGCTGGGAGGGTGCAGAATGAAGCGATGGATGTTCCGTGCGCTGTGGAAGGATGGGCAGACTCGCGAAGAAGCGTGGGCGCAAGCTCATGCGTCGGCGCTGGATGCGCATCTGGAAAGCCGGAATGTGTCCGTCTGCCACTGGTTTGCCGGTGCAGGCGGACTTTATATTTATGCCGAGACGGAAGAGGATGAGGAGCCGTCCGTCATTCCCCGCGATATAGCCCGGCAATTTCTGCAGATGTGGCCCGGCTTTCCGGAGTCGAAGCCGGCGGCGCTGATGATGGACGTCTTTCACGATGGAGAACCCGCAAGCATGGACAATTGGCGCGGCAGTCGGCCGGTAGAGCGCCGCGTCGGTTCGCTGGCGCGGTTAAAGCCGGAGATGTACAGCAGCTATGTCTTTTATCACTACCAAATGCAGGAGGAGCGCCCCTCCGGATTTAACCAGACGTACAGGATCGGGGCGCACGAAAATGTGCTGTTCTCCTACTTCGAGCTTCCGGCTACCCTGGAATATCCGAAGCGGGAAGCGCGCCTGAAGACGAATCATACGCCGCAAGATTGGCATGCCGTCATGTTGCCGCACTTTATTCCGTGGGAAGCAGAGGGCGAAGAGGCTGAGCCTGCGTTGTGGCGCGAATTGCAATTGATCTACCAATACGAGCGTGCGGATTGACCGCATTTGCCCGAAAAAAGGTTATTGTCATCCTTAGAGCAACGGTCTATAATGTGGATATGAAGCGTTAACTTCGGAAATCACCATAATATGGTGCCTAAACTTCGGAAAAGGATAGATATGATGGAGACGATTCGCACTCAGATTCGCAAAATGTTCGACGGCTTGACGGCAGGCCAGCGGAAAGTTGCAAAGTTCCTGCTGGAGGACCCGGGCCGGATCGCGACCCTGTCTGCCAAGGAAGTAGGCGCCCGCACCGACACGAGCGAGACGACCGTGATCCGCTTTAGCGTCGAGGTTGGCTATACCGGCTACGGCATGCTGCAGAAGGAAATTCAGAACGCGCTGGTGCAGGAGCGCAAAAACGCCAATCCGATCGGCAGTCTGGGCGAGGCGGCCGCAGGCGAGCCGGAAGATCCTGCGGCCTACATCGCATATCGCAGGAGTCTGAATGCGGCGAACGTGGAGCGGTCGCTGACGGAGCTAAGTCCTGCGGCGCTGGAGCAAGCCGTCGAGCGCATCCGCTCGGCCTCGCACATTGCGGTCATCGGCTTGCGGGCTTCGTTTGCCCCGGCTCATTGGCTTACGTACTCGCTAAATATCCTTCGAGGCAATGTCGTCCTCTACCACGGCGGCATGGAGGATGGCAATGCCTTGCTGTCCAGGGTACAGCCCGGCTGGCTTGTGATAGCGCTTTCTTTTCCCCGTTATATGCGGGAGACGCATGAGTTCGCGAAAGAAGCCAAGCGGCGCTCCGCGCAAATTCTCGCGATCACCGACCGCGAGTTGTCTCCGCTGGGATTGATGGCGGATCAACTGCTGAAGGTAGAGGTCGAGCCGCCGGTTACGCTGCAGGGGATGCCGGCCGTCTTCTCGCTGCTTAACACGCTGACCGGCTTTTTGACCGTACGCGACCGCGAGCGGGTGCAGCAGCGGCTTGCGCAGGAGCAGGCGATCGGGGAGCGCTCCTTTTATTTTGTAAATCCGTTGGATACAGATTGATGGTTCGGGCCCGGCTCAAGGCCGGCGCCCGCGATTGGAGGAATGGATCATGGAGCGGTTGACGTATCGCTCAGTAACGGATTTCGAGGAGCTGCGGGAGCTGTCGGAGCTTCAAGGCACCGCATGGCCGATGGACATGTTTACTTCCGCCGTCCAGATGAAAGCGGCCGTGCAGCATGGCGGATCGGTTATAGCCGCGTACGAAGGAGAGAGAGCCGCCGGTTTCTGCTACGGCTTCGCGGCATTCGATGGCAAGGAGCCGTACTTGCATTCGCACATGATGGTTGTGCATCCCGATTACCGCGATCAAGGAGCGGGTACCCGCCTCAAGCAGGAGCAGCGGCTGTGGGCGATCGAACGCGGTTATTCCGCGATTACGTGGACCTACGATCCGTTTCAGCTTCGCAATGGTTATCTGAACTTGTGCAAGCTCGGAGGAACAGTGGGCGTCTACATGCCGGCCGTATACGGCGTCGACCAGGCAGGCGACCCGAGCGATCGTTTCCTCATCCGCTGGGAACTGATGTCTCCTCGTGTACGCGCGGCTGTTCGGGGCGAGCCTGCGTCAGATACGCGTTGGCCGGATTATGCGAAGTTGATCAAAAAGGCGGGGAAGCCGGGCAACAGACAGCCAGCGTGGGATTCCGTCCACGGAGGTTATTTGCTGGCCGTGCCTCGGGACGCCGCGGAGATCAAGAAGCGAAGTCCGGAGACGATCGTCGCATGGAAGCGGCAGCTGCGCAAGCTGTGCCAAGAGGCGTTCAGCCGCAGCTACCGCATCGTCGGCCTGCTTCCCGGAGATGCGGAAGTCGACTACTACGTGCTGGAAGGAGAGACTTAAACGTTGAACTCTTCCGAATGGACCGAACGTATTGAGCGCTGGCTGGCCGACCATGCCGGGGAAATCGAGCGGATGTATGCGGAATTGCATGAGCTGGCGGAAATCAGCTGGCAGGAGTACCGTACTACCGCCTACATTTGCGAGCGGTTAGGCGAGATCGGCATGGAAGTCCGGACGTTCGCCGGACATACGGGAGCCATCGGTGTTTGGAGCGGTCCGGCCGGCGGCCGCAGCATCGCGCTGCGCGCCGATATGGACGCGCTCTGGCAGCCGGTGGACGGACAGTGGCGAGCCAATCACTCATGCGGTCACGATGCGCATATGACGATGGTATACTCCGCCGTCCGTTGTCTGAAGGAGATCGGATATACGGTGCCGGCCGGCGAGATTATGGCGGTGTTTCAGCCGGCCGAGGAACCGGCGGAGGGGGCGAAGGCGCTTCTGCGGTCGGGCCAGCTGGACACCGTGGACTGCATGCTCGGCATCCATCTGCGGCCGCAAAAAGAGCTGGCAAACGGGCAGGCTTCGGCCGGGATTTACCATGGCGGCGTCGCGAACGTGCACGGCCGGATTCGCGGCCGGCAGGCCCATGCGGCCCGGCCCGAAGACGGCATCAACGCGCTCGAGACGCTCGCCGCGATCGTGACGGCCGTCCGAGCCATCCGGGCGGACCAGGAGGCTGGCGGCTCTTGCAAGGTAACGCTGGCAAAGGTGCCGAACGAAAGCGTCAACGTCATTCCGGACGAGGCGGAGTTCTCGGTCGATATCCGCGCCACGTCGTCCGAAGAGCTGGAGCGGCTTATGGAGCGCGTCCGGCAGATCGCGGCGGAGATCGGAGCGGCCGACGGGGCAGAGGTAACGACCGACGGGGCGATCAAGGCTGCGCCCGCTACTCCGAATGCCGAAATGGAGCGCATTGTCGGCGAAGCCATCGTCGAGACGTTAGGCGAAAAGGGTCTGGCCGCTCCCGTCGTCACGCCGGGGGCGGAGGATTTTCATTTTTACACCATGGAACGCAAGTCGCTCCAGGCGACGATGATCGGACTCGGCTGCGGATTAGCGCCGGGGCTGCATCATCCGGAGATGAGCTTTGATCATGGAGCGATGCGCAAGGGCGCGGCGATTATGGCCTTGTCCGCGATTAAGTTATTGGAGGAGAGACGGCAGCGATGAAAATCAGGAGCGTCACGTTAAGACATATGAGCATGCCTTTGCTGAACCCGTTTACGACCAGCTTCGGCACGTTAAAGGATCGGGAGTTTATTGCCGTGGAGGTGACGGATGCGGAAGGAAGATCCGGCTGGGGAGAGTCGGTCGCCTTCGTCGAACCTTCTTATAATGAAGAAACGCTCAAGGGCAACTGGCATCTGCTGGAGAAGTTTCTGATTCCTTTGGTAAGCGCGGCGGAGATCGGGCATCCGACCGAGTTGGCGGAGAGGTTTGCTCCCATCCGCGGCAACCGGATGGCCAAGGCGGCGCTCGAGACCGCTTGCTGGGATCTGTATGCCAAGCGCCAGGGCTTGCCGCTTGCGACTGCCATCGGCGCGACAAAGACCTCGATCGAGGTTGGGGTCAGCATCAGCATTATGGCTACGCTGGACCAACTGCTGGAGACGATCGAGCATCGGCTCCAGGCCGGCTACAAGAGGATGAAGATCAAGATCAAGCCCGGTTGGGATGTCGATATCGTCGACGGCGTGCGACGGAAGTATCCCGATATTGCGCTGATGGTGGACGCCAACTCGGCCTATACGCTTGCCGATGCGGATCATCTGCGGCGTTTGGACGATTATAATCTGATGATGATCGAACAACCGCTGGCGCATGACGATCTTGTCGACCATCGCGAGCTGCAGCGGCAGATGCGTACGCCGATCTGTCTGGACGAGAGCATCCATTCGGCCGACGACGCGCGCAAAGCGATCGAACTGGGCAGCTGCCGGATTATCAATATCAAAACAGGCCGCGTCGGAGGGCTGACGGAAGCTATCAAGCTGCATGACCTGTGCGAGGAGCGGCAAATTCCGGTATGGTGCGGCGGCATGTTCGAATCGGGCATCGGCCGGGCCCATAATATCGCGCTGTCGGCGCTAAGCAACTTCACTTTGCCCGGAGATACGGCAGCTTCGTCGAATTATTGGGAAGAGGATATCGTCGATCCTGCCGTAATCATGCGTGACGGCCGGATCGAAGTGCCGCAAGACCCGGGCATCGGCTATAACGTAAATCTGGAGCGTCTTGCCAAATATACGCTGCATCGGGAAGTCTTCAAGTAAAGCCAACATACCATTCGAGGGGGCGAACGGCATGTTTTCCAAAGGCGATCATAAGACAGACCTCATTAAATCGGTTATTATTTTTGCGACATTGACCGTTATCGTAATCGGCGCTTTCGGATTCTATTTATTTTCCAACTCTCAGGCTTTGGTGGCCAAGGAGGTATCACGCGACAGCCTGTACCGGCTTCAGCACGTACGCGATTATTTGGAGACGACCGTTCTCAAGCGCTACGAGGAGCTGTTTCAGGATAAAGTGGTCTCCACCGCTTTCCAAAAATACGACGGGTTGGGCTTGCTGCTGGACGACTCGAACGGCAGTTTGGGTTACCGGTTTCTTGTTCTGCACAATGACATTCAAAATGCCAAGCTGGCGCAAGAGGGATTGTCCAATATAACCGTACATTTTCTGAAAACGGGATATACCGTCGATTCCCAGTATATTTACGAGAAACCCGGAAACTCCAAGGATGCCGGATTTATCGGCGAACTGAGCCAATTCCCGCTAAATCGCTGGACGGTACGCGACGGCGGCGAGGGCAAACGGGTGATGACCTACTTGCAGTCGCTGCCTTACGGATCCTCGCACGACAATGCCAAGGGTTATCTGTATCTGGACGTCAGTCTCGATTATGTGACCGGGCTGCTTGGCGGGATGTTGAGCTCCAAAGAGGAACGTTTCTATATCGTCGATGAGGACGGCAAGACGCTGCTGACGAACTCGGGACAGGCGGCGGCCGGATTTGACGGCTCAAATGAGCTGGCGGGGACGGCCACGTCGGTGACCGTGAGGGAAGAAGCGGGCCGAACAACGGTATGGGCGTATTCTCCCGCCAGCTTGTCCAGGTTCGGCTGGGGATTTTACGTAGCTCGGCCGCTGGATTCGCTGCTGATTGAATCGAAGAAGCTGCAGCATAATTTGTTTGTCGCCTCCATTGTAGCCGCCGTCGCCGGTCTGGCGATTTCGTTGCTTATGTCCAGGCGGGTATACGTGCCGCTAAAAAAAATGATGAGCAATCTTCAGACGCTTCATCGCAGTTTGGAGAAGACGCGGCTGCTGAAGCTGATTCATGGAGATACGGAGGAGGCCGGATCGTATTCGTTCGCGGAACGGTCGCAGTTTGCCGTGGCGTATATCCGGCTGCGCTCCGGAGAGCTGGACCTTGGGACGCTCGGCCAACAGTTCCACAACAAACCGTTCCAGTGGGACGCTTTGGCCGTCTCTCGGGAGGAGGCGGTTGTGTTGTTCGTGCTGGAGCCGGAGGAACAGGGCACGGACGCGACAGTCAAGGAGACGCTGCGATCGCTGCAAGAGGAGTTAAGCGGCGTCTGCGAGTTCTCCGCCGGATACGGGCGTTCGACGGATAGGCTAGCCCTTGTTTCCGAATCGTTTAGCGAGGCGAAGCACGCGGCCAGATACGAGTTTCTGTTCGGACCTTCCGCCGTTGTCGGTTTTCACGAGGTCGAGGCTCGCCGCAATGCGCTGGAGGATATGAACTTCGAACGCTTCGAGAAGGGGATTCACGCACAAGATATGCAAGCGGTTTCAACATACCTGGAAGAGTTCGAACGTACTTTGATCGACGGAGGCTGCGGCATCGAGACGGCGGAATGGGCGTTGATGCAGCTTAGCGTGTGCATGCGCCGCATGGCGCTTCATTATCGGTTGTCCGATCGGCTGGAAATTCCCGACATGTCCCGGACGCTTAAAGAAGGCACGCTGGGAGAAGGGCTGGAACGGATCAAGGTCGACGTGAGGCAGATGATCGCCTGGCTGAGCAGCGACGCTCCTCACGCTCATGCCGAGACGATCAACGTCATTCAGCGTTATATTCATGAGCATTTGCATGAAGATATTTCGTTGGATGGGGTGGCCGAGCTGGTATCTTTCTCTCCTTCCTACATCTCCAAGCTGTTTGCCGAAGTGCTGCATATGCCGTTTATCGAGTATTTGAGCCGCGCTCGGCTGGAGCTTGCGGCGGAGTTGCTGCGGGACGGCCAAGAATCGGTGACGCGGATCGCCGAACGGGCCGGGTACAGCAACGTCCAATATTTTTGCACGAAGTTTAAGGCGAAATACGAAGTGACGCCCAACCAATACCGCAAGCTTACGCGGGCGGCAGCGGTTCAGACCGAGGTCGTCTAACAACCCATATCAGGATGATTTGGCGGCTTTCCGGGAGGAAAGCCGCTTTTATGCTTCAAATTATACAAAATGACATGAATCTGAACTGGATTCGATAGGGGTTCGCTTCTAAAATGAGGGCAGGCCATACGAAATGCGGCAACAAAATTTACAGAAATGGAGACTTGCTCTATGGCATCCTTGACAAGGAACAGGAAGCTGACGGCTGAAAGTAGATGGAAGCGCTACAAAAAGCATAAGTACCTGTTTATTTTGCTGCTCCCGGCTTTGATCTGGTATTCGGTTTTTCAATATGCTCCTCTGTATGGCGTGCAACTGGCGTTTAAGGATTTTCGCGTATTGGAAGGGATTAACGGAAGCCCCTGGGTAGGATTTAAGCACTTCGAGGTTATGTTTACCTCGACCAGCCAGTTTTGGAGAGTATTTCGCAATACGGTAGTCATCAGTCTGTATCACATCATTTTCGGATTTCCCGCTGCTATCGTTCTGGCGCTCATTTTTAACGAGATCAGGGGAAAAGTGTTTAAAAGGGTTACGCAATCGATCAGCTATTTGCCGCATTTTCTCTCATGGGTCATTCTTGCGGGTTTGTTCGGCACGATTCTGTCGCCAAGCACGGGGATCGTCAACTACATTCTTACGATGCTCGGGCTCGATACGATCTACTTTCTGGGCGATCCCGACTACTTCAGATTCACCTTGGTGACCACGAGTATTTGGAAAGAGGTCGGCTGGGGTACGATTATCTATTTGGCTGCGTTGGCGTCGATCAATCCGAATCTGTACGAAGCGGCAAGCATCGACGGAGCCGGCCGCTGGAAGCAAACGCTGCATATTACGCTGCCCTCCATTTTACCGGTCATCTGCATCATGTTTATTTTTCAGATCAGCGGCATTTTGGATGCGGGCTTCGACCAGATATTGAATCTGTATCATCCTGCTGTATATGAAGTTGCGGATATTCTGGATACGTACGTGTTCAGGGTCGGTCTGTCTCAAATGCAGTACAGTTTGACGACGGCAGTCGGCTTGTTTAAAAACGTGATCGCTCTCCTCCTGGTTTTGGGAACCGATTACTTAATTAAAAAAGCGGGCCAGGAAGGGCTTTTCTAAGGAGGCTATACGATGTTTTCACGCATGACAATCGGCGAAAAATGGTTTCAAGTGTTCGCGGTAATGTTTATTGCCGGATTAAGCGTTCTGTTTGTGTATCCCTTCATCCACGTGCTGTCGATCTCGCTCAGCACGCCGTCGGAAGCGATTCGGCCTGGACTCCATTTGTTTCCTCAGGAATTTTCCTTGGAGGCATATCGGAAAGCGGTTTCATCTACGCAAATCTGGTACGGCTTCCGCAATACGATATTCCGGACGGTTGTCGGCACGGTGCTATCGGTTGTCGTGATGGTCATGGCCGCATATCCTTTGTCCAAAAAATATTTGCCGGATCGTCGTTTCTACACGTTGTTTATCGTGATGACGATGTTTTTCAGCGGCGGCCTTATTCCGTCCTATATGCTGATCAAAAGTCTGGGACTGTACGATTCCATGCTCGTCTACATCATCCCGAGCCTATTCGTTACGTTCTCGCTTCTGATCTTGCGCAACTTCTTTATCGGCATTCCCCAGGAGCTGGAGGATTCGGCCCGGATGGACGGAGCCAACGATATTCGCATTCTGTTCTCCGTCGTGCTGCCGCTGTCGGCGCCGATCATCGCGACGATTACGCTGTGGTCCGCGGTCCGCTACTGGAACGAATGGTTTCAGGCGTTGATCTACATTCAGGACCAGACCAAAATCGTGCTGCAGATCTATCTGCGCAGACTGGTCGTGGAAAATCAGGACATGGAGCTGCGAATGCTGATGTCCCAGCAGCCGGGTCAGGAAACCGTGACGCCGGAGACGGTCAAAGCTGCCGTGCTTATGATCATTACGGGGCCGATTATCATTGTTTATCCGTTCCTGCAAAAGTATTTCGTTAAGGGAGTCATGATCGGTTCCTTAAAGGAGTAGCAGGGCAAATGCAAGCGGCGGAAAAATTTGCTTAAAGCTTGTTCGAAAAGAACCGGACTTTTTGAATGAGTCCTGCCAGCAATTTTTCATAGATGAGGATTGATAAAAAGGGAGGAAACAGGTGTGAAAAAGAGCGTTAAATGGAAAGTTCTAACGGCAGTGCTTGCTGTCATTATGCTGCTCTCGGCGTGCACGAACGGAGGGGGCAATAACAAACCTTCTACCGGCGGCGAGACGTCTGCTCCGTCGGGAACGGCTTCGTCCGCTCCAACCGAGCAGGCAGAGGAGCCGATCAATCTGCTTTGGCTGAGCTTTGATCCGCCAGAAGGCGACGAGACGCCGGTTCAGAAGTTTTTGGAGGAACGTTTTAACGTAAAAATAGAGAACATGCGCGTAGACCGTACCAGCTGGACGGAGCATCTGAACATTCGACTTGCAACGGGAGAGGTTCCCGATCTGTTCTTCTTGTGGTCGCAAGGGGAAATTCTGGATTACTCCAATCAGGGCCTGCTGGCCGAGCTGCCGATCGATCTCATCAGGGAGAAGATGCCTAAATACGCGGCATCCGTCGACGAGATGGATCCTAGCATCTGGGACCTGGCTGTCGTAGACGGCAAAAACTTCGCGATTCCGCTCTACTGGCTGGAAGGGCTTACGCCGTTCATGCCTGCTTACAACGGCGATTGGCTTAAGGCGGCCGGCTTCGACAAAGCGCCGGAGACGCTGGAAGAGTTCGAGAAAGTGGTCTATTACTTCGCGAAAAACGATCCCGACAAAAACGGCAAAGCGGATACGATAGGTTATTCGGGCAGCGGCAAGGACTCTCTGGCAACGCTGGCGTTCAACTCCGTCTACTCGGCATACGGAACAAGTCCCGGCGCCTGGTTAAAAGCCGAAGACGGCAGCCTGGTCAATGCGATGGTAACCGAGCGTACTCGCGAGGCGCTTAAAGTGCTTAATAAGTGGTACAAGGACGGCGTTATCGACAAGGAGTTCCTGACGACAGATTACGCCAAAACCCGTCAGGATCTGGCCAACAGAAGATCCGGCATTATCGACAGAGGCATGTGGAACAGCTATTCGATCGCCATCGGACCGGAATTCAAGGGACAAAATCCGGATACGGAGCTGGTTGTAGGCAAGCCGCTGGTCGGTCCTTACGGAGACAATGCCGGCTTCTCATGGGGTGTCAAAAACAACTTCGTCGGGATGGGCGCGCAGGTAGCGAAGGATCCGAAGAAAATGGATAAACTGTTCGAAATTTTGGAAGCGATGGTTTCGGATGAAGAGGTTTATAAAATGACGTACTTTGGCGTTGAGGGAGAGCACTATGATCTCGTTGATGGTGTTCCGACGCCTAAGGAACAGTACGTAAACGTGACGGAGCGAGGAGCAAAGGTCGGAGCAAGCAGCTATTACAACATTTTCGGCACCAAGTCCAGCTACATGTCGCAATTCGATCTGTCGAAGGAGCAGGCCGCATTTAAGAAACAGACCACGGAAGGTGTCCCGGCCTTTAGCAGCCTGCTTACGTTTATCGTTCCGGAAACGTCCCAATACCCGGACTTGAACCGGATTCGCGACGAACACCTGATCAAGTTTATTATCGGCGAGATTAATCTGGACCAAGGCTTCGACGACTTCGTCAAGCTGTGGAATTCGTCCGGAGGAGAGGCTCTGACCAAGGCGGTCAACGATCGTTACGCCGCATTGCAGCAATGAATATATTAAATGAGACGGGCTGCGCCGCCGACATGCAGCTCCGCGAGGAGATCGCGGAGCGCTGCCGGCAGCAGCTAAAGAAGCTGGCGAACGCGAGAAGCCGGGCCGCGAGCCAGGAAGAGTGGGACAGCTTGCGCCGACCGTTGCTGGATACGATTAGAGCCGCGTTCCCCTCCTTTATGTACGACAGGGAGCCGATTACTTCGCGGGTAGTAAGCCGTCATCACTTTGGCGACTATCGGGTGGAGAACGTCATCTTTGAATCCTATCCGGGCTGGGAGGTCAATGGAACGGTATATCTGCCCACGCAGCCGGGCCCTTATCCGGGCGTCGTCTGCCCGACGGGGCACAGCTGCAAGACGGGTGAAAGCTATCAGATTTCCGCGCAGATTTTCGCGCGCAACGGCTACGCGGCAATCTCTTTCGACCCGCCGGGCGTGGCCGGAGAGATCGGCCATCTCAACAATCATTTTACCAACGGGCTGATCGGCTACCTGACGGGCATCTGGAGCAACACGCATTTTGTCCTGGATGCGATCCGCTGCATCGATTATTTGGAAACCCGCGACGATATCGATTTTAGCTCGGGCGGCGTGGCGATGACCGGCGTATCCGGCGGCGGCGCGACAACGATCTATGCTTCGCTGCTCGACGAGCGCGTCCGTTTTCTGGCGCCAGTCTGTTGTCTGAACGAGCATGAATCCTTGCATTTGACGGACTGGTATACGAGCTGTCCCGAGCAGTTGGGTACGGGACTGATCGCGCACGGCATCGATTTTACGGATTTGATCGCGCTTCAGGCGCCGAAGCCGTGCTTGATCGTCGGCGGCCGGGAGGACGATCTGTTCGACTACCGCAACACCCAGCGTTTGTATCACGACGCGGCGGACATCTATCGACTGTATGGCCGAGAGAGCGAGCTGGGATTGTTTCTGGACGATTGCGGCCACGCTTATTCGGTCAACATGGCTAACGTTGTGGTGAGCTGGATGAACCGCGTGTTTAAGCCGGAGACTCCGCCGCTCGCTCTGAGCCGCGAGGATCTGACGGTCCAGGAGCCGGGGCTGCTGCATTGTCATCCGTCCAATGAGGTCAACATGTATACGATCAACAGGGATGAGGGCAGGCGGCTTTTGGAAAGGCGTGCCGTGCCGCAAGGAGAAGCCGGCCAGGCGTACCTGCGGGAGCGGCTGCGGCTAACGTTAGGACTGGAGGAGTCGGACTTTCCTCGCGAGGCCGACGAGTCAGATTGGAGCTTGCGGGCCAGGGTGCAGGAGCAGAAGCCTGCCGGCGCTTACCAGTTCCGCGCCGTCAGCCTGCGAACGACGTCGGCGAGCGAGGTGCCGGGCCTGTTTATGCGAAGGACCAGACCTTCCGGCGTCGGCCCGAAGGCGGATGCGTCCGGCCGGCTGCCGGCTGTGCTGATGATCGACGAGGGGGGCAAATGGGACGGCTTCCGCAGCTTCGGCCCTCTGACGGCGCTTGGAGAATCGCTGGTGTACAGCATTGACGTCAGCGGTTTCGGGGAGCTTGCGCCTCGCCCGGTCTGGCATGATGTAGCCCCCTGGTGCGACATCGAGCGGACGCTTACGTATCTCTCCGTCGCTGCTGACCGATCGATCATGGGCCTTCGGGTGCGGGATGCCCTGCACGCTTGGCATTACATGCGCTCGCTGCCGGAGGTCGACCCGAATCGACTTGTTCTTGCGGGCAAAGGGCTCGGAGCGACGGTGGCGCTGCTGACATCCATGCTTATCGGCCCATTCCACAAGCTGGTATTATGGGACTCGTTGCTTAACTATCAGGCGCTGACCGAGGAATTTCCGTTCGTCTGGAAACAAAGCGTCGTCGTGCCGGATATTTTGCGGCACTTTGACCTGCAGGATCTGCTGCGGAACGCTCCTTGCGTTGACAAGACGGTTATCAACCCGCTTAACGCTGCCCGGGAGTTTGCCGACCTGGCGCATGCGAGCGCGCTATATCCGGAGGATGTGCGGATTTGCGCCGGCCTGGAAGAGAACAAGGCAAGAGATGCCTTTGTGCAAGCGATACTGGCTGAGTAATCGTAATAGATCTATAGCCACAATAAAACAAGTAGCGATCAGGTGAAATCTCCTGGTCGCTTTTTTAAATTATTGGAAAGTATAAGTTTTCTCCATACTTGACCTATAATTCTCGGAATGAAACGCGCTGCGCCGCCAAAGGACGGCGACAGCCGTTTCACCTTGTATTTCTCTCATTTACTGCAAATACCCCTGTCATGAACTGAATGTTCCCATGGTTTTTGATCGAAAACAAGATTATATAATGAATTCAGCAGGATAGAAGGAGTTGTTGGAATGTGATTCGCGGAGCGATGAAGGAAAAAGGTTTTGATACGTTTAGCAAAGGGAAATTCGGGAATGCGGGACAGAACATATATGTGTCACAAAAAGGCGTTATTCAGCGAATTCACCAGTTTGATGTAAACGGGGATGGCTTTATCGATTTGCCGTTTGCCAATTCCCACGATGACAGCTTGCGGGTTCCCGCCTATGTGTATGTTGATCCGCTTAATGGGGAAGAAAGAATCGAAATTCCGACGGAAGGCGCTTATACAGGGGCTGTCGGCGATCTGAACAATGACGGATACGACGATCTTGTTATCGGTAATCAGTATGACGGCGCATCCAATTACACCTATGCTCAAATTTATTATGGTTCGCCGCAAGGGTACAGCACGAAACGGATGCTTAATCTATGGGCGCCATCGTGCAAGAGTACTACAATTGGAGATTTTAATGGGGATGGGCGCAAGGACATCGCATTTGTCAGCTTCGAGAAGCTGCGTCTGTTTTATCAGGATGAGCGAGGATTTAAAACGAAAGGATTCATCGATGTTGAACTGGATCATTCCATAGATACGATCGTTTCGGCCGATCTGGATGGGGACGGTTTCGACGATCTGATCGTTCGGACGAATAATAGCGAGATCGTTATTTATTGGGGGGGAACCGATGGCATTCAGGCAGAACGCCGTACATGGCTGGACCCTGCTTTGACAGGGAATGACGCGATCGAAGCAAGCATTGACAGTGCGGCAAGCGGAGCCGGCGGCGGAAGCCTGTTTGTTTACAATGTATCCCAAGCTATTCGGCTAAAAGTGCTGCAATGGAGAGGAGCTCCGCATATCTTCGTATGCCGCGGGGAACAATCCGTATTCATTCCCATCGATATGAACCGGAGCGTTGGCCAGCCGCTTGTACTCGATAGCGGCAAAGTGACAAGCGCGGCGATCGGCGATGTAAGAGGAACCGGCAGCGAAGATATTATACTCGCATCCCGGCAGCCGGATCGGGACGGGGCGGAGAAATCATGGATCTATTGGGATACGGCAGCGGGATACTCCAACGAAAATCGAACCTCATTCACGACGAAAAGCGCTTACGACATTGAAATAGCGGACTTGAGCGGCAATGGTTATGGAGATATCATCGTATGCCAGGATAAGACGGAAACGATGTACACGCATGAATCGGTTATTTACCGAGGATCAGAGGCTGGCTTGGAAGAGACGCCGCTGCGGTTTGAAACGCATTGCGCTGTAGGTGTATTCGTCGCTCGAACGATGGACAGCGCGAATCCGCAAGTTATTTTCCTTAATCACATGTCCAATCGCATTTTGGGAGATGTGCCTTCTTCTATTTATTTGGGCGGACCGGACGGCTTCTCCCCTGAGCGAAAGCTTGAATTGACCGGCTGGGCAGCGACAGAGCTGCGAATTTGCGACTTTAATGACGATGGATTCGCGGATGTGTTTATGACCAACAGCAACGAGAACGCGCTGCATATGGATAATGGTTCATTCGTCTTCTACAACGGTCCAGACGGATTTTGTCCGGATCAAAAAGTGGAGCTGCCGACCAAACATTCGATGAGCAGCTGCTGCGCGGATCTTAACCGGGACGGGTGGCTTGATCTTATTGTCGTCGGACACAACAACGACGAATTGTTAATCTTTTACGGCTCGGAGAACGGGTTTGTCGACGAACCGGCGCGCATTCCGTTAGTGATTGACGGCGTTGTCTACAGACAGCCGAGATTTATGACTCTTGCGGACTTAAATAATGACGGTTGGCTGGATCTTGTCATACCAGACTGTGGAGCAACCGATGATTTGCTCATCCTGTGGGGCGGGCCGGATGGATTTGATTTAAATCGGCGCACCTTACTGCCGGAAGGATCGGGAATCAGCTCGCGCGCTGCGGATTTAAATGGCAATGGCTGGCTGGACCTAATTGTAGGCGGTTACAAAGGGCCGGACGCCGGCGATCCTTACAGCACTTTTGTTTACATTTACTGGGGCGGGCCCGACGGGTATTCCAATGACAGAAGGACGGAGCTGCCGGCGCACTTCGCCGCGGATCTCGCGATAGCGGATTTTAACAATGACGGCATTCTTGACATATTTGTCGCTTGCTATCATGGCACTCGAACCCGCGATATCGACTCGTATATTTATTGGGGGGAGCCGGACGGAACCTATTCGGTGGACAAGCGGACGCGACTATTCGGTCATTCCGTCGCCGGCGTGCTGGCTGCCGATTTCAATGAGGACGGCTATGTCGATTTGGCGATGGCCAACCATAAGACATTCGGGAATCATCCGGGCATGTCCTTTGTATGGTGGAACGGTCCGAATGGATTTAACGAGCATAACCGGACGGAATTGCCTACGAAAGGACCGCACGGAATGACGCATTCGGACATTGGCAACATGATGGATCGCGGTCCCGAAGAGTACTATGAATCTCGCCCTGTCGAACTGCCGACAGACTGCGTCATAACCGGAATCGATTGGCTTGCGGCCATACCGGTGAAGACGTGGGTGAAAGCGCAAATCCGAACCGCTGCGAATGAAGAAGCGCTGAAGGAGGCGAACTGGTATGGCATCGATGGAGAGGGAAGCTGGTTCGAGAGGGGCGGCAAGTGGTCCGCAGGCAAACATGCGGGCAACTGGGTACAATATCGATTAGCTCTTGGAGCCGTCAATAGCGGCGGCACTCCCCGTATTAGCGAAGTGACCCTTGATTATGAATCGCAGGCGCAAAAGCATCAGAACAATCACGAATGAGGAGGGGATCCACATCGAACAAACTGCGAAAGCGATAAAAACGGATGCCGGTCTAAAGAACAACCTCCGCAAAAAGAAATGGAAAACATTTGCCCAGCAATACCAGCTCATACTGATGTCTGTGCCGTTTGTCGGCATATTGGCTCTATTTTGTTATTTGCCCTTATGGGGCTGGATTATGGCTTTTCAGAAATATTCCATAGGGAAGGGCATCTTCGGCAGTGAATTCGTTGGATTCGATCAGTTTGTAAAACTGTTCAACGATGATTGGTTTTATACCGTTCTTCGAAATACGTTAGCGATGAGTTTGATGCATCTGATTACGAGCTTCGCAGGAGCGATTGGTTTGGCGCTTTTACTTAATGAAGTGAGGTCGAGATTGTTCAAACGAACGATTCAAACGATTACGTATATTCCGCATTTCGTCTCCTGGGTCGTGATTGCAAGCATCGTTACGCTTGTTCTGTCTCCGGATTTCGGGCCGCTTAATGAGCTGCTGATCTGGCTTGGCATTGTAGATGAGCCGGTATTTTTTCTATCCAAGGAAAAATGGTTTTGGGTCATTCATACGATGGCCGGCTTTTGGAAGGAGCTAGGCTGGAGCACGATTATTTATTTGGCGGTGCTGGCCGGAGTGGATCCCGCGCTCTATGAAGCCGCCGATGTGGACGGAGCGGGACGTTTCCGCAAAATGATTCATATATCTTTGCCCGGACTTATGCCGACTGCCAGCATTTTGCTTATTTTGAACACGGGTTACTTGATCGCGACCGGCTATGAATCACAGATGCTGCTCGGCAACAATCTGGTCATGGAGTATTCTCAGGTGCTTGACTTGTATGCGCTCAATTACTCCATGCAAATCGGGGATTATTCTTACGGGGTCGCGATTAGCATGTTCAAATCAGTAGTGAGCATCGTACTGGTATTGCTCGTCAATTCTTGGGCCAAGCGGATTGGCCAGTCTACCGTTCTGTAGTGAAGGAGGCACAAAATGAGAAGCAGAACTAAAGTCGGGGACAGCATATTTAACGTTTTCAACAATACGCTGCTGCTGCTGCTGGGCATAGCGACATTGTATCCTTTTTTGAATCTATTGGCTGTCTCCTTGAATCAGTCGCTCGATACGATGCGCGGCGGAATCTATTTATGGCCGCGAGATTTTACGCTCGACAATTATCGCCTTATATTCAGCAATGACCGTTTATTCGATTCCGCCGCTCTCTCCGTATTGCGAACATTGATTGGAACCGGATTGTCTGTCATATGCACAATTATGGTTGCTTACGCATTAAGCCGCAGAGAGTATATGCTTCGCAAATCGCTCAATGCCATCATTGTGGTCAGTATGTACGTAAACGGCGGGATCATTCCGATCTATTTGATGATCAAAAATTTGGGATTGACCAATACGTTCGCGGTTTACATTATTCCCGGTCTGATCGGCGCGTTTAACGTGATGATTATGCGGAGCTACTTTGACCAGCTGCCTGACGGGCTTGTTGAATCGGCCAAGCTGGACGGAGCAAATGAATGGCAAACCTTATTCCGCGTTGTTATGCCGATCAGTCTTCCTGTCATTGCAACCATTACTTTGTTTATATCCGTCGGACATTGGAATTCCTGGACCGATAATTTCTTGTACAACAGCAAAGAAAGCTTGACGCTGCTGCAATATCAACTCATGCAGATTCTAATGCAGACAACCGAGCAAGTTTCCGGCGGTATCGGGTCCGGAACCGACGACGCTATATTGAATTTTACAACGCCGCAGTCAATCCGGGCTACGATGTCGATGGTTGTCACGCTTCCCATTCTATTCGTGTATCCATTTTTGCAGAAGTATTTCATTAAAGGCATGACGCTTGGCGCTATGAAGGAATGATATCTTTGGGGGAAACCCGATGATATAATTAAAAACTAGAAAGGGTGTTATCATGAACAAAATGTTCAGATTGCTCGTCATCGTGCTTGTATTTGCAGTGGCTGCCGGCTGCAGCGGGGGGAACAATGGAGGGAACGGCACTGCCCCGACGAATAAACCGGGAGAAACGAATGCCGGGACACAATCGGCGGCGCCGCAAGAGCCCGTTGTGGTCCAGATGGCAAGCTTGTATCCGAATCTGGATGCGAACAATCCGGTTATGACGGAACTTAGCAAAAAATCGGGCTTTAAATTTGACCTGGTTACAGTAACGGGAGATCGCAATCAAAAATTCGACTTATGGCTCGCTTCCGGCGATTATCCGGCCGATACGGTTATTTTAAAGCCGGATTATATTAAAAAATATTCGGATGCCGGCGCTATAATCCCGCTGGAGGATTTGATAGAAGAGCATGGCCCTAATATTAAGAAGCATTTCGGAGAATACTTCGATTTGTTAAAAGACGAAAACGGACATATTTGGTCGCTCTATGTCAGCAACATAACAGATGAGCCGACGCCGACGATGCAGTCGGAGTTCGCTGTCAGCTATAAAATGTTGGAGGAAGCGGGATACCCCGAACTGAAAACAATGGATGATTTGTTCAACTTGCTGAAGGATTACTATGAGAAGCATCCGCAAACGAATGGACAGCCGACCATTCCTTTCTCAGGCTTTAGCTATAATGACAATACTTATGAAAACGCGACAGGCCCGATCTTCACTACGAGCGGATTGGAAAATCACGGGGACTTTACGATAGACGAAAACGATAACGTTAGACATATCTTTACATCGGAAGAGGCGAAAACGTATCTCGCATTTTTGAATAAGCTTCATATCGCCGGCATGCTGGACAAAGAATTTTTTACTTTGAAAAATGATACGATGACGCAAAGGCTGGCGGAAGGCCGAGTTTTGGCGGGCGCTTTCCCAAGCTGGTACATGCAGCCGGAAGTAGAGCCGGTTATCCGGGCGGCAGGCAACTTTGATGATCTTTACGCTTATTTCCCGCTTGTGTTCGATGCAACGAAGCGAAATAAAAACTTCACGGCTGCGGCAACGCGTTCTAACTGGAACTGGGCGATTACATCAAAATCCAAGCATCCGGAAGAAGTAATCAAGCTGCTTGATTATATGTTTACCGATGAAGCGCAAATTTTGATTAACTGGGGAATTGAAGGCAGTCATTATGAAGTCGTAGACGGTAAGAGGGTCATTAAGGAAGAGTATAAGCAAGGAGTTGCCGCCAACCCGGATTTGATCTGGAGCGAAATTGTTACGCCATTCTACGGCACATCGATGTATTTCGCGCACGGAACGAAGTTGGCTGATGGAGACTATGCAACGCCTACGACGAGAGATAGCGTCAGAGAAAAATACGATGAAAGAACAAAAGAAGTTTTAGCCGAGTACGGCAAGGAAGTGTGGGCAGACTTCATTCCCGAGGTAAACTTTATTCTTCACGGACTTGGACAACTGGGCGATGTGGAGGAAGTGCGCGCCGAAGCCGAGCGGCTTAAGCAAATTTGGAACCGCGATACCGCCAAGATTGTTTTCTCCGCGTCGGAAGAGGAGTTCGAAAAGCAGTGGAATGAAACCATGCGCGCGCTGGAAAAGGCGGGAATCGCGAAAGTCGAGGAAGCGTATACAAAATTGTGGAAAGAGGCTACTGCGCGATATAGCCATATAGGGAAGTAAATCATATAGGGGAGGGGGAGCAGAATGAGTATCCGCACTAAGCTGTTTTTGTCGAACGGCGCAGTCGTCATTTTGCTGCTCACTTCCCTTACTTTTATTTTTGAGCATTTTAGCAGGCAGATGATTCTTGAGAAGATCATGGAGAGCAATAGCAACTCCTTTTCGCAAATGACGGAAAATGTGGACAGTCTCTTGAAGACCTACGAACAGACTGCCGATGTATTGTATATGGATGATTCGCTGCAGGCTACTCTGCTTCAAGAAATTCATTCTTTGGCGTTGCAGCATACGGAGTACACGGAGCTTATCGTCCCGCTTATGGAATCGATTCGTTCGACGAAAGATATTGTCAATTTTCAACTGTTTACCAATAATGATACGTTTCAATTAGGGGTTGTCAGGCCGTTGTCGGAGGCTCCCGAATTGGCGAGTAAAAGCGGATGCGACACTTCCTCGCCAAGCTATCGGTCGCTTCGTTCCTGGACTTTGGAGAAGGGAGCGGGTGGCGAGAACTTGCTTCGCTTATCGCAAAGGCTTAACCATCTGGATATGAAAGCATGTCTATTCGTTTCTATTGATGTGGATGTCAATGTGCTGGTGGACTTTATAAAAGCGAAGGATAATCCTAATCAAATTGTGTTTAGTTTATCGGATGGGAAGGTTGTATTTGACAATGCTTCCGACCATGCAGGGGCGGCCCGCTTGGAGGATTACTGGTTTTTCCCCGAGATGAATGCCAATGATGACGGCCAGCTTGTACGTACGGCCGATCAGGAATATTTGCTAACCAGCCGCGTCCTGGATTCGCGCAATAGCGTTAATGGCATCCAAATCGTCTTCCTTACCCAGCTTGATGCCCTGGTAGCAGGCACCAATGCGATTCGAACGACGGCTCTCGTTCTGTTCGTTGCAACCTTGGCTATATTCGTCATTGCAAACTATGTGGTATCGTCCAGATTAACGAAAAGATTGGTAGAGCTGTCCATAAAAATGAGAAAAACCAGCCTCGAAAATCTGCAGCCGATTCAAACGATTAAAGGAAATGACGAAGTAAGCAAGCTCGGCTTCAGGTTCAACGAGATGGTGCAGCGCATGCAGCGGCTTATTCGCGAGGTGTATGAGTCGGAACTGGGACGCAAAGAGCTGGAGCTGAAGACAAAGGAGTCTGAGTTATACGCCTTGCAGACACAAGTGAATCCCCATTATTTGTTTAATACTTTAAATGCGCTTCGCGGTAATCTCCTTATGAAGGGAGATCGTGAAAATGCGAAAATTGTTAACTTATTGGCTAAATCCTTTCGCAATGTGTTGGGCAAAAGCGGCCGGATGATTACAATAGCGGAAGAATTGGACATTATCGAGACTTACTTGAACATTCAAGCTTTCCGCTTCTCTGATCGGCTTCGCTTCCGAATCGACATTCCGAAGCGGCTGCATGATGTCGCTATACCGAAGCTGTCGCTGCAGACATTGGTGGAAAATACGATCGTCCATGCGCTGGAGCCAAGCGCTGACGGAACAATGATCGTTATTAGGGCGGATTTTGATGAGCAGCAATGCAGACTTGTCGTGGAGGACAACGGTCCAGGCATTCCGTGCGATCACTTGACGGCAATAAGACAAAGGCTCGAAACCGCAGATCAGAAGAAGGATGACTCGCTGCATATTGGTCTGCGCAACGTACATCAAAGATTACGCCAAAGCTTTGGCCCGCACTTCGGTCTGATCATTGAAAGCAAGCCTAGAGAGGGCACGAGAATTATCATTAACCTTCCGCTAGACAAGCCGCAAACGTAAGGAGGTTGGGAGCCATCTATAACGTACTTCTTGTAGACGATGAACCCGGGGCGCTGCTTTCACTGAAATATTTGCTGGATTGGGAACAGCTAGGTTTTACGATCGCGGGCGAAGCGACGAATGGCCAGCAGGCGCTCGATCTTTTTCATGACGGCAATTACGCCCTGGTCATCACGGATATGAAGATGCCGGTATTGAGCGGTTTGGATTTGATTGCGCAGCTGCGCGCATTATCCAATGTTCCGATTATTATCATGAGCGGTTATGAAGACTTCTCATTTGCGCAGAAGGGTTTGCAACTGGGCGTTAAGGATTATTTGCTGAAGCCGGTTGAGGAAGATGACTTGGTGCGTCTATTGAAATCCGTGGCAGCCGAGCTGGAAAATGAACGAATGCTGGACAAAAAGCTGCATTTTGGTTTGTCTGCAACGAAGGAGCGCATTGCCAGAGAATGGGCCAACGGTTTCATGAATGCGGAAGAAGTGACGGAACGGTTTGATTTGATAGATATACATGTTAGAGAGCGCTCAGGGATTTGCTGCATTGCGGCGGAGCTGGACTCGGAAGCCTGGAACGACTCCTCTATGACGGATAATGATCTGCAAATAAAACGATTTGCCGCGCGTAATGTCATGGAAGATATTATTGGGTTAAGCGGCTGTTTATTCGAAGAATCGGATATGAAATACGGAATCGTTTTATTCTCGGATTTAGACGAGGTGGAGCGCGCGGATGTTATTGCAAAAATCAGCCTGATGAGCCAGCATGTGCGGCAATACGCAAAAATCGGGATCACATTCGGCATAGGCAAGCTGGTTCATGCGATGAACGAAGCCGTAAAGTCTTATGAGGATGCGAAACGAATGCTGGACAAGCAATTCTTTTTCGGCAAGCAAAGCGTTATTTCGGAAGAAAGGCTGTTCTCGAAAGAGGAGAATGATGATGAACAGAACTGGCTCCATGCCAATGAGCTTATTGAGCAGCTTGACAAGCAGGACAGTGAGCAGCTAAGAGAAATGCTTGCGCACAGATGGGAGTTATTGGCGAAAAATCAAGTGCATTCGAATCTTATTAAAACCATGATCTTGGAGCTGTTCATTGAGTTGTTTCGGCTTGTCAGGGAACAAGGGATTGATTATGAGCAGCTGTTCAATCCGAGACAACTCGATTACGAACGAATTATGGGGGCAAGATCTTTGACGGATCTGTTCCAAATTACATGGACCAAAGTGCGGGAAACAGCCGAGCTGATCAAGTCCCATCGCGAGCTGTCATCGGAAAATGCGGTCAAAGTTGCCAAGCGATTAGCGAATGAACGTTATGCCGACAACATCAGCATGAAAAATATAGCTTCTCAAGTGTATATGAACGCGGCCTATTTGGGGCAGCTATTTAAAGCGGAAACAGGCATTGGCTTTAACGATTATTTGTTTCAGGTTCGCATGGAAAACGCAAAAAGAATATTGAGCTCTACCGATATGAAGGTCTACGAGGTGGCCTATGCCGTCGGTTATAACGATCTGGATTGGTTTTATAAAAAATTCAAGCAGCATACGGGCTTGAGCGCAAGCGAATACAGAATCATGAGTGCATCAGTCTGGCAAGAACAATAATTCCTCCCGCTATGATCTGAATGTTAAGGGGTTCATCGAATGATGGACTCCTTTTATAATCAGTGAGGAAGCGGTTACAAAATAACTAATAGGAGGAATTAATGAATGAGAAGTGAACAGTTACTTCGCAAAGGATTTCGCAAGTTTCAGTTTTACATCTGCATAGGGATGATTCTGGCCTTGGCTGTACCGCAATTGGCGATGGCAAGCGGGCAGCCGGAAGAAACCGATCTTTATAGCGGTTATGGCTCAGGCTTGCTTGCATCAACGGCGGGGTTTGCGAATAAAGACGCCAATCCGGAGCTGGGGCAGCTAAGCGGCTTCGGCAATAGCGGGAGAATGGAGCTGGATTATCAGTATCGCAGCATCGGAGTCGATTTTGGAGCAGTCGCGGCTGTAAACACCATCGAACTTGAAGCTGCGAATGCGTCGAACCGAGTGGAGAAAAGCGATCTGTCCCTATACGTCAGTACGGACAATGAGACGTACAGCAAAGTAAAAAATTGGGATTTCGTAAAAGTGGACAACCGTGTAATTTTGTACAATTTTTCGGAATCAGCTCGTTATGTAAAGGTTCATAACCATTTTGATGATGCGAAAGGCACTTTTTATAATGACAGCCTGCAAGAGATGATGAAAGCGTATCAGCTGCCGAAAGGACGCTGGACGGCCGGCAATGGACAAAGCTGGTTGTATCAAAAGCCGGTAACCGTCTCCAATCCGAATGCCGAGATGATCAATGATCGGGCGGTTTATTTGACTAAGGTGGATCTGGGAACCGCGCAATTGATTGCCGATGGGAAGCTGCAAGCCGATTATCGCGATATTCGCTTTGCGGCTGGTGGCCAGGAGCTGCACTTCTATATGGATGATGCAGGTTTCTACGTACGAATTCCTGAAATGCAGCCTGAGGAAACGAAACAAATTTATATGTATTACGGCAACCCGGCGGCCTCCTTCCGCGGTGGAGCACAGGAAGCGCTGCAAATCGAGTACGGCAACAAAACAATTGTGGAACAATCAGGGGAATTGAAGCCGGTGCGATTGAAGGATGGCACGCTGATGACAGTGGCAGGCTCGAATGACGCGGGCATACTGGCCAATTACTCCTTTGACGGCGGCAAGACATGGACGGATCAGGAAACGATTATTCTCCCTGTTTCGGCGGCAGGCTCCGACTTATATGAATTCCCTACCGGAACTTATGTTGATCCCGATACGGGCGAAGTTTATTTGTTCTTTGCCGTCCATCATTATTTTGGCGTGTGGAGCGGCGGCAATACTTGTTTGTCTATCGATGTGTGCCGCAACGATATGTATGTCGTCAAATCAAACGGATTCGACGGACAAAAGCCGATATTCGGCGAACCAGCGCGAATAACGGGCCTGCAGACAGCTTCCGGGGCGCCGATTCATTATATGATCTCTTATACAAATCCGATTCGTCATAGTTCTGGAAGGATCATCGCTCCATTCTCCCATGTCATCGGAGATGACGGCACCTTTGGCGTCAGCTTCCTGTACTCGGACGATAATGGGGGCACTTGGCAGAAAAGCGTTTCCGAGCTTACGATTCCTTCCATCGGCGGGGAAGGCGGAGTGACTGAGGTTGCCATTATTGAATTGGCCGACGGCAGCTTAAAGACTTACTTGCGTCAGCAAAGATCGGATATCTATTATCTTGGGACAAGCTCATCGGCGGATGAAGGATTGACATGGTCCCCGGTGGCCGACAGTGAAATGATGAGCACCAATACGTTCCCTGCCATGCAGCGGGATGACAACGGGAATATTTTATTGACATGGTCAGGGCATAATGCGGAAGGAATGGGGAGTTATTATCGCAACAATCTTACTATTGCTTACAGTGATGATGAGACGCTCACCTGGCAGGGCTATCATGATCTGACTGGACGCACTCGCTTATCGACTCCGGGATGGATTTCCGAGAACGAGAAGCGCAACGTCGTTCAGGCGGATGGAGTAAGGGCAGGCGATGATGCGTGGCTGTTCACGTGGCCTGGACTGATGGGGGCCTTCTCTATGCTGGTAGAGGATTTTGACCGTTATTTGCGCCAAAGCCATGGCGCATTGGATAGCTTCGAGTATGAGCATAGCGGAGTTACTCCCGATAATGGGACAAGTCTGGCCAATGACTACTGGTGGAAGACGGCTAACTCCGGAGTCGTTACTACAAGTGACGCTGTTGCGAAGCAAGGCATGAGGTCGCTTTATATTCGCAATAATGTCGATGACCAAAGAGTAACGGGCGGATCGAGGTTATTCCCGGCCACCCGGAAAGCGAGCGTCCAGCTCTCAGTGTATGGAGAGAGCTTCGACAACGATCTTTTTATCTCCTTGCAGGAAGGATACTCGCAGCATTGGAATGCGCTCGGCGCCGGTTTTATCCTGCAGCTAGATTCCGACGGATCGTTGAAATATACGAATACGGAAATAAATTCTTCAACCGGGACGGTCAAAGTAGGCTTTGTGAATCCGGATAGCAACCCGCTGACCGGCAACTTGTCCCATTTCTCGGACGCTTTCCCGTTCGCGCTAGATTACAAGGATCGCAGCGTAGGCGTGGATCTTGGCAGGGCTGCCAAGCTTCGCGAAATCCAGTTGAATGACAGCAAGCAATATAATAAACCGCAGCCGCCAGACAACCTGCCGGGAAATCGGATACAACAGCAGAACCTTGAAGTGTATGTCAGCCATATGAACAATGGGGATTGGACTCTTCTGGAAGGATGGACCTTCGAGAAGGAAGACGGCAATATTAAGATTGGCCTGGAGCATCTGGATGTCGAAGCGCGTTATGTAAAGGTCCACCAAAACTACTCGGACACGGCCTTTACTTTCGGGGCGCCGCAGCAAGAGATTATGCGTGTCATCACGGAGTATGACCAGCCGATCGAGTTCCATGAGCTGGCGACGCCGACAAGCTTGACGTTTAATGAATGGCATAAAATTCGTCTTGATTTTGATTTGGACAGTGGACTGGCCGACGTCTATGTAAATGATGCATTCAAGGGAACGATAGAGGCTGCTCATCCGGGTAAAGTCATTAACCATCTGATGATCTCATCCGGCGCTTCGGGACTTGGGACGGAAGTCTATGTGGATGAAGTGATGATTCAGGATCTATCAGTGGCGCTGCCGCAAGCCGGATTGATCGGAGATGAGGAGGCGGCGGTCGAAGAGACGGACACGACTGCTCCGGCAATCTCGTTCTCTCCAGACGGCAGTGAAACCCTGCTGTACGAAGCCTCAGTCCAAGCGGCGGTAACAGATGATTGGAGCGGTAATTGGAGCGGTATCGACGCCGATCAGCTTATGTATGTTTGGGCACAGAGCGAGACGGCTCCGGATACAGGCTGGCAAGCATTCGGCTTAAGCGATGCGATTGCTTTGTCGAACGTGTCCGGCGATTGGTATTTGCATATTCGCGCGTCTGATATGAACGGCAATGTGGCACAGGCCCATTCCAACCGATTCCGTATGCAGCTCAGAGAGTCATCGGGATCGACATGGCCTTCAACTGGCGGCAATACCGCTAATGAATGGAACGTTGCTGCGGGGGAAGGCGGGACGTTTGGCAGCAATAATGAAATAGAATTGACGATTCCCGCAGGAGCCTCGGACGACGCCATGCGTATTGCCATCTCCAAGCTTTCGGCAGCCGATGCGACTGAGCATCCGGAATGGAGCCGGTTAAGTCCTGCTTTTAAAGTATCAAAAAATGTAGCAGGAAGCCTGAAGAAGCCGGCAACGATCAAGCTGAAGTTTGATCGGGATAAGCTTGAAGATCATCAACTGCCTGTTATTGCTTACTATGATGAAGAGACGGAAGTTTGGGTTGAAATCGGAGGAAAGGTTGAAGGTGATTTTGTTTCGGCGGCAACAGATCGTCTGGCAACTTTCGCGGTCTTCGCCAAGCCGCTTGGATCGACAGAGCCCGCCATATCGTTTAGCGATTTGGCCGGACATTGGAGTCAAGCAGCCGTCTATGAGGCGGTAAGGCTAGGGATTGTCAATGGCTATCCAGATGGCATGTTCAAGCCTGATAAAGAGCTGACAAGAGCCGAGTTTATCGTTATGCTTGCCCGCGCGCTGGAGCTGGAGTCCGATGAAGAAGCGTTGCCGTTGTCGTTTGCCGATAGCGAGCATATCCCGGACTGGGCTCTGCTATCGATAGCGCAGGCGCTGAAATCGAACATCATACAGGGCTATGATGACGGCACTTTCCGTCCGGATGCGAGGATAACTCGAACGGAAATGATTGCAATGACAGTGCGTGCGCTGGGGCTCCCTGTCGGCATGGAGTCGGCTACGAGCTTTGCGGACGACGCAGCGATTCCGGCTTGGGCCAAGCCCCTGGTTGCTGAGGCGGCTGCTCGCGGACTGGTCGAAGGACGCGGCGGCAACCGTTTTGCTCCGGGGGGCGAATCGACCCGTGCGGAAGTGGTGAAGGTTATACTGAAAGCTATTCAATAAGAGATAGGGAGTATACGGTTCGTGTACTCCCTTTCTACATGCATGGAATGAAATGAAATAAATTGACTAAAACAAAGAGCAGATGCTATATTAATTGGTAATACCATATTATATATATAAAGCGCATTACATGAATTTAAATAGAAAGTGGGTTTGTAATGTCGATGATGGATTTGTTCCAATTAAATGATCAGGTTGCAATTGTTACAGGAGGCTCGGGTTTGTACGGCGAACATATTTCCACCGCTCTTTGCGAGGCAGGAGCGCATGTCATTATCGCTTCCCGCAACGAGGAGAAGTGTCAGGCTCTCGCAGATCGCTTTAATGAACGCGGATACAAAGCATCAGGCATGAAGCTGGATCTGAGCGATGAACAAAGCATTATCGCATTTATCGCAGAAGTGTCCGACAGGTATGGGCGAATTGATATTCTCGTCAATAACTCTGTTTCCCGTTATGGTTTAAACAATGTTGAAGAGACGACTGCCGAAGGATGGAACATGGCACAGCAGGTGAACGGAACGGGGTTGATGCTTATCTCGAGGGAAGCTGTTAAACTGATGCGTGCCGCGGGCAAAGGAAATATTATTAACATAGCCTCCATTCAAGGAGCGCAGGCGCCTCACTTCCCTGTATATGGAGATACGGGTATGACCAGCGGTGTCGAGTATACGTTCGCGAAGTGGGGGATGATCGGAATGACGAAATGGATGGCGAGCTATTATGGACCCTATAACATTCGCGTCAATGCGATTAGTCCTGGTGGTTATTACGAAGGAGAGAATCAGCATGAGGAGCATTCGAATGCATTCGTGAACAATTACAAGTCTATGACTCCGCTTGGCAGATTGGCCGAAGACGATGATATCAAGGGGCCGATCGTTTTCCTCGCCTCCGAAGCTTCGCGTTACATCACGGGTCATAATCTATTGCTTGATGGAGGATGGACAATTTGGTAAAAGAAAGGGTAAAATGTCCGTGAATAAACTTACAGTATCCAAAATGACGCTTGGCACAGTACAACTTGGCATGAATTATGGGCTTATCGGCACTAATCAAATGCCTGATGTTCGAGCAAGTTATGGTATTTTGCAAGCAGCATGGCAAGGTGGAGTGACGGCCTACGATACGGCTGCGACGTACGGGGAATCTGAGCAAATACTGGGCCGTTTTTTTGGCAAGTTGCAATCTGGAGAAGCTCCGACAATCATTACCAAAATTTATGTGCAGCCGGAGCAAAGCTGGAGTCCTGGACGAATAAAAGATGAGATCTACCGCCAGACGAGAGCGTCGCTTGAGAAACTCGGTGTCGAGCAAGTGTCTGCTATGATGCTGCATAACGTCGATGCGATGCGAGCTCATGGGGACATCATTGCGCAAGTATTCGCCGAGCTTGTACGGGATGGTTTAGTGGAAAAGGCGGGTATTTCATTTTCGTCCAATACGGAAGAGGAGTTTGCAATGCTGCGTCCGTATTTGGAAGACTCCGTTTTCGGCGCTGTACAGCTTCCGTTAAATGTGTTCGATCATCGACCTCTGAATAACGGGTGTCTGGAGATGTTGCGATCCGCAGGCAAAACCGTGTTTGTCCGCAGCGTGTTCCTGCAAGGCCTTTTCTATGCGAATGAAGCAGAGCTGCCCTCTCAATTGCCCGAGGCTGTTGAACCGATCCGCCAGCTTCGCGAGCTTGCGCATAGCTGTGGCTTAACTCCTGCCGAGCTGGCTGTTTCCTATATTCGCGATATGCCGGGAGTAGATAGTCTGGTTATCGGCGTGCAGACAGTTGAGCAACTGGAGGGAAATTTGCGGTTAATAGAAGGGCCTGCCGTACCGGAGTCAATTTGTAATGAAATAAGAGAGCGATTCCGGAATCTGCCTGAGCGGCTCCTTACACCGGGGATGTGGAGCAGGGCACGCTAACGTCAGGTTGTATAGCCGAGCGATTTATAGATATCTCCCAGAATAGGAGGGTAATGTTGAAGCTCAGGGTGTTAGATCAATTGCAGCGTGGTGAACGGGCTTTTATCGTTTGCATAGGCGATTCCATTACAGAACAGAATTATCATCTTAAGGGCAAGCTTAATTATGTGGGTCTGCTTGCAGAACGGTTAATGGAACGGTACAATCGCAAGTCGTATGTGTTCAACGTTGGGAAAAGCGGAGATACTTCGCAAGGGATACTGGATCGACTGGATGAAGACGCCTTGCGATTCGGAGCGGATCTGATTACAGTGATGATCGGCATAAATGATTCTGTGCAAGGAGAAGCAGGTATTGCCCCATTTAAACGGAACTTGGAACAGATTATCACTAGAGTTATGGCATCCGGATCAGAGGTGCTGCTTTTAACCCAGAATGCGCTCGATTATAATATTCATGAACAGGCGGTCCTAGCTAGAACGGCCTATCCGGAGTATGCCGCAGCCGTGCAGGAAGTGGCGGCCGCAACGGATACTCCTTTATGTGATATTTATAGTCATTGGCGTGAATATGTACAAGGATCGACTAACAGCCACTTGATGCTCATGCATGACAGCATTCATCCCGGTGCCCAGGGACATGCATTCATAGCAGGGCAAATCTATCATTATCTGAATATCATGCCTAGCGCAGAAGAATTGGAGAGGTCGCCCCATGATTAGAGACGCTTTGCAAAATTTCAAGCAGTATACAGGATTCCATCCGCGGTTAGAGCAAGCAGCACAATTTATAGCTAACGAGAATTGGAAAACTCTTGAGCCTGGAAAATATGAGATTGACGGAGACAATATTTTCGCAATCGTTCAGCATTATGAAACCAAACCGCGAGAGCAAGGATTCTGGGAAGCGCATGAGCGGTACATGGACATTCAATTTGTGGCTGAAGGCGAGGAGAACTTTGGTTACGCGCCTATCGGGCAAGCGGTTGTAACACGACCGTATGATTCCGATTCCGACTATGCGATATTCGATGCGACAGGCGATTTCTTCCTATTGAAGGAAGGTCATTTTATATTGGCAGCGCCGCAAGATGTTCATATGCCAGGTATGGCGATTCACACTCCGCAGCCGGTTAAAAAAATTGTGATTAAGGTAAAGGTTTAATCAACCACAAGAGGGGGGAACCGAATGGTTTCCCTCTTTTGTTTTCGTTGGCGCATCTACAAAGCGATAATCGTTTTGGCGGTCGTCTCCAGCAGCGCAAATATCCTTTTTTTTGAGAAAAAACCCAGATATCTATATGGGCATTACAGTTATAATTATGCTACTCTGAGAAAATATCAATGAATGAGTTGTAGAAGCGGTTTAGAAAAATGAAAGCGCTGTATCCGTGGGGGATATAAAATCGAAGCTAGGGAAAGGGTGGCAGCATGGGGAATAGAGAGGTGATTCGAACGTCAAAGAGAACCTTTTTATCGTTGAAAGTTATTTTAATATCCACTTATATATTCCTTTCCGTTCTAATTATTATCGTCTTCTCCGGAATTACGAGTTATGTGGCTGAGAAAGTCATTAAAGAAAAGGAAAACCGCGCAGTAATAAGTTCGTTAACTAATATTGATGATCGGATTAATATTAAATTAGCCCAATATTCCGATTTGATGATTTCGTTAGCCTACGAGGCGCCAACGCAGAAATTGTTACAGGGGCTGGAAGGGCTATCCAACCAAAGCAAAATTGAATTCGTCAATGAGTTCTACTCCAGAATGTACGAAGTTAATGTGACGCAAACGGATATTAATGCAATTGTTTTTATAGACACTAATGGCAAGCAGTACTATACCATGAACCAAAACTTTAATACGGAAGCATGGGTGAATAACTACTTTACTCCAGAATTGCAAGATCAGGTGGCTGAGCTGCGGGGAGAAATATTCATCGATTTCTCTGGAGGAAACTCGAAGGATCACAATAGTATAACCCTTATTAGCCAGATTAATGCACTCAATAAACCGCGAGGCACGAAACCGATTGGCATGATGATGATAAATATCAAGAAGGGGGCGCTCTCCTCGATTCTATTCCGGAATACAGAATTACAGCTGACAACATTAGTCGATTCTCAAGGAATAGTCGCGATTGATGCGCATAAAGAACTTCAGGGAACGGTTAGCGAATTGAATAAAACCGCCCAATTGCAAAAAGAGCCCTCCTTTCAAACCAATATGAATGGAGAAGACTTTTTCGTATCTATTTTTAAAAATGACAAGTATCACTATACGTTGATGAGCCGTGTCCTTGTAGATGAGCTCTACAAAGATGTGGATTATATAAAAAAAATAATCGTATACCTTATCCTATTCGTACTATGCGGAGTTGTTATGATTTCTTTTTTCCTCTCCACATTTCTCGTCAAGCCGATCAAAGAGTTGGTAACGTTAATGAATCGCGTCAGTCATGGGAATTTAAATGTAAGAATGGTCAAGATTCCTTCTAATGAAATAGGCATCCTCGCCAATAACTTCAACCAAATGGTTGATACGCTAAAAAATAGCGTTCCCCTAAGAAAGGAAAGATTAATCAGCAAGCTGTTATTAGGCAGGATCACAATCGATGAATTCTCTTCTCAAGGAGCAGAACTTGGAGTAGCTGCTACCGTCGGAGTTAATATTGTTGTTGTTGTAATCGAAATTCATGACACTCCCATGAGCGATAAGGAATTTATTCCGATAGACGATATAGAACGGTTTCTTCAATCCAGATTAGTATCCGTTCATTCGGCTGCTTTGTTGCATATTCTTGACAATCGCCGTCTGATCGTTATTTTACAAGAAGCGGAAATGGATCTCATTCCATACTTGCATGAGTCTTTGAATAGGGAGAAGGGAGTGCCGACAACTTTCGGAGTAAGCCGTTCCTCGTTCAGCTATGATAAAATCCACGAATCTTATAATGAAGCACTTGATGCGCTTCACTATAAGCACTTATTCGAAGCGAATGAAATTATCTATATTAATGATATTCAAGAGAAGGATAACAACTATGAACAATTGGAACGAATAGAGGATGAGATTGTACAAGCAGTAAAGTTTGGACGAGGAGAACAATTGACCGAGAGCACGGAACTGCTTTTTAATACCTTCAAAGAACAATTTGTGACCAGGGAAACGATGAATCGATCGTTAGGCCATACCCATTTGAAAATTCTTAAATTAATGAGCAATCTGGGAATCGATCTTTTTAATGCCGACCCGACTATCCCCCGGTTGCCATCGCTTGAAAGCTTTAACTTGTTTCGCCATACACATGAACTGAAACAAGAGTTCTCCGTTTTCTTAGAAACATCCGCACAATTAATCGGGAATAAACGCGAAACACGGATGCATGAAACGATTGCCAAAGCAATCACGATCATTAATGAGCGATACATCGATGGCGATTTTTCCGTTAGCACCATTAGTAAGGAATTATATATAAGCGAAAATTATTTTTCCAAGCTGTTCAAACAAGAGACAGGCAAAAATTTCTCTCAATATGTCACGGCTGTGCGTATGAAAGAAGCCGAAAATTTACTTACGCTAACGGATTTAAAGATCAGTGAAGTAGCCGCAAAAGTGGGCTACAAGGATGCCAATTATTTCAGTCTCAGCTTTAAGGGGATTTTTGGAGTTTCGCCGGTAAAGTATCGAGAACAGCACCAGTAAAACGCTGTTCAGCCTAATTTTATAGACGGCACAATGGTTTTTTCAAGGGAAAACCCAGAATATTATATGGTCGCCTGAGCCATATGTCCGCTAACATTTAATTTATGAAAGCGGTTTAATTTTGGTTGCTTTCTAACAAAATTCTGGAGGGGTAGAAAATGAGAAGAAGAAAGCACGGTTTAGCTTGCTTGCTCGTGATGCTGTTGGTTGTAACCATATTGGGCGGATGCGGGAGCGGGAATAACGAGGGGACAACGGTTGAGCCGGACAGCTCATCATCATCCGTGACTCCGAGCCAGGAAGCAACTACTAATCCGGAAGATGAGAAGCCGGTCGAGCTTGTGTTCTGGAACTATCCGGTTTGGAATTTGCCAGATCAAAAGCCAGGTGAATATGCCCAGACACTGATTGAAAAGTTTGAAAAGAAATATCCCAACGTGAAAGTGAAGCTTGAAATCATTCCCTATGATGGCGGAGATCAGAAGGTGAATGTAGCTCTTGCATCCAAAACGGCACCGGATATTCTTAATGATTCTCCTGGACGTACGACCAGCTATGCGAAGAGGGGATATACGGTACCTCTAAATGATTTATTGACGGAGGAGCAGCTAAAAAAAATCCCGCAAAATGTTCTTGAGAAAGTAACTTTACAAGACGGAACGATCTTCAGCTACCCTCAGGGATTGGGTGCGACACTCATGGTCATCAATAAATCGTTAGTGGAAAGAGCGGGAGCGGCGGACTTATTGCCCTCGGGAGAATTACGGACGTGGACGATCGAACAATTTGAAAAACTCCTCGTGGCTGTAAGGGAATATCAGAAGAAGGAAACGCCGGATCATTATCCGTTTCTAATGTTCGGCTTGAATGAGCAGGGGGATGCTCTGTATCACAGCTTTATGGCTGGTTTTGGCGGAAAACGTTATTCGGATGACCGTACGCAAAGTACATTTAGCTCCACGGAAAATGTGCAAGCGGTGGAGTGGTTCAAATCGCTAATAGATAAACAGCTTGTATATCCAAATCCGGAAACAAGAGCTGCTGGAATGAGCAACGATTATTTCGTTCAAGAAAAGACCGCTGTCGCGTTTGGCGGGTTTTCACTCTTGAATGCCGTCCAGAAGGCGAAAGACGAAGGGGCGATCAAGGGAGAGTTTGAAGCGATCTTGGCGCCATTCCCAAGTGTTAAGGAGGATCAAGGCGTAGTTATCGGCGGAGGCGGTCAATTCGTTATTTTCGACAATGGGGATGAGAATAAGATTAAATATGCAAAAAAATTCATCCAGTTTGCACAGACGGAGGATCCTGATTTTATTAAAGCGATGAACGCCTTCGATGTTTATGGAAGAGACACGTTAGGAGCCAATCCAGATCCCGAGAAGCTGTGGTTGTCCAAATTGGTGACCGATACAGAGCATATCATTGCGATTGACGGCTCTTATGATATTGAAGGATATTCACAAACCAGAGCGGTGTTCTTCCCGGAAATGCAAGCCGTATTTATCGGTGCCAAGGAGCCGCTGCAAGCGATGCAGGATTATGATGAGAAGGCCAATAAAATCATTAAGGACGCAATTGCTTCCAAAAAATGATGGAGTGCACGAATTGGAGTGGAGCATGCGATGCTGAAAAGAGAATTCAACTTATTGTATAAAGAAAGATTTGGCTTTCTATTTGTAGCGCCTGCCTTGTTATTTTTCGCACTATTTTATTTATATCCGATCTTGGATGCTATTAAAGTGAGCTTCTACAAATACACCTATTATTCTTCGGGTTGGGCAGGGATTGGTAATTACCAATCTCTGCTGCAAGATGATGTTTTTCTCAGGTCCGTCAAGAATACACTGCTTATTGTTATCATGTTTGTGCCGGCAACTCTCATCATTAGTTTCATTCTGTCGATTTTTATCAGTCTGTTCAGGACGAGGCTGCAAAGTGTTTTTAAAGCCGTATTTTACATTCCTGCGGTCACGTCCATTGTCAGCATTACATTTATGTGGCAGTATCTGCTGAATTATGATTTTGGATTGCTGAATTTTCTCCTTGGTCTATTCGACATAGACAAGGTGAATTTTCTTAGCTATGACAGGGCGATCGTGACAACGACAGTAGTCGTTCTCACCATTTCACTCGGCGGACCTATTGTAATCCTATCTGCGGCATTAGGCGGAATTCCCGTCAGTTATTATGAGGCTGCCGAATTGGACGGGGCATCGTTCTGGCGCAAACATATTCGTATTACACTCCCGATGATGAAGCCAACCATTCTTTTCGTTGCAGTTACGAGCACGATTGGCGCCTTTCAGCTTTTTGCGATTATATTGTTGTTTACGGCGGGCGGTCCGAATTATGCGACTACAACCATTTTATTGCTCTTGTATCAGGAGGCTTTTGTAAATGGGGATTACGGCCGGGCTAATGCGATGGCTGTCATACTGAGCATAATCATTGTCATTATTGCATGGCTGCAGTTCAAATTTTTGCGAACGGATATTGAGTATTAAGGGGCAATCGTATGAACAAGTCCAACCTGATCGTCGTTATGTTGAAGCTGTTGCTCGTTATTGCTGCTGTTTTGTTTTTGTTCCCGTTTTATTGGATGATTTCATCTTCATTTAAGGAAATGTCGATTGCTTTTCAGATTCCGCCACAATTTTATCCCCATCATCCGACATTAAATAACTATATTAAGCTTTTGGATACGAATGCGGCAAAATGGTTTTTAAACAGTGTATTTGTAAGCGCGAGTACCACCCTTGCAGTCGTTTTTATTACTTCTATGGCTGCTTATTCTTTGGCGAAGATTAACTTTCGCGCAGGCAAGTTTATATTTTCAATATTTGTCGGCTCGATGACGATTCCAGGGGCGGCGCTCCTGATCCCGCAATTTAAGATTGCAATCGAACTGAATTTAATAAACACGTATCTTGGATTGATTGTCCCTGCGATCGCAGCGCCTTACATGATCTTTTTATTAAGGCAGTTTATGAAAACCGTCCCTCAGGAAGTTCTGGAGTCGGCAAAAATGGACGGGTGCAGCGAGATGGGCATTTATTATCGTATTATGCTGCCCTTATCGACGCCTGGACTCGCTGCAATTGCTATCTTTACTTTCGTGCAGAGCTGGAATGATTATATCTGGCAGCTTTTGATCATCAAGAATTCAGAAATGATGACGCTGCCGTTAGGCGTTGCCACCTTAATTGATGCGGAAGCAGTTGATTGGGGGCTCATCATGGCAGGGTCGGTTGTAACGTCGCTGCCCGTTGTCATTATCTTTATTTCCTTCCAGAAATATTTTGTCCAAGGGCTGACTGTCGGTGCGGTCAAAGGGTAGTCATTAAGCAGGATTATGGAGGGGTTGACTTGAGTAAAGCTTGGCGTGAAAGCGGCTATGCTGCCTTCGCAGACGGAACTTTCGGTAACGGCGGACAAAATCTATATGTTTCTCGGAATGGGGTTCTGCAACGGATTTTCCGCTTCGACCTCAATCAAGATGGCTATACCGATATTATGTATGTCAATAGTCATGATATGGGCGAACGTCCAGCTATTGATGTCTACGTAGATCCCTTACATTCTGCCAGACGAATCGAACTACCCTCAGCAGGGGCTTATTATGGCGCAATCGGTGATTTGAATGGCGATGGATATGATGATTTAGTCATTGTTAACCAGAACAACGGAACCCACTCGGATCTGACGGCCTATATTTACTACGGTTCACCCGGCGGTTTGTCGGAGCGTTACAAGATTGAACTTCCTGTTCCGAATTGCAGAGCCGTGGCGATTGGCGATTTCAATGGCGATGGTTATCGGGATATCGCATTCAGCAGCAATGGCAAGTTAGTCGTCTATTACCAAACCGCAGCGGGTTTCCGGCCTTCGAATCGTGTAACGCTAGAGCTTGAAGTAACGCATATGGCTGCCGGGGACATTGATCAGGATGGCTATTGCGATTTATTCGTACGCGTCAAAGGCGGGAATCCCCTGGTGCTGTGGGGAAGTCCTGAAGGATTGCAGCAAGAGGGCTGCATGCAAATTGGCGGGAGCGATGAGGCTGCCCAGGATTTAGCGGGTACGACAGCAGGGTGGCTTGTATTTGTTGAAGGTTGGGCGCCGAAAATCCTTGAAATTGGAGGTCATATCCATCTTTTCCGTCAAGAAAATGATGCAGCCTATTTCTATCCTCTATCAACAAGTCGAAAAGCAGCCGAACCTCTTATCTTGAATTGCGAATCGGTTATCTCTGCCGCAGTCGGCGATGTAAACGGGAACGGTTATGAGGACATTGTTCTCGTCGTTTGTAAGGATCGGGATCGAAGCGAGTCCTCATGGATTTATTGGGGTCATCCTTCGGGGTACTCCAACAGGGAAAGACTGGAGATTCCAACCCAAAGCGCGCGTGACGTGGTCATGCATGATCTTGATGGAGATGGACAATTGGAAATTGTGATCTGTCAAGGAAGAACAGATGTTATGAATACAACCGAGTCGATCATTGTTAAATTTGCGCATCCTGACGCTTCAGCGGAGCTCATTCGTTTTGTAACGCATGATGCCACGACAGCATTGATCGGTACAACGATGGATTCGCCTTCTCCTCAAGTGATTTTTATTAATCATGTCTCTGGGCGAGTCAGAGGAGACGTGCCCGCATACGCCTATTTAGGGGGGGCCGATGGCTTTAATGAAGATAGGCGGATCGAGTTCCCGGGATGGGCGGCGGTTGATTCCATCTGCTGCGATTTCAATGACAATGGTTGGGGCGATGTGTTTCTTGCCAATTGTTCGGAGAACGCTCCCCACCTTGATCCGGGATCCTATCTCTATTGGAATGGCGTGAATGGATTCGATCCCGATAACAAGTTGGTGCTGCCTACGGTTAGAGCGCATGGCTGTGCCGTCGGCGACTTCCGCCACAGCGGATACTTGGACATCGTGGTTGCGGGAGCGAGTAATCCGGAGCTGTTGATCTTCAAGGGCGGACCCGAAGGATTCGACGTGGATCATCCGCAGAAAATCATGATGGATCCCGATATGAAGATATTCAATCCGGAGAAGAAATTGTATTCGTACGAGATGCTGGCAGGTCGTGCTTATCGGGAGCCGCGCTGGTTGTTTACTGCGGACTTCGACAATGACGGTTGGTTGGATTTATATGTATCGCAGGTTTTTGGACCGAGTTATATACTATGGGGCGGTCCGGAAGGATTCTCGATGAACCGTTCGACCGTATTGAATTGTGATGGCGGTATATGCGCCCAAGCAGCGGATTTAAACGGGAATGGTTGGCTTGATCTGATTGTCGGCGGATATCTATCGATGGGTAAAAAGGTTGCGAATGAATCCTATGTTTATATTTACTGGGGCGGTCCGGAAGGATTCCGCGAGGATAGACGAACGCAGCTCCCGGCGCATACGGCAAATTCGATAACGATAGCCGATTTCAATCGTGACGGCATTCTGGATATCTTCGTTACATCCTATAATTCTGGACGTGAACGGGACATTGATGCCTATATCTACTGGGGACAACCGGGAGGTGTCTATTCCGCGGATTACCGTTCGACGATATTTACCCATTCATCTTGCGGATCGATGGCGATTGATTTCAATGAAGACGGTTGGGTCGACTTGGCTATCGCTAACCACAAGACGAATGGGAATCACTGCGGATATTCCTATGTCATGTGGAATGGTCCTGATGGATTCTCTCAAGAACGGATGACTAAGCTCCCTACAATGGGGCCGCATGGCATGATGTCCGTAGATCCGGGTAATATCATGGATCGTCGTCCGGAAGAATTTTATATATCCAGTGAATTCGAACTCCCTCACGGAGATAAAGTGTCGCGAATTTCCTGGATAGCCGAGCTGCAGCCGAAGACTTGGGTGAAGGCTCAAATCCGGACTGCGTCAAGTAGAGGCGGGCTGGTACAGGCTAATTGGCAGGGTCCGAATGGAATGGAAGATAGCTGGTTCGATAATGGTCAGAAAGCGACGGATGCCCTGCAGGTTGGTCAATGGATTCAATATCGCCTGGCGCTTGGAGCAATAAATGGTGGGAATAGTCCGCGCGTGACGGAAGTAACCGTCCATTATGAAGCTTAGAATCTTCGGAGATGCCGAGCAGGTATATAGGATATTGTATCGTACCTTTGCAAGAGAAAGGATGATATTGTATGAAAGTTGCAAGTAAAGGGCTGATGGTTGCAACTGTATTTACCGCGACCTTGCTTTTCATGCTGCTGTCGGGTTCCTTGGCATATGCCAAGGAAAGCGTTCTTATCGATGACGATGCACACAGCTTATCCGAGGCGGGCTGGGTTAGGCAGAATGCACCTAGAGCCGGCACTTATATTACGGATTCACCGAATTCATTAGGAAATCCCTCCCAAATTCCGATGAAGCAAGTTATGCGTGGACAATATTTGTTCTATAGCTCAGAGAATCTTGCGTCTGACACGATTACGAAGGAGATTCCGATCGGTGCGGGTAGCTGGACTATTGAATTCGAAGCGCGGATCGCGGATTTGATTACACCGTCGGAGAATCCCGCTTGGAATGGATTTGCAATCGATACGATTGCCAACCACAAAAGATACCGAGTCACGTTTAACAGCAAAACTGGTGAAATCGATTCCACTTTCAAAGTGTTGATTATGAAGAACAGCTTCAGCGCCTATGATGAGACTGAAATTAAGCTTGGTGATTTCGCCGACATTCATAAGTGGGGGATTTCCTATGATGGCGGAACAACATTGACGGTCAGTCTGGACGGCAAAGTGGTCGCAAGATCATCGAGTGTGAATGTAACGAGCGGATTTGATGATAAAGTGATGTTATACAATAGCACGACAGGTATTCAATCCGGGACGAATGAGGTATATCTATACAATTATAAATTTGTGAAAGGCGGGAATCTGCATTCCAGTGAAGAGGTTGTCCATGACAATGCGGCTAGCTTCACTTCAGCAGGGTGGACAGCGTCTGTTCCGCTGCAAGGGCAATACATTATTGATAACGCCCATTCTCAAGGCAATCCGAATGCAGTGGCGTTAAAGTCGGTGTCCAAAGGACAGTATCTGTTTTATAGTGATCAAACAGCAGCTTCCTCTACTCCCGTTTCAATGAGCTTGAATTCAGCCATTGGCAGCGGTTCATGGACTTTGCAACTGAGAGCGAGAATTGCTGATTTAATGCAAGCGACAACGAATGGCGCAGACACAGGATTGCTCGTCGAAGTTGTGGCCAATCAGAAATTGTATAAGCTGATTTTTAATAATCGTGACATCATTACGGCAATCAAAGACAGCAGCAGCGGTTCTTACAGTCAAGCACGGGTGGACATGCCTACGGACGATCAATTTCACTCCTGGAGCATCTCTTACGACGGTGGTGAAAATATATATGTCGATCTCGATGGCGTAAAGGTGGCGGAGTTTGGCGGGATGGGCATCAGTACGACGCAAAGCGATGGAATTACGCTAACCAACGCCGCACAGAATCGTTTATCCGGCACGACTGAAGTGTACATGGATTCCATTATGTTGACGATAAACTCGATCCCGGAGTGGGTGAAGGTAAAGTCGGATGCTTATTTGGCAGAAAATTCGGAGAATGTGCTGACCGACTTTACAGAGCGGTTGCTGGATAACGGTTGGGTGAGGTCAGCCGATCCTGTGGACGGGAATTATATCTCGGATTTCTCCAATTCATTAGGGAACCCGAACCAAGCATCCCTGCTGGCTGTCCCGCAAAGTCAATACTTGTTCTATGCATCATCAACGGGAACAGCAAGCTCGCTGACCAAGAGTCCGCTGACGATTGGCACAGGACCATGGTTCTTGGAGCTGGATGCGAACATCGTTGATTTGATTACACCCTCGGCGGATTCCATTTCCAATGGAATATCTGTCGATGTAATCGCTAATATGAAGAAGTACAAGGTGACTTTCAATAGTATGGATGCGAACGGCGATTTGAAGATCGTCGTGCTAAAGGACAACAGCGGGACGGTTGAAGAGAAGCAGTTAACCTTGCCGCCAGACGGCAAAGTTCATAAATGGGGCATCGGATATGATGGAGGCACCACCTTGACAGTAAATCTTGACGGCACCGTAGTCATGCGGGTGTCTGGCGTCCATGTACCGGATTCTGTAACAGATCGGATCGTATTGCATAACAATGCCGGTAATCTACAGTCAGGCACGAACAAGGTTTACCTTGATCTGGTCAAGCTGGACATAACGAATGTGCCGGACTGGGTTTACGCTGCTATTGATGACGATGGCGACAATCTCAGTCAATCGAGCTGGACAAGACCTATCGACCCTGTAAACGATAGTTATATTACCGATCATCCGAACTCATTGGGCAATCCTAACCAGGTCCAGATGCTGCCTGTTTCCTCGGGTAAATATTTATTCTACAGCGCACAGGATAGTCAGTATAGCGCGATTAACAACAATATCCATATCGGGTCAGGAGCCTGGTATGCGCAATTGGAAGCGCGGTTTGCCGATTTGCCAACCCCATCCGCCTATCAGGCTTGGAGAGGGTTCTCGGTAGACATCGCTGCTAATTCCAAGCGTTACAGACTCTCTTTCAACAGTATAGATTCGAATGGGAATATGAACATTTACTTGTTGAAGCCTGGGAATACTTACGAAATGAAGCAGGTTGCTCTACCCTCCAGTGGAGGATTCCATCAATGGGGGATCGCCTTCGATGGGACGAATGCCATCACTGTCGATCTTGATGGCACGGTTGTCGCTCGATTCACCTATACAGAACTGACTGTAGCCGGTGCCGATAGCATGAAATTGTTTGCCGATACGAACAACTTGCTGTCAGGCACGACCGAGGTGTATGTCGACAGGATCCGGCTGCTGCGCAATTTCAAGCCTAAGCTGCATGATTCGAGCCCGACGTTAAATACACTTCTCGATGACAATGCTTCCAGTCTCAGCGCTGCAGGCTGGGTTTCGAACACGTCGCCAAGAACGGGCGTTTACATGATTGATGACGACCCGAACTCATTGGGCAATCCGAATGGAGTTTCGCTAAAGCCCGTTCCGGCCGGACAATATTTGGCATATGCCGACGGCACTTCAACCAGCGGTTATTATAGCAGTATGAAGCGCAACTTATCGATCGGACCTGGCGCATGGACTCTGCAGTTCGATGCCAGGATTATCGATCTCGCCAAGGCGACGAACTACTATTTATGGAAGGGACTCTCCTTTAATATTTACGCCAATAACAAAAGATACATCGTTTCTATGAACAATTACGATCCCGTCAAAGGAACGATCCGAGTATTCTTGATTACCAATGGATCAAATGCGTTCCAGGAGAGGGAAGTATACATTCCGACTGACAATGCATTCCACAAGTGGGAAATCGTCTATGATGGTGATGGTGGACTATATCTTGGTCTCGACGATAACCTTCTTGCCCAGTCGAATAATGCCGGAATAGCAGCGACGACCGGCGACAATATATCCATTATTAATTTGGCCAATGATATCTATACGACAGGAACCAACGAGGTATATTTCGATCAAATCAAGTTTACGAAGAATAAAGTACCGGAGTGGATTAATTACTATCCCAACCTGTCAGGGGTCACGGTTAAGCCGGAGGCCAGTTCAAGCTCCGTTCCTATTCTTGTAAATATAAGCGGTGCAGATCCGACTTGGTTTACGAATCCCGACATACAGGTTAAAGCAAGTATTTATAGCGGGACTCAGCTGCTCTCTAGCAGTACTCATGCTTTGGATGCCGCTACTGTAAGCTTAGACGTAAACGGCGGAGGAGGTACAGGCGTACGGCAGCTCGTTGTCGAGCTATCGAATAACAATATATCAGTCGATAAGGTGATTAAAGAGATACAGTTATTCCCTGCTGTCACGGCAGTCAATCCTAATGATTCGGTCACTTCCTCTCCAGGTGCGGTTGCCTTATATACGGAGGTCGATCAAATGATAAACGGCGGCAATCAAATTGCGACAGCTGCCGGATGGCAGGCGGCTGATTACAAGTACAAGGGAGCCGATGAAAGTGTCGCAGGCAATGTGTACAGCCTGATCGAAAGTACGGCAAGCGCACAAGCCTTGAGACTGCCCGTAGATCTATACGGCTGGTTCGGCGTATATATCGGCTATGTTGCAGGTACGGAACAATTTGACGTTACGGATGGGAACATCACGCATACGATAGAGTTAAGCCCTGGCGGAGCAGCCCCATTATATAGCGAACAGACGATCAGAGAAGAGTTTGTTACGGCAGCCAACTTTAATGGAAGAACATTCAGCATCATCCCGTCAGCCAGCAAGAAGGCAAGAATTGCTTATGTGAAGTTACGCGGGCTAACGACTGCTGATATTGCAGAGTATACGATGGCTGATGAAGGGAGTCTGGGCAAGCGGGCAATCTACAACAACGATGGGTATACCCATTTTACGTCTCTGAAATATCATAATGTTGAATCCATTGAGAACATGGCCATTAATATATTCGATGGACAAGATGCGGGAGGTGTCGATTGGGCGCTGGGGACGACGATGCAATTGAATTATGACAGTCAATATGCGGGTGCTCCATTTGACTCGTTTACCGAAGATGACCCGACGCTTAGGGAAATCGATCTTTATGGAAAAGCCAACATTCTTAACATTTATGATGAGAGCGGCAAGTGGGCCCCGGAAGTGTTGGCGGAACGCGCTAATGACATCGGAATCGATTTTAGCGTATCGCTAAGGATGAATGCCTTTTATACCTTAACTTCGTTCCCTGCGCTTAACGGTCAACTTTATAACGATTATATAGGGACACCCTATGATGCGAGACAGTTGGATGCCAATGGCAATCCGACTTTCCGATTAAGTTATAATAACGCGGATTTTAGAAGTTATATCAAGAATATCTTAATGGAAGCAGCCGCGTTCCCCCATGTGGATGGGGTGAATCTCGACTTTGGCAGGTATCCGTATCTATTCGCCTACGAATTAACCGATGTGGCCAGCCGGAAAGCGATCATTACGCAAATGCTGAGTGAAATCAGAACGGCATTGCCCGGGAAAACGATCAGTGTGCGAATCCCTTATTGGAATTACGAAGGCTACGGATTGGATCCGCAAGCCTGGATCGATCAGGACTTGATCGATACGCTGATCCCAACGAATCTCTCCTACGAGGATTTCTTCGACATTTCGCCCTTTGTCAGTATGGCAGCAGGATCGAATGTTAAGATTTATGCAGGAATTGTCTCCGATCTGTCGGGAACAGACCTAACCAAGGAGCAGGAAGCAATGATCCGAAACGGCGGCACACATGTGAATACGAAGAGAACGCTTAGTCAAACCCAATACCAAAAGCGGACTTACGAAGTGTATGAAGCAGGTGCCGACGGCGTGTATATCTTCAACGACTGGTGGAACGGCAAAGGAATATTCGGATTACTGGGAGATAAAGTGAAGGTACGCAAGTGGCACTATTTTGATTATTATTCGCAATTGCAGGAAAATCCGATTTTTATCATGCAGCCATAAGTACAAGCTGTCTCTGAAAGGTAAATATAACTTTTCAGGGACAGCTTTTATTGTTCAAACAGACGTTCCCAGACGGATAAATGATGTTCTAGCCAAGTTTTTGCTGCAGCCATATTTTTTTTTGCAATAGCTTTCGTAATTTCCTCATGGTCGCGAAGTGTAATATAGCCGGACTCTTTATCCAGAAGCTGATCGCGCCAATCGTGAAAAAACGCGCTTATAACCTCGCTTAATTCCTGAAAGGTGGCGTTGCCGGTCAACTGAAAGAGCGAACGGTGGAAAGCGATATCCAGTTCGATGATCGATTCGCCATTTTCGATTGCGGCGGCCATCTGTGCGTTAATGCGGTCTAACGCGTCTAATGCGATTGGCTGCGACCGTGAAAGAATCAATTCTAGCGCGGCTTTCTCCAGCATGACTCTCGTTTCGAGCAGCTCTCGCATACGCTCCGGATTTTGTGTCCAGCCGAAGGACACTTGATCAACAATATGGCTAATCGAAGCTTCCGATACATAAATGCCGTCGCCTGGCTTAATTTGGAGAAGTCCGATTGTTTCCAGCGACTTAAGCGCTTCTCGTATAACCGTTCGGCTCATTTCCAGTCGTTCTATCAGTTCTTTCTCGCTGTAGAAGCGATGTCCGGCACGAAAGCCGCCATCCGTAATAAATTCGCGGATTTTGGCAATCGCTTGTTCTTTTAGACTTGTGCGTACTATAGGTTCAAGTGACATAACTACGCCTACTCCTATTCAGCATAAAATGGTTAATACTTCTCCAGTTCCAATGTTAGAAGTCAGAGTAGATGGGCAACAGATGCTCTTCAAGCAGCTCTATCGCCCTGCCTTTTTGTCCTTGCTCTATGAAATCAAGCAGTTGACGATGTTGTCTAATGGATTGCTTGCGTTCTTCCATAGAAAGTGTCTTGTCACGAACCGGTTGTTCGATGAGCGCAAAAAAATTGTCAATGACAGTGGTCAATTCAATTAAATACGGATTGGATGAAAGCCGGATAAGCTGGCGATGCAATTCATGATCCAGTCTTACAAACTCCGAATCGCTTATATTGCCTTCGGATTGCTCTATGATCTTGTACAAGGGCTGAAGCTGCTCCGTCTGAATATGGTTCATAAGATGGCTGAGTGCGGCTTGTTCAATCATAAAACGAAATTCAACTACCTGTTTAAAGGCTTGCTTGTCATGATTGGGGGGAAGCAGCATTTCTTGAAATAGACGGGACAAATTTTGCTCTTTGACAAATAATCCCCGTCCTTGATGTTTTTCGATTAATCCGAGCGTTTCCAAATGGCTGAGCGCTTCTCTGACAACAGGACGACTTACGGCCAAAGCTTCAGCCAGCGCGCGCTCCGGAGGCAGGCGGTCGCCAGGTTTCAACTGCTGATCAATCATATATTGTTTAATGCGGTCGCTTACGATCCAGCTTAATGATTTGATTTCATTTGAAATGGGTTGTTTCAATTCGCAGAACCTCCTCTACACTATCATTATAGCCAACAATTTAAGATTGTCGATTAATTGAGAGTAGAATAAGGCTCTACAACTGATCGGCGTCGTATAGAGGGATAGTGGCTGCTGCTTCCTGAACCATTAGTCGCTGCTGCTCCAAATCCTTATAGCCTGCGCCGCTAACGATGCACACAATTTTGTCAGTGCGGTTGATTCGGCCTGTTTCCACAGCCTGAACGAGACCGGCAAGCGAAATGGCTCCGGCAGGTTCGCAGTAGATGCCCTCCCGTCTTGCAAGTTCGCGCTGCCACTTCCATGTTTCCTCATCGGCAACGATAGAGCCCACGCCCTGGCTGCTGTCCAGCGCTTCGAAGGCAATGTCTGCATCGGGCGGATTGGACACTTGAATGCCTGAAATCATAGAAGTCGAGGCTCCTGCTGCAGGCTGTCCCAAACCTTGCTGCCAGCCCCTTACTAAATTGCTGCAGCCTGCTGATTGGCAGGCGCCCATGCGGGGAAGCTTGCTGGCTTTGTTCTGCTCGCAAATCCGATGAAAGCCTTTATATATGCCGGAGAACAGTCCGCCTCCTCCAACGGGGACGAAGACGGCATCGGGCACGCCAAGCTGATCGGCTATTTCCCATGCGATTGTTTGCACGGCTTCCATAGCAAGCGGGGCATAGGCGAAAGCAGTAATGACGGCTTCCCAGTTATTGCGAATCGCTTTATCCCGTACCTGTTCGAATACTTTGGTGCCGATCGCGGGATCGAAACCGAGTCCTTTGACCTTATACACATGCGCTTGATGAACAAGCACTTGCTCCAGCTTGGCGGGAATTATATTTTCCTGGACATAAACATGATAAGGAATGCCCGCTTTGGCTGCATAGGCAGCGATAGACGCGCCCGCATTGCCGGAGGTAGTGCCGATACAGGCTGTTTTACCGGATTGTTTGGCCAGGGATAGCGCCATAGCCGAGATGCGATCCTTGTAGGAACCGGTCGGATTCAGTGATTCCAGCTTAAAATAAAGCTGCGACAAACCCAGCTCGGCACCAATGGAGCTGCTGGCAATAAGCGGCGTATGTCCTTCTCCAAGCGTAATGCGGTTATGCGGGGCTACGGCCGGCAAGGAGTCCGCGAAATGCCATATACCTGTAGATATCATATTGAACAGCACCCTTTTTTAATGTTATGGTATTACCAATTATAGTACTGTATGCTAGTGGTATGGTCAATGTTTATCTGGATGGTTGGGTACATGAAATGAAATTGACTAAATCAAAGAGCTGATGATATATTAATTGGTAATACCATATTATATATTTACGAGGGGATGGTGCAATGGTTAATCATGGGCATCGGCAAGCTGCAGCGTATATTCGAGTAGGGATGATTGGATTAGGACGCTTTTCGCAATTTCATCTTAAATGTTTGCGACAGCTTGCCAATGTAAAGTTGGTGGCTGTAGCAGAGTTGAGCGAGACAACGAGGTTGGAGACTGCTGAGGAGTGGGGCTGCGCCGGCTATGCAAGCTGGCAGGAAATGATCGACACCGAGCGGTTGGATGTGGTCATTGTGCTTACTCCCGAAATGCATCATGTCGAACCAACCTTGGCGGCTTTACAGGCAGGCTGTCATGTATTTGTCGAGAAACCAATCGCGCTTACGGAGCAGGATGCCGAGCGGATGATTGAAACGGCCAAGCAAAATAATCGGCTGCTTATGGTAGGGCATGTTCTGCGTTTTGATCCTAGAATGCTTGCGGCAAGGCAAGCGGTTCAGCAAGGCGAGCTTGGCAAAGTTCGCTCGATTTATTCGAGACGGAACAATCCGAGTCGTTATTTTTCGTTATATGAGCGTACGAATTTGATGTATATTCTCGGCATTCATGATATTGATCTGCAACGTTGGTTGACGGGGGCGGAGGTTGTCGAAGTGTTTGCCCGATCAAGCAGCAGCACCGGGAACGGACCGGATTTAATATGGGCAATGCTTGCTTTTTCAGATGGGACGATCGGCGTGATTGAGAATAATTGGCTTATTTCCAAGCAAGCGCCTGCGGAGATGGATGTGCGGATGGAGATTGTCGGCGAGGAAGGCATCATTCATTTTCAGGATCCTGATCAATCGCTTGTCTTTTGGAGCGGCCACGGCGTAACTCATAAGGCTTCCTATATATGGAATGAAACATATGACTCTTATGCAGGCTATATTTTTGAGGAAATGAAGCATTTCTACCAATGCGTGCGCGATAATACGCCTTCTCCTATTTTGTTGCCGGAGGATGCGAAAGAGGCTGTTCGGGTGGCGGAAGCTATTATTTTGTCCAGCCAAACCGGACAGCCGGTTCGATTAGCGCCCTGACGAGGAAGGGGAGGCGGCGCGATGGCGCAACTGACTGAGCGTGTTTATTTAGTAGGAAGCGGGTTGCTGGGCAATCGTATGTCGGATGACTATGACTGCAACATTTATTATGTAGCAGCTGGTGATAAAGGGATACTGATTGATTGCGGAGGCGGAAGAAATACGCATATATTGCTGGATCTTCTTGCGCGGCATGGATTTTCGGGCGAACAGCTGGAATGGATTGTGTTGACGCACGCGCATGCGGATCATTCCGGCGGGGCCGCCCTATTGCAGCAGCAATTCGGCGCGAAGGTCGTTTGTTCAAGATTGACGGCGGAGTTGGTGAGCGGCGGGGAAGATACGCTTGGGATTGGCAAAGCGCGGGAGCAAGGGATTTATCCGGCTGATTACCGTTACGAGTCTTGCATACCTACTCTCGTAATCGAAGATGGAGAAAGACTGTCCTGCGGCGACTTGGAGCTGCATTTTGTTGCGACGCCCGGCCATAGCCGTGATCATATGAGTATCTATATTCCACAGCTTGCAGCATTATTTTGCGGGGACGTACTCTTTTCGAATGGAAGAATAGCTGTGCAGCAAGCAGAAGATTTTTCGCTTGAGGAGCTTGTTTGCAGTATACGCAAATTGAAAAGGTTGCCGGCAAAGGATTTGTTTCCGGGACATTGGCAGGCGTTATGTGGTGATGATGGGAAAACGTTGGCTGCGGCGGTGCGGAAATTTGCGGCGGGGGAAATACCGGAGAGTATTGTGTAGAACGGGTTTGAGCACGGGTGTGTGCTCTGTAAGGATAAAATTTGAGAATTAGCGGGGGATGAAAAATGAAAAATATGTTGTCGGCAGGTTATTATCCAGCGCTTGGGACGCCTCTTGATGAGCAGGGGAACGTCATTGCTTCGAGCTTAAGTTTGCATGTTGAGGATCAGTTGAATGGGAATGCGGCGGGGCTGTTGGTAATGGGCTCGATGGGCATGCAAGCGCAAATTAAAAACTCGGAATATGCAAGGACGGCGCAGATCGCGTCCGATGCGGTAAAGGCGGCCCGGTCTGCTTGCCCGGTTATGGTCGGCGTCATGGACAACTCTATCGGACGAGTGGCAGAAAGAATAGACAGCTTGAAAGGAATGGCTCTAAGCGGAGTTGTAGCGACTACGCCTTTTTATTTTGCGTTGACTCAGACGGAGGTGCGGGCTTTTTTTGAGCGGATCGCGTCGATGTCTCCTTTTCCGGTTTATATGTACGATTTGCCTGGCGTTACGAAGACGAAGATTGAAGCGGCAACGGCCATAGAGCTTATGAAACATCCGAATATTGCAGGGATCAAGACAGGGGAATTGGCTTTGGCCAGAGTTTTGCAGCGGGAAAAGATTCAGCATGCTCCGAACTTCTCGGTTTTATTTAGCGGCTTGGACGTATTCGATGCGGCTTACGGCTATGGATTGACGAGTCAGCTTGACGGCATGTTTTCATGCACGACGGCTATTAATAAGCGTTTATATGAAAGTTTGGCAAGCGAAGATAGGGAAGCGGCGTCGAGCAGTCTGGATGATATTATAACGCTTCGCAACACATTTGTAAGCGTGGGCGTATTCGGCGGCTTTAGCTATGCCATGAATGCGCTTGGCTTTGAAGGGAATTTTGCGCCTGATTACGCGCCGCGGCTGACAGCCGCGCAAGAAGAGCAGGTCCAAAGCTGCATGCGGTCGCTCAAGCTGATCTAAGGAGAGTAAAAATGACGATTCCACATACACCTGCCGCGTTATTCGATTGGGAGTCAATAAAGCGGGGGGAAGCCGCGAATGTTATGTTGACTTTTGAATGCGGCGATAGAGCCGGAGAAATTCCGCTGCGGATCGTAAAAGGGAAGGAGCAGGGACCAACCTTGCTCATTCTTGCTGCCGTTCACGGGGATGAATATGACGGGGTTCGTACTGTCATTGAGCTTATTCATTCCTTGCAGCCGCAAGACATTCGCGGAACGCTGCTCATGGTTCCAATTGTAAATATGCCGGCTTATGAGGGGATTTCGCGCGTTACGCCCCTTGATGGGAAAAATTTGGCGAGGGAGTTTCCGGGCTCGCCGGAAGGCAGCTATACGGAAAGACTGGCCTATTACTTGGATCAGTATATTTTGGCAAAAGCAGATTTTTTGCTTGATCTTCATAGCGGCGCCATGGAATTTTCCATTCCGGTGCTCGTTGGCTATTATGCCAATGAGGAGCAGGAGATAGGACGCCGTTCGCGAGCTGCCGCCGAAGCGTTCGGTATGGAGACGATTTGGGCCCATCCACAGGTAGGACCGGGACGCACGGTTAGCGCTGCGACGGAACGGGGAATACCGTGGCTGTATACAGAGGCGAGCGGAGGCCGCAGAATTAAACTTGCCGAACAGGAACAATATAGGCGCGGCGCTTATCGCTTGATGCATCATTTGGGTATGCTGCTTGCGCCTGAGGCCTGGTTACTTCAGCCTGCACCTGCTATTAAACGAAGATTGAAAGGCGATGGCAATTTTGACGCTTCCTTGCTTGCATCCGTAGACGGTTTCTTTATTCCGGCAGTGGAATTGCTGCAGATTGTTGAGGAAGGGGAATATGTCGGCAGCTTATATGGCTTATTCGGCGAGGAACTTGAGAAGCTGCATGCGCCTTCCTCCGGGATCGTTGTAGGCTTGGCGGAGATGCCATACATCAAAAAAGCAGGTATCGTTTGCTCCATTACGGGGGTTGGAGGGATAACTCTCTAAGCACCGCCATTTCTATGTTTTTGCTGATTCTTTCACGAAGCGAGCTGTCTCATTAAGCGAAAAAGCCTGCTTTTGGGACAGCTCCACTTGAGCTTCCATGGAATACTTATTATGCGTTGTATACCTGATATTGATTTTTCCCGCGCTTTTTGGAGGAGTAAAGCGCTTTGTCCGCATGTTTGATCAAGGTTTCTGCGTCTTGTCCATGAATGGGGGAAACCGCGATGCCTACGCTGATCGTTACAGGCTGATCCGAGAGCTCCCTGTTGGAAGTCGTCAAGGCTGTAATCGAATCGATAAGCCGTTCTGCCATATGCATAGCATCCGCAGCGCTTGTCTCAGGCAAGATCATAATAAATTCGTCGCCGCCCAGTCGTGCCGATATATCTCCCTTGCGTGCCGCTTTATGCATGCCTTCGGCCACGCATTTCAACAGCTGGTCGCCGGTGTCATGACCCAGCTTGTCGTTCACTTCTTTGAAGTTATCGACATCCATCATTATGAGCGCTGTCGTCGTTTGTTGCGAAGAGAGTGTCCGAATCATGGCTTCGTCGAAAGCAGCTCTATTTTTCAGACCGGTAAGGCTGTCATGAAAGGCTAGATGCATAGGCCTGGCCACTGCTTTTGAAATGAATAACGACAAAATGATCGTAACGAATAATACGGTTCCAAGCTGGAAAACAAAAGCTTTGCGATTGTCGGCCAGCAAGTTTTGCAGATCTTCATCATTGTAAATAACCTGGATCACTTTTCTTTCCGTTGTCGTTCCCGTATCGTATTTGGATTTATAATAAATGTTTCGGTAAGAAACCTTTTTGCCATTCCATTCCCCTGGCCGTTCTGTCGTTTCTTTCGTGTCAAGGGTATGCTTAAAAGCTTTGTAATGCTCTTCTTGCAATTTAAACGAATCCGTCGAATATCCTAATGCATTTCCGGCCGTGTTTAATATGTAAATATGGGAAATCAATGGGTCTCTTAATGTAAGGTTATCAATGGCAGTGAAAAAATTAAACTGTTGAAAAATAGCGCCTTCTTGCAAATTATTGCCAAGCTGAATGATAAATTGCCCGTCCGGCGTGCCCTGATAACTATATTTTTTGACCACGCCAGTCTCTTGTTCGATATCCATGCCGTCAGGATAGAACTGTCCGGATATTCTTCTGGCATCCAATGTTTTGGCAAGCGATTTGCAGCAAGATTTGAAATCAAGTCCGATATCGGTTTCCATGCTGCTGTGCGTAATGACATTATCCTTATTGATAATGTAGACATCATATCCGTATTCCTTCTTTAGTTCATTAAAGCTCCATTGATCGAAATTTGGTTGTTTTTCATAGAGAAGCATTAATTCTGAAGTTGCCTCCTTCATGGAGGCAGCCATTTGCTCGCCGAATAGGTAATAAGCTTTTTCAATCGTATCAATTGAGGTTATAACCATTTCTTCGCTTTTTTGCATGAGCACTTGCTGGTTTTGGATCGTTTGACTTTTAAGTCTGTTATGATCTATCGCAGCTAGTATGACCGAAATGCTCATTGCAAAAGCGATCATTGTAACAATAAGTTTTAGTCGGAAGCGTGATTCCATATCATTCACCTCTTTAATGACTGAATTAATGACTGAATCTAGTAATAATTGACCATTCGCCATAGTTCTTATCTACTGCATTATAATCTATATTTCGATAAAAAAGTGACTTATTGATGTACGAATGGTATCGGCGATTTTGCGAATAACCTGCATCGAATATTTTACGATTCTATGAACTTGATTGACGCCAGTACCCGCATGAGGTATCATTTTGAAAGCCAGCTCAATTGAGCTTTTTTATTTTGGACTATATTGAGAATGATTATCGGTATTTTGTGGGATTTGGAGGTTAAATATGTTAGTTGACCGTTTACCTGTCGTCAGGACGGTAATGGCCATGCTGATGCTTGCCTTTTTGTTGCTTCCCGAAGCAGCCTATGCAGAGCAGGCCGATGGGGAATATACGATTGGATTCAACATTATGCATGCGGATAAAAAAAATGCTTCAATTGCAGAAGGGTACTGGAATCAGCCGGCAAAGCTGACGATAAAGGATGGCGGCATGCGGGTGCAAACGACGATCAATAAACATGCCTGGGTAACCGAATTTGCTACTCGTTACAACGGGAAGATGACGGCTGTAAAGACGATATCGGCCGACGAGGCTGCCAATGAAAGATTGACCGAATTTCAAATTGCTAATTTAACGGATTTAGTAGAGTCCAGTGTGAGCGTGACTATCGATGAGATGGACTATGATCACAGCTATACGATGTATTTTAAATTTAAACCTGAAACGTTAACGCTTGTAAAAGCAGCTGGAGAATCGGCGCCTGCTGCTACAAAGCCTACTGCTACTAAACCTGCAGCAACATCGCCGCCAGAATCGACAACTGCGCCGACGAACCCGCCGGCGGCATCAATAGAAACGCCTGTTTCTTCCATAAAGCCATCGGCATCTGCTGTACCAACAAATCAAACGGCATCGTCTCCTGTTCCGACGTCTGAAGCAGATGAGCAGGAGTTAATAGATAGCAGCGCAAACGCAACTCCATCCGCAATTCCGGTCACTGAACCTGCGTCAGCGGAAAACGATACTCAAAGCGAAGGAGCGGTCCTTTCCGAGTCTGATACAGGAGCCGAATCCGTAGATCCCATTGAGATAGAGGAAACGGATCGCAATGGAAATCAAGTCATTGTCATCGTAGTTTTAGTCGTGTTATTAGCGGCAGCTGCAGCAGCGGCTATTGTTTATAAAACACGTCGGAATAAAAAATAAAACGTTGTGCAGTCGAAAGGATGAATGGAAAATGAATTCAAAAGCAGTTAAAAGATTGGCAGCATTTATTGCAGCAGTAATGTTAGTAGGTACAATCCCTACCGTAGTAGCGGCGGAAAGCAGTGCGGTTACAACCGGTTCGGCAGTCGTAACTTCCGCTAAAGAGGAGACTCAAGAGTCGGTCGTCTATTTTGTTAATTATGAAGATACGACTAAAATCTCCTCGGTTGCTTCTTTTCTGGCAAAGCCAAGCACTTATTCTAAAGATGGCGTGAATTACTTGCGCGTTGATGTTCAACAAGTCTACGATGTGAAATTAACCGTTGCGGGCAAAGAAGGCGCTAAAGTCGGCGAATATAAGACAACTGTGCAAGGTCGCAATGGTGCGCAAGAGGTTACATACTTTACATTTGATTATGTAGTTGATAGCTTTACAGAGGTTATTACTGCTAATACGACTTATATGGTTCCGGACTATTTCACTGAGCCGCAATCGCATGATCTTTATGTGGTCATCAATAATGATAGCAGTGAAGCTGTAAAAGGGTTAAGTGCGGCAATTGCAACCGCAGACGCGGCTGAGCCGAAGACGGAAGCTTTGACTGCAGCTTTATCCAAGGCTAAAAAAGCGAATAGCTTACTGACTCCCAAAGCAGATTTAGAGGCCGCTTTGGCTGATCTGACCAAGGCAACGCAAGAAAACCCGACAAATGCTTTTGTTTATTATGTCAATGATTCGGATCCGAGCAAACTTTCTTCTATGGCTGCTTATTTGGCTAATTCAAAGTCTTATCAAAAAGACGGTAAAAGCTATTTGAGACTAGATGTCATGCAAAAATACGATGTCAAAGTATTGGTAGAAGAAAAGGAAGGCGCCAAGGTAGCTGAATATGTGACAACGGTTCAAGGTCGTCAAGGCTCTGAGGAAGTTACCTTCTTTACGTTTGATTTTGAAGTGTCGGATCTGGCTGCGACTTTATCCGCAAGTGCAAGCTACTTTGTGCCTGGGGTATTCGAAGAGCCGCAATCGCACACGATTTCCATCGTTGTCAATCAGAATAAAGATGCCGAATTGAGCAAAGCGAAAGCGGCTGTAGCTTTAGCGGAAGCGGCTGTCGAACAAACCGATGAGCTTAAAGCTGCAATTACCGCGGCTAACCAAGCGGCTACTTATTTAAACACGGCTGCCGATATTGAGTCTGCAACGGATGCGCTTCTGCAAGCAATTGGCAATGTCAATGTATTTGCCGACACGGAGAAACATTGGGCGCAAAACGATATCGCTCAACTTTACGCTCAAGGCATCGTCAACGGCTACGAAAACGGCCAGTTTGCCCCAGGCAAAGCGATGACTCGCGCAGAGTTCACCAAGCTTGTCGTTACAAGCTTAAATATTCCTGCTACGGAAAAGGAGTTAGCTTTTGCCGACAATGATAAGATCGCAGCTTGGGCTTCCGACTTCGTTAAGAGAGCGGTAGCTGCAGGAGTGATTACAGGTTATGCCGACCATACGTTTGCTCCGCAAGATACGGTTAGCCGCGCAGAAGCTGCGGTTATTCTTGTAAAAGCTCTGAAGCTTAGCACGGAAAATGCTCCGGAGCTGACTTTCGCGGATTCCGATGCGATTCCTGCCTATGCAAAACCATATGTTGCCGTGGCGGTAGAAAAGGGTCTGATCGAAGGCGTCGGCAACAATACGTTTGCTCCTGGCGCCGACGCATCTCGTGCCCAAGCGGCTGCTATTATCCTTCGCGCTCTAGCTCTATAAGCATAGCGTCAAGTCAAGTTAATTAAGATTCTAATTAGGTTTTATCTAATGATGAGGACCTCCTTATAACGATGTTATAGGGAGTGTCCTTCTATCTGTTTTTAGGAGGGTTAAGATGCCGGCAAGGATAGGGACATCGTTAAAGCAAATAAGTTTTGTTAGTGCTTGTGTTTTATTACTGGCTGCCTGTGGCACGGAAGCACAAATAAGTTCCGATGCAAAGGGAAACAAGACTATCGTAGATGATGAAGCTTCAAACGGAAGCAAGCCTTCGACAGAAGCCGATGCCGAATATCGAATCGTATCCACAACTGTCGCGATTACGGAAATTTTGGATGCGCTTGATCTGGATGCCGTTGGCATTCCGACTACCTATAAACAATTGCCTGGTCGTTTCAAAGGCGTAACGGAGATCGGCAATCCAATGAGCCCTGATATGGAGCTCGTTCGTTCCTTGCTGCCAACACATGTTTTATCGGTTAGTACGCTGGAGGATGATTTAAAGGATGGTTTTGAGGCCGCCAAGGTGAAAGCCGATTTTCTGGATTTTACCAATCTGCAAAGCATGAAAGAGGAGATTCGCAGCCTGGGAGAGCAGTTTAATCGAACGGAGCTTGCCGAAACGTTAATTACGAATTATGATGGCAAAATTGCCGAGCTCAAGCAAAGAGCAACCGGAGAACCGCCTACCGTCATGATTTTAATGGGCGTACCCGGCTCTTATTTGGTCGGCACAGCCAATAGCTATATTGGAGACCTTGTGAAGCAGCTGGGAGGCATAAATGTGGTGGAACAATCGGATGTAGAATTTATCTCCGCCAACACCGAATATTTGTATCAAGGCAATGCGGATATTATTTTGCGCGCTGCCCATGGGATGCCTGACGAGGTTATTAAAATGTTCGATGAAGAATTCCGAACCAATGATATTTGGAAGCATTTTAAAGCGGTACAAAATGACCGAGTGTATGACTTGCCCGAGGATCTATTCGGAACGACTGGCAACATGGCCGTTGAAGAAGCCCTGGAGGCATTGGCGGATATGCTATATCCAAACTAAAGGAGACTGTCATGAAAAAGTGGGTATCCTTATTGGCAGCCCTTTGCCTGCTTGTTGCTATGGCGCTGTATTCGATGATGGCGGGCAGTATCAAGGTGGGTTTAGGCGAGCTTGTATCTGGTTTATTATGGGGCAACAATCCGCAGGTTGACGTGATCCGCGACCTTAGGCTGCCTCGTGTTTTTGTTGCGATGTTATGCGGGGCAGCCTTGGCCGTATCCGGTGTTCTGCTGCAATCCGTCATGCGCAACCCGCTCGCGGATGCCGGAGTCATTGGCATTTCGGCGGGAGCCGGCTTTGCCGGCTTGCTCGTAACGGCGGTTTTTCCCGCATTATTTTTTTATATTCCGTTGTTTGCCGTTATGGGAGGTTTGCTTGCCTGCTTTTTGGTTTATCTATTTTCATGGAAATCAGGACTGCAGCCTTTGCGGCTTATCTTGGTCGGCGTAGCCATTAATGCTGCGTTTACCGGCTTTAACCATGTTCTCGGGTCGTTTGGCGGATCAAGCGCGACGAGTCGGATCACAAGCTCCACCTTCCATATGAAAACCTGGCAGGACGTCGAAATGATCTTGCTTTATGGCGGAATCACTCTGATTTTATCCTTCTTTTTATCGACGTGGTGCAATATGCTTGCTCTTCAGGATCGTACGGCAAGCAATTTAGGTTTGAATGTTATGCGCGCCCGAATCGTCATCTCTTTGGTTGCTGTCATGCTTGCATCTGCGGCTACAGCCGTTGGCGGGCTGATTGTATTCGTAGGCTTGCTTGTCCCCCATATAGCCAGGCAATTCGTAGGCTCCGATCATAAACTATTAATTCCGTTTAGCGCGGTTGGAGGGGCCTTGCTTATTTTATTTGCGGATACGGCGGGACGCACTCTTATTGCTCCCATTGAAATTCCTGCTTCGGTCATTATGATGATGATCGGCGGTCCGTTCTTGATTTTTATGCTGTTAAAGGGGGATCGCGTCCATGGACATTAAGCAGCTTCAATTTCATTATAAAAATAGCGGAGCGATTATACGCAGCCTCTCTACATCGATATCTGCAGGGAAAGTAACGACGATTCTTGGACCCAATGGCAGCGGGAAATCGACGCTGCTTAGTCTTCTGGCCAAAAATTTGGCGCCAACGGCGGGTCAAGTGATCGTAAACGGTCGTGATTTGCAGCAGTTTTCGCAAAAGGAATTGGCTCGGCAATTAGCGGTTGTCCATCAACAGAATGAAGCGCCGTTTGATTTGACGGTAGAGAAATTGGTGGAGTTTGGACGTCTGCCTTATCGCCATATGTTCTCGTTTGACAACAAGGAAGATGCCGAAGCGGTCGAATGGGCGATGACATGTACGGGATTGACTTCATTAAAGTCGAAAAAACTGATTGAACTGTCCGGCGGACAAAAGCAGCGTGCATGGATTGCAATGGCGCTTGCCCAAAAAACAAATCTATTGTTTCTTGATGAGCCGACGACTTATTTGGATGTTTATTATCAGATCGAGCTGTTGGAGCTGGTTCGCAGCCTTAACGAACAATTGGACTTAACGATCGTGATGGTGCTTCATGATGTCAATCAAGCGGTGCGATACAGCGACGAGTTAAAGGTGATGAAGGAAGGTCAAATCGTGGCTGAAGGCGAGCCGAAGCAAATTATGACCCGTGAATTGATGCTGCGGGTCTATGATGTTCAGGCTGTCATTCGCGAGGATGCCGAGGCCGGGTTTTATGTTATTCCGGTTGCCTCGACAACGCCGCTAGGTTAATCGTTATATATGGCTTTACTGATAGGGCCGAGCAAAAGTGAATTCACTTTTGCTCGGCCCTGTTGCGCTTGGCATTGCATTGTCCAAGGGGAGATCTGTCGCTCGGGCTTGTGAACAACAGGTTAAAAAATCTAACAGACACCAGGCGGCTATCGATTCAATGTGGGCGGCAGCGCAGTGAAGTAAAGGCTGATCGTAACGGACACCACAGTCGCTATTTCGCAAAAATGGGGCCTGTTCAAATTGTAACGGACACAGATGACCTAACTTACGTCAAAACCGCATAGAATGGGCGGAAATGCACCAAATAGCGTCATCTGAGTCCGTTAGATTTTTAATATCGCGAAAATGCCGCAAATAGAGGTTCTGAGGTCCGTTAGCGAAAGCAGAACGTTTCAGCTCCGTTACTCACAATGAATCGATAGCCTCTTTATGTCCATTAGAAAGTGAGTGACTGAGTGGCTGGACGTTTGGTTTGTGAGTCACCTAGCGTCCACCCCCGCTTGGAGGCCCATTCTTTACGACAGGCTTCTTGATCGCCGCTTCGGCTTGTTTGAAGTAATAGGCGGCGCCGCTCTTGAAGCCGAGGGCGAATCCAACGACATCTCCGCCGAGTCCGCCTTTCTTGCCTATCTTGACTTCCTCGAAGCGTTTGGCCAAATAATCGAATTCCTTGTCTATGAGTTTCAGCTTAATCGGGCTGACACTGTATTCCAGCTTCGGCAAGTCCTTGTTGTCCATCATGCCGCTCAGCACTTCGCCCAGTCCGTATGTGTAGGCTTTGGCCGCTTTAATGATGTCTTCGTAGTCATCCAGCATTAGCGCAAATGAACCGATGCTCCAGACGGAGGTGCTGACGCCGATAAAAGAGCCTGCCATAAAGGCGAGGTAGTCGTCGCCAGTCGGCGATACGGGCTCCATCGAGATCAGAAATTCCGCGAAGCTTCCGTGTTCGCCCGTATCCGTGACGGATATCGTCTCGTAAGTCGCGGGATCGATCTCCAGCCAGGCCCAGCGTCGTTCCCCGTTCATAACCGTCGGCGCATTCGGAATCAGCATGGCCGCGGTGGAGGTTCTGGCCCGCTCGATCAGCGTTTCGGGATAACCTTGCTCTTCCATCCGTCTCAGATCTTCTTTTCTTGTGTTGACGAGACTAAGAAGCAGTCGCGTATCTTCAGGACTTTCCATCCATATATCCATAAGGTCGGCGCCATTGCCAGGCAGGACGGCGCCTTCGAGCCGAGACGCGAACAGGCCGCTCATGAGATGGAAGGCGCGCGACGCTTCCTCCGATCCCCGGTGAATCCGATTGGCGGATTGCTGCAGATCGACGCTCGTTCTTAAGGTTGATCCCGGTCCATCGTTCCTGACCGTAACGAAGATGACCCGCTCCTTTCCCACCCGTCCCGCGGTTACGTCCAGCATCTCCGCGAGTTCGGATTCGAACGCAGTCTGGTTCGCGATAAACCGATAGAGGATGTTGCGGGTATACCAGGAAAGGGCAGAATGATCATCCGGCTTCTTGACCGCGCTATAAGCGCGGTCGGCGGCTTTCTGCAGCGTAGCGGCCGCTTCGGCGGACAAATCCGGAAGATTAACGGCGACCGTATGGAACACATCGGTAATTTCTTCGCCATCACGCAGCTTTGTTTCATGCATCAGCTTCTTCTGCGGCAGTTGAACTTCGATACGAACGCCGACGATTTTATTTTCCTCTGCGTCTATCATGCGATTACCGACGATTTGCATCGTCCCGTTCTCAAGCACGGCCGTATAATTGCCGGAGGCTCCTCCTGCGCGGATATCCAACGCTTCCTGCCCCAATGCATCCAGATCAAGCGAATTCTGCAGGACGCGAAAATCCTGGATGTCGGGTCCCCCGTCGCCGCTGCCTCCTCCAAGCGCGCCACCGATATCTCCGGCAATTGCGCCTAATCCCGAGTCGGCTTTCGCCTCCACCTGGAAGTAAACGCTGATCGTTGCTTGTGCGGACGTCATCCCCCGTTGCTCCTGGCCGCCGGGGAAGAAGGCCAAACCGCCGAGCTCCGACAGCTCCTTCATGAACGGAACGACAAAAATTTTGTTCGCTCCTTGCTCGTCCTGATACGTCCATGCGGGCAAATATTTCAAAGCTGCCGCATCTACGGAACCCAGCTCTCGAAGCGCCTCCCTGCCGCGTTCCGTCAGCTGGACCATGCCAAGCGAGGGGCTGTAGCCAAGCTGCGAAAGCAATCCGCCCGCCAAGCCGGCCAGATCGCCCTTCGTCCCCCAACCTTGAGCGATGACAGCTTCCGGAGAGTGGCGGTAGACGCCATGGGGATCGCTTGAGGGCAGCCATCGCAAACTGCTCATAAGCTGCTCGAGATCGGCCCATTGCCTCACGGATTCGATTGCCATCAAGCCGTGCACGGCAGGCATAGGAGCCGGGACGGCTTCTCTGCGCCCTTCTTTTTCATTAAAGTCGACGGTCCGCGCCTTGCCATCCCCTTGACCTGCCGCCTCCCGTGCCCGATGACGGCTGAGAACCTCGGCAAGCGCCGCGGATAGCTGCAAATCGAACGTATCTTCGAGCTCCGGCTCGATCCGAACGACGAGCAGGCCTTCCTCCTTATAGACATCGTCGCCGACTTCCATGTTCAAGCCGGGGAACAGATCGGATTGCAGGCTCCACTTCAAATCCTTCCCGTTATGAGGGAGGGAGAACAGGAGCAGTCCGCGCCGCTCAGCCCCGTCGAATACGGACCAATCGGCATCCATGCCCAGCAGCAGGCCGTCGGTGAGCGGATCCGGAGCGAGCTCCGGCACATCGCTATCCCGAGGGATTTGAACGGGGACAAGCTTAAACGTCTCGCGGAAGCCGGTTGATCCGAAGCCGTCGCTTTCATCGGTCAGCGTCACGTCGGCTACGACATAGTTGCCGTTGCCGGACTCCAGCCCTTGCACCCGGGACAGTGCATTGACGGTCAGCGATACGCCTTTGCCCCCGGCATCGATTTTCCTCTCCGCATGCGTGTTCTCCGTTGTTCCCGAGCTAATCGGAAGCACTGTTGCGCCGCCGAAGAGGTCGACATACAAGTCCGATGGCATCGTGTCCAGCGCATTGGGCGTCTGGAAAGCCAGCACGGCTGTGTTCGCGGAGCCGGGAGCGAAGGTCGCGGGCCGCAGCAAGCCATGGGGCAAAAGAGCCGTCGCCGTATGGACCGGCAGAAGGAAGGGACCGTCGGCGGTGGCGGCGCGCCAATAAAAGCGTTGCCGCGGATCCAGCTTCAGATCGGCATTGACAAGCGATTGCAGCTCGGTTTCGACGAGCTTAAACATGCTGGTGTCTCGCGTTATGGCCACATTGCCGATCCGGCTCGATTCGCCTACGGATCGTAAGGACAGTTGAAACGTATCCGACAGCTTGCCGATTGCGCTCTTGGGCATGCTGTCCCAGGCTTCGGGGTCCTCCTTCGGAAGCTCGCCGATCAAGGCGAGCGAAATATGCCCATAGCCGGTGTCGTAATAATGGAGGGAGGCCCGTTCCATCTCCTCGTCCGGTACGAGGAATACGAGCAATCCCTTAACGGCTTCGCCGGCCTTGACGGTTATGCTGCCGTCTCCCGGCGGGGACAGCGGCTGCTCCGTCAGCCAGGTGGCCGTCGAAGCCGGATAGGAACCCGAGTCGTTGATCCGCATAAAGAAATGCGAAGCGAAGTCCGGTATTTGATAGGCGGCTCCGCCTTTATGCACGCCCGTCAGCTCCATCTCGATCGCCGCGAAGGCACGGCCCTGGGGAGCGGAGACGCCCTTGAGCTTATTGAGCAAGTAGAGCTCGCTGGCCTTCCACTCCACAGCCTTATTCTTACTCTGGGCGTTAAGCGAGATCCGCTTGCGGATCTGCACGTCCTCGCCCGGCAAATCGCGTCCATAGACAAGCGAAGCAGCAGCTTGCCCATATTGCGCGACGGGGAGGCCCGTCTCGAGACCGATGGTTTGGAATTCCACCTTGTTGCCGGCATCCCGCAGCATGGGGAAATCCACCAGCTTGTCGTCCGTATATAGCCGTGCGGAGCCGTCAGTGTTCCCGCTTTTAACCGCGAGGGTAAGCGGAATTTGCCCCTGCGTCCGCTTCTGCACTTGCGCAAGCGCCTCTTGGATGGCTTTCGTCAATACTGCCGGGTCCTCGGAAATGACGTATTGGCCTCCGGATTTCTCGGCGGCCCATTTAAAGGCATCTTCGCTATCCTCTGTGCCCAGCCCTACCCACAGCACCCCGATGCCCTCCTCTTTGATCGCCGCAAGCGTTGTTTCAAAGAAGCTTTTTTGCTCCTCATCGACAGCTAGTGCGGCGTCCGTAACGTAGACGATAACACGTTTCTCCGAAGGAATGCTTTTAAGCGACTGATAGGTCGCAAAGACGGAATTCAGGATGTCCGTACCGCCAACGGCCTTTAAATTGCCAAGCGCCTGCAGCAGCTCGGCCTTGCGGGAGGTGAAGCCTTGATCGAACCGCAGCTCGGACGAGAAGCTGAGCAGCTGCATCAGGCTGCGTTCGGGCAGCTCCGCAATAAAGTCGTGGAACAGATGCTTCACTTTATCGATGCGGTATGCGCCGTTCCCCGAAGCGGGATCGGCATCCATGGAGCCGCTGACGTCAAGGGTCATCGCGATAACGGGAACGTCGGAGGCGGCTTGCTCCTTGGGCCGTTCGTAGACGACTTCGAAGCGGTTGCCGAGCCGCTCGTTAACCGCGCCGAACACGTGGTCCAGCGCGGTTGCGTCCTGCGCGGAGTAATACGTGCCTCCAGACATGGCCGCGAGCTCCAGCAGCGTGGCATTGTCATGGTCCGGACCGAAGCCGATGGCATAGACCGGCACTCCCGCATCGCGCGCAGCCTGCTCAACCTCGCTTCTGCTAGAGGTGCTGCCCGTTCCAGCCTTTTCGGCATTGCTATCCACGCCGTCCGTAAACAAGACCAGGGACGGTCTCGTCTTATCCTTCAACTGGCCTAACGCCTCAATGACGGAATCATACAGCCTGGTATTTCCTTGCGCCTTGACCGAATACAGTCCCGCCAGCGCTTCCTTCTTGCTTGTGCCTTGGATTACCCGAACCTGCGTGTCAAAATCAATCACTTGAACATGCGCATCCTCCGGCAGCCCTTCGATAAAGGAGCGGGCGGATGCCAGCACCTGGCTCATCGACTTTGCCATGGAGCCGGAGGAATCCAGCGCCAGCACGACGCTCGGAGGCGTCTTCATCCGGCTGAGCTCCAGCAGCTTGCCAGGCCGGCCGCCCTCCAATATTTCGATGTCGGAAGGGTTCGGCGCAAATCCGGGTTGCTCGGAGTCGAGCAGCATAAACGTAATGCGGGCTTGCTCGCCTTGTTCCACGGCTTCTTCAATCTGCAATCCGCTTTCCGCGCCATCGGATTTCCCGATACCGTCGTTTCGGTAGGCGTTGCGAATGAGCGGCTTCATATCCAGCACCGTCATCTCGCCCGCGCTGACAGGCACAAGCCTTGTATGCACGGGCGGTCCGGTCTCCTGCTCGAGGGTGACGTTCCAGTAGCCGGGAGGAAGCCAGAAGAGCGTATCGCCTTCCGGCGTACGGTCGCCATGGAGATGAAGCTCCGGATGGCTCATGACGACCCCCGGAGGCGCCTCTACCTTTAGATGACCGGTCATTCCCCCTGTTATCTTAAGCGATCCCAGCCGTTCGCCGTCCCGGAACGGAGTGATGTCCTCGGTCTCGTCTACCGAGAGAACAAGCTCGCGCGGATCCGAATCCGGGCTCCAGGTAACCTTCCAGAACAAAGGCGCGGATGGATCCTGCGGAATATCGTTAAGCGTATAATGCGTGCTTTTGAAGGCGTTGAGCTCTTGGTTGTAAGAGAGATCCCGCCGATTCTTCCCTTGCGAGTAGAAACCTCTGGCATGGAGGCGGACTCCGCCATCGTTAAGGTCGGCCCTTAAGCTTTGATACTTGTGGTTCTCGTTATTCGTCATGAAATAGATTTCGCCGCCGGGATAATCCGATGTCTTGAATTCGGCGGGCAAACCGTGCCTCAGGCGAAGCTCCTTGAACACCTTTAATTGGTAGCCGTCGCCGCCTTTGGAGGCAATGCCCCACCATGTGATCCCTTCGGCATCATCCGCCGTAACCACGAGAGTGTCTTCCGCGGATCCCATGTAGGCGCGACCGCCAAGCTCGTTAATATACAGCCGCAAGTCCTCCCAAGGATCGCCGCTATCGTCCTTCCATTGCACATTCAGCTGCCAGAGCTCTCCCGCCGTCATGCGGAAGGTCTCCATCTGCCGCTCATTGATATACTTCAACTCCTGAAATTGATTGGGAGTATGCTCGGTAGATTGATAGTTGGACGGAGAGCCGAACGGGTTTAAATAAGGAATCGCGATGCTCCAGTCGCCGACGGGATACCGGGTTCGTGTGGGCGCAGCCGGCTCCGCTTTATCTCGTCCGCTCGGCACGTGAGAGTTCAGCGAGACTATAGGGCTTTCCTTGGAGCCCGCCTGATTCTTTATAAATAGGGCTGCGGCGCCAACCGTCACGAGGGAGGCGATCAACAGAAGCAGGATGGTCTTGTTTCTTTTGCTTTCGATCCAGCTTTTCATGATTCAAAGGTATGTCCGCAGGAGGGGCAGAAGCGGGCGTCCAGCGGTGCGGGCTTACCGCATACGCAGTCCTTTTCGTTTGCCAGCGTCTTGATTTCTTTGTTATTTTCTTCGATTTCGGCCTCCAGCCGCGCGATGTTTTCAACCATGCCGGCAGGATCCGCGCCCGAGTCATCCGCAAGTCTGCCGACCGCTTGCAAATAGTACATGCGTCCGATGTTCTGGTAGTGCTGCTCGATCTCCTTCTGCTTATTGTTGTTCTGCAATTTGAGCTTATTGATTTCCACAACGATTTTTGCCTTGCTGCCTGCTTCGGTAAATCCGGATTTCACTTTGTCCATAAAGCTCATATCCATTCCTCCATTCGAGTTCTTGTTACTAATTGTAAAAGAATGGCGATGCTGCCCCTAGTTACATGTTGTCATCGTTTTTGTCAGTTGTCCGGGCTTTAAGGATGACGACTGGGGCAGAAGACCCGCATTATGGCGAAGACATGACAATGGTTGTGACAACGTGTAACTGGTCTGACGGGATGAGGCGGTATACGATGAAGTCGATCAGGCGAAAAGGAGTTGGTAAAGTGGAGAGAAAAACAACGAAGGTGATGATCTGGCTGTCCTGCTTGCTCGTGCTCTTGGCCGGCATGGCGACGTCCGCAACGGCCAAAGCCGGCGAAATAAAGATCTATGTCGAAGGCAAGCTTCTGCAGTTCGAAGGCCAGCAGCCGCTGATCCGGAACGGAACGACGCTGGTGCCTTTCCGCAAGACGTTCGAGACGCTTGGCTACAAAGTGGAGTGGCACGCAGAAGAGAAAACGGCATCGGGGACGAAATCAGGGATAAAAATCGAGCTGACGATGGGAAGCCAATCGGCAAAGGTGAACGGTCAAGGCGTCAAGCTCGCCGTACCGGCGCAAATTATTAACGGGAGCACGATGATTCCGTTACGGTTCGTATCGGAGACCAGCGGCTATTTCGTTTCTTACAACAATGCGTCGGGCACGTCAATCATCGAAATTACCAAGGAAGACACGGTCCTCGAGCCCTATATGGTAAAGGGAAGGGTTGTTAATTCTGAGGGCACTCCCATTAAAGGAGCATGGATTACGATCGACAACCAGCTATTGTATGACAGCAACCTGCAGGCCAAGACGGATGACAACGGGCGCTACAGAATTGCGTTGCCGAAGGCGGCCACGACTTACATGGCATATGCCGATTTCAAAACCGTCTATGAGGGGGTCGAGCACAGCGTCGAGCTGACGGCGGACGATAACAGCCCGTTCGCCGGCAATACGGGCGCGATCCGCAATTTCACCGTCAAACTTAACAGTTCTACCGGCACGGGCGGAAGCGGGGAAGTGCTGTTCTATATGATGGATTTGATCCATCCGCTCAACCCCATTGCCGAACCGCCCGATCGGGACGACGTGACGATAACGCTGGAGCCCGTGGGGACGATGATGGATGGAACCGTCGGCGGACCCAAATTGGTTAGCAAGGGAAGCAGAAACAACAATGGTTACGGCGTGCACAACGTGCCGATCGGCCAATACCGCGTCAGCGCCGTCTATGCGCCGCCTGGCGAGGAACCGCAGCAAATGCTCGTCAGAATCGTAACGAGGGGCGAGGATTTGCCCTTTGCGGAATCCATTGTGGCCGGCTTCAGAAGCATCACGAGCAAAATACATTTTATGGAGCTGGAATTAAAGCTTAATGTCGTCAAACCGCCGGTTGAAGAACCCGGCGAGTGGACTTGGGGCGACGAAGACGAAGAGGAAGAAGAATGGACCTGGTAATGGCGGGTTCCGATTATGACAAAGGGAGAATGAGGCAATGAAGAAGAAATCGAAATTGGCAACAACGACATGGAAAAGGGCAGGGCTGGCAGCGACGGCGATGGCCTTGGTCTTCGCGATGGGATGCTCGAACATCGAGCAGGCCATCCAGGAAGCGGAGGAGGGAGAAGTGACGATTACGACCGGGGAAGGCAAGGATGTTACGCTGTCCAGTAAAGCGGACATACCGGAGGGCTTCCCTTCCGACGTACCGCTGCCGGATGAAATCGAAGTCACTTCGTCGATCAGCGCCAGCGATTCCATCACGGTGACGATCGAAACGGAGATGCCGTACGACGAAGCGGTCGCTCTGTATGTTGACTATACGCAACAAGCCGGCTATTCGGAGGTTAGTCGAATGGGAGACGATAATTCCATTCATTATTCGTCACAAAAGGGAACTGAGCGATTCATCTTTACGTTGCAGCGTGATCTGGAGGACAACAAGACGGTTACCGGGGCATTGGTGTATTCCAATCATCCGGAAACCGAACAATGATAGTCGTCATTTATTCGAATTGAAGGAAAGGAAGATGAAAGTGAGCGGAAATTCTACGAATGCCGAGCAGGTTGACGCATCCGATGTATCCAATAACAAAGTGATGGCCATTTTGGCATACATCCTCTTTTTTGTCCCGTTGCTGGCCGCCAAAGAGTCGAAATTCGCCATGTACCATGCCAATCAAGGGCTTATCTTGTTTTTGTCCCTGGTTGCCGTCAATATCGTCAGCTCGCTGATCCCGATTGTCGGTTGGCTGCTGATCGGTCCGCTGGGCAACCTCGCGTTGTTCATTCTGGCCATTATGGGGATTGTAAACGCGGCCGGAGGAGCCTGCAAGCCGATTCCGATTCTAGGCGGGTTCCGTATACTCAAGTCGTGAGCATGGATAACCCATCCGATTGCCAAAGAAACCCTGCATCTTAAAAAGATGTAAGGGTTTCTTTTTTTATGTGATAAAAAGGGATTCGCAACCTCCTAAGGAATGGAAGCGTAGAAGTGTTGAGGAATAAAGCAACGGCATGTTGGATGTGAACATCGATCCCGAAGGCGGTGAAGAGGATGACGACTAAGGTTGGGCAAGCGGAAGTTTATAGAAAGATAAATTGGAGACTACTGATCGCAGCTTTGCTGGCGGTGGGCGCAATCGCGACGCTATGGCTGTATAGCAATCGATCGGATGCGATCTATGAGCGGGTCATGTCTCGCCAAGGGTATGATACGACCCTCATTAAGGAAGGGATATCGACAACTTTCCTGCTGAAGCCAGAATGGATTCCGGAGCGCGTCGGCGAGGAGAATATGCTGAACCTCGTACTAGAGAAGAAGTTTAATACGACGATTTTGCTGGAATCCGTAACGAAGCAAAATAACGATATTTATGTGCAATTGAACGCTATCCCTTCCATGAGCCTCAGAGCAGGTCGCTACTTGACGACTTCGCTGATTCTGGATAACGGTTCATTCACAACCTCCGGGGCGGTAGAACGCTGGCAGGTGACGGATAACTCGGGACGCGATCTGTTGATAGGGGGTTATGGTTCGAGTGAAGGTCCAAGCAATATGGCGGGAGTTTCCTTCGATATCGCGAATGAAGACGTATTAAAAGAAGGCGTAACGATTTCATATGCCGGCCATAACTTATACGGCTACAGACAGCATGACAGCGGGCTGATGGCGTCTGCTTGGCTGCCGTTCTCGGGAATTGCCGTCCTGATCGTTCTGTTCTTGCTCTACCGGCGCCGAGAGGAAGAGGAAAGGGGGCTCGGCTGGAATCTGGCCGGTTATACCTTGCTTGGCTGCTTTACCTTTTCTATCAACACTATTAAGCTTCCGCTGGGCTTTCTCGTGTATCTGCTGTTCTTCCGGAAGTCTGTGCCGAATGCCAGAATAAAGCGGAACGCGGCGCTGCTGGGACTAACCATCTATGCAACGGGACTCTTATGGCCTGCGATTTCGGAGGAGGTTGGATGGCGAGAGCGCGATGTGCGAATGGAGGCGATACCTTATGAAGCGCTTGGCATGGAAGGCATCTGGAGATCGGTGCTTGCGGAAACTTCTGTTACGGATCAGGCCAAAATTTCTTCCTTTGAGCTCGTGCGCACGAGAGAAGGCGATGTGCTGAAGGCGGAATTTCGTTTAGTAGATCGGGTAAACGACGAGTTTGTTTTCTCCGAGGTTGCATACGACGGAGAGGGGGAACGGATTAAGTATTCTCCGCGAGGCTCCTCGGATACTTGGCTGCAGTACAACGAAGGGATGTATGCAGCCTTGTTCTTCGAGCGGTTCGAGAAGCTGCGAATGCTGGATTGGCGACCGTCGGGAGATGATGCATACGTCATGCTGAAGCTGCTGGATGATCGACCCGTCCAATACGCCATCAAAGATGCTGTCAAATTCAAGGTCGACGAGGCAGGGATTCACCCCGTTGCGAACGATCAGCTTCCCGTACAAGGAATGTTGTTCACCGTCGGTGGGGCGCCAGTCCAGGATCCCTCTAGCTGGGCTGGATGGACGGATTATTTATTTAACGTATCGAATTGACCGGGGCGGTTAGAGTGCCGAGATGTTTGCGGAGAAACGGGTGATTATATATTTAGTTTTCTCATCATCCTTTATAATGATTATAGCTTGATTATGGACTCCTCCCACAGCGTTTCCTATAATGGATAAACATAAAGCAAGATGGCTGTCAAAGGAGATGCTATGAAAAATCGTTCCGGCAAATATTTTATCCGTTTACTCTTATTTTGCCTGCTTATTGGATCCATTCCCGTTATTGTAGTGGGAATCGCTTCTTATTATATGTCCTCCTCCATCGTGCAGGACAAGGTGAATGAACGAAGCATGGATGCGCTGCAGCAAACGCAGCTCAGGGTAGAACAAATACTGAAGACGATCGACCATTCGGTTACCCAATATATTAGTTCGCCTTTAGTGGTTAATGCCATGTCATTGCCTTATGCGGCGGAGCATTATCAAATTTACAACGAAATGTACCAGAGTATGGTACGCAGCCAAACCTTCGAATTGACGATCAGCAATATGACGATTGTAAATTTAAACGGGCAGTGGGGAATCGACAATAACAATATCTTTACATTCGATGATCTCAAAAATTTGGATCAACTGCTTCGGTATGAACAGCTGCCTTCATTTTCTGCATGGGTAACGAACAAAGACGATCGTTCGCCCAGTATCAGCCTGGTCAAAAAAATCCCGCTAAATTCGCTTAAGGCTAACGGACTTGCAATAGTTACGATTGCGGAGTCGGAGCTGTCTCGCTTGCTGAAGGAGGGGAACCAGAGCGGAACCGTGCTGGTGCTGGATAACGGCTATGAGCTGCTTTCAGAAGGTGGGGCCGCGAGGGGGCAACTCAGCCTCGATCCGTTGATTCCCGAACTCAAACGGAACAAAGAATCGACGACTCAATTCGACGTATCCCTGGATGGAGACGAAACCAGTATCATTGCAAGGCAATCCAGCTACAATCGGTGGACTTACGTGTCGGCCATCTCCATTAAGGATATGACCAAAGACTCGCGATCCATTGGGTGGGTAACGCTGGCTGCCTGTTTGTTAATGCTCTTGTCGACATGCGGTCTGGCTCTGTTCGGCTCCCGTTCGTTTTATCAGCCAATTCGCCAGCTCGTATCCGCCATTGCGGCGAAGCCGGACGACCCTCAGACTGTGGAGACGAAGGATGAATTCGCTTTAATAGGGGCGCGACTGCAATCCATGCTGCAGAAGGAAGACAAGCTGTCCGCCCAAGTGGCGGGCAAGATCAGAGAGATGAGGCCGTTTTTCGTGCTTAAGCTCATCAGGGGCGAGGAGAAGAACTCGCAGCTGCCTGCCAAGCTGAAGGAGTATGGCTATCCGGACGATTGGCAATGGCATGCCGTGCTCGCCATCCAGATCGATTCTTTGGACCATTCGAACTACCGGGAAGAAGATCGGGACTTGCTGTTGTTCGCTATCGCCAATATTGCAGCGGAGTTGATTCCTGCTCATGAACGGCTGGATCCGGTATTTACGGAACAGTCTTTAATCACATTGGTTGGGGGGAGCGAGAAGCGGGAGGAGACGGAGTACAAGTCTTGGCTGTTTGATAGGGTAGAGCTCGTTCAAAAGGCCGTCGGCCAATATTTGAGCTTGCCGATTAGTATCGGCATTAGTCGGCCTCGTCATCGGTTGATCGATGCTCCGGCCTCTTGCGAGGAAGCGCTTGAGGCGCTTCGTTACCGAATTCGGAGCGGCCCCGGATCCATCTTGTTTATTGATGATGTGAGACCAGGCGATAGCATAGCAGGCGTTTTTCCCCATCGGGTCGCCAAGGAGCTTTGCGATGCGGTAAAGCTGGCAGATTGGACCAGAAGCAAGGAACTGCTGGATCAATGTATGGCCTTGATATTCGGGGAGCAGGCGGATTGGCGCCAGTATCAGATGTCATTAATCCGGCTATACACGATGCTGATGGAATTGATGCAGTCAAACTCCATGCTGCATGAATCGCCGGATGGGTCCGTGTTTTCGTCGGATCAGGGGCTGTTTCACCAGATATTGGAGCTTCAATCGCAGGAGACCATCCGGACCTGGTTTTATGATACCGTGATCGTCCCTTTAATGAACAAGATCGAGCAACAGCGCAAATCGCATGCCAAACAAATTTCCGATCAAGTTTTGCAAATGATTGACCAGGGTTTCGAGACCGAGCTTACGCTTGAAGCCTGCGCGGCGAAATTGAACTACCATCCCAATCATTTGGGCCCGCTATTTAGCAGGGAAACCGGAATCAGCTTTAGCGAATGCTTGCAGCAATACCGGCTGCAGATGGCCAAGAAGTGGTTGATCGAGACGGATATGAAGATCGGCGACATTGCCGAACGGCTTACGTATACAAACCCGCAAAACTTTATCCGATTTTTCCGGAAGATGGAGAACATGACCCCGGGACAATATCGCCAACAGCATGTCGGGCAATAAATATTTTGAAATCCCATGACCCCAAAAACCAGACGCAGCGCGTGCAGCTGCGTCTTTTTTGTTTTTAGGTTCATTAAGATGATTACAATCCAAGTTCTAATGATTATTAGAAGCGCCGCTATCACTACGCGTTCCGATGATTATACCCCGATTATAGACGCTCATCTCCTCGCCGTTTAAGGTTAAAGCACGCAGCACAAGACGAAACGTTCGAGCAAAGGTGGAGTTAGGAGATGAATCAAATCGAAAGCGAGCCGGCCCTTGCGGCGCCTGCCATTATGCCCAAGCGGCATCGGGTCGGCCGCCGGTTATTGCGGGACAAATGGTTATACCTGATGCTTATTCCCGGTGTCATTTATTTTGTCCTCTTTAAGTATGCGCCCATGTGGGGGTTGCTGCTGGCGTTTAAAAATTATCAGCCATACCTGGGGTTCTTCGGAAGCGAGTGGGTAGGACTGAAGCACTTTGACCGCTTGTTTCACGATCCCGTGTTCTGGATGCTTTTGCGAAACACGCTTATACTGGCCTGTTACAATATTTTATTCTTTTTCCCGGCGCCGATCGTTCTGGCTCTTATGCTTAACGAGGTTCGGCGCGAAGCCTTTAAGCGAGTGGTTCAAACGTTGATTTACGTCCCGCATTTTGTTTCCTGGGTCGTCGTAGTCGGGATTGCTTACACCTTCTTCACCCTGGACGGCGGTTTGGTCAACGAGGCTATCGCCGCCTTGGGCGGGGAGAAAATCAACTATTTGATTAGTACGGAGTGGTTCCGCCCGATGATTACGCTGGAGGTGATATGGAAAGAAACCGGATGGGGAACGATTATTTTTCTGGCTGCCCTATCCGGCGTAGACCCTCAGCTGTATGAAGCGGCAAGGATAGATGGAGCAGGCCGCATGCGCCAACTGTGGCATATTACGCTTCCCGCCATCCGCTCGACGATTACCATCCTATTTATTTTACGACTAGGAACGTTCCTGGACACAGGCTTTGAGCAAATCTTCCTGATGCTTAACTCGATCAATCGGGAAGTCGGAGAAGTATTTGACACTTATGTCTATACCGCCGGGATTACGCAAGGACAGTTCAGCTTTAGCACGGCCGTCGGCTTGTTTAAATCGATTGTCGGATTCGTGCTGATCATTACCGCCAACTGGGTGGTTAAAAAATTCGGCGAGGAAGGAGTGTACTAGTCATGCATGAACGCAGTTTGGGGAATCGCCTGTTCGGCATTGCCAACGGCACCGTGTTGATCCTGGTGGCGGCGGTTATGGTTATTCCCTTTATCTATATCGTGTTGATTTCATTTGCGACAGAGCAGGAAGTGCTGGCCAAAAGTTTTATGTTATTCCCAACGAAGTTCTCGCTGGCGGGCTATCGTTATATATTGTCGACGCCAATCCTGCTCCACAGCTTGTGGGTCACTATCGGTGTTACCGTTGTTGGCACGCTGGTAAATTTGCTCATGACTGTGCTTATGGCCTATCCGCTGGCGCGGAAGGAGTTGTACGGTCGTCGGCTGATCCTGCTGCTGGTCACCTTTACGATGGTTTTTAGCGCCGGAATTGTCCCTACCTTTTTGATTGTCAAAGGGCTGCATCTCACCAATACGTATTGGGCTTTAATTATTCCGAGCGCGATCAGCGCATTTAATCTGATTATTATCAAAAACTTTTTTCAGCAGCTTCCGGACGGTCTGGAGGAATCGGCCAAGATTGACGGCTGCAATGATCTCGGCATTCTGCTGCGTATCGTGCTTCCGTTGTCGATGCCGGCCATTGCCACTTTCGCGTTGTTTTACGCCGTCAACCATTGGAATACTTTTCTTAACGCCATTTTGTATATTAACGATTCCCGCAAGTGGCCCATCCAGGTGCTGCTGAGGCAGATTGTCATTTTGACGGAAAAAGGATTATCGGATATGAGCGAGGCGCCGCCTCCGCCTTCCAAAATTATTAATATGGCCGTCATTGTATTCTCGACTGTTCCGATTTTGGCCTTCTATCCTTTCCTGCAAAAACATTTTGCCAAGGGGGTGTTGCTTGGCTCGGTAAAAGGATAAGCACCTCTACGGGTTAAAGGATGGGCTTGCCCGTCTTTTGATACAATGAACTCATCTAATCAAGGGGGACGAAGACATGTTGGGATTACCGCGCAAGCTGGCTTTTGTCGGGCTGGCTGCAATCGTGGCAACAAGCTTGGCAGCATGCGGACAAGGCAAGAAGGAGGAAGGAAGCGACGGCAGGTTCACTTTTACAATGATGAACCAATACACCTCGCCGGAGCCGCCGGGCGAAAATAATCCGATTATTAAAAAAATCGAGGAATATACCAATACCAAGATAGACGCAACCTGGATACCTGCCTCTGCTTACAACGACAAGGTGAATGTATCCATCGCTTCTAATGATCTGCCTCAAGTACTCATGATTCAGGATACGAAATCGTCGTCGATTATTAACGCCCAACGTTCCGGCATGTTTTGGGAAATCGGACCTTATCTAAAGGACTACCCGAATCTGAGCAAATATAACGGAAACGAAACGGTATTAAACAATATTTCCGTGGACGGCAAAGTTTACGGTTTGTACCGTGCAAGAGCGCTGGCGCGTCAAGGCGTTGTCATTCGCCAGGACTGGCTGGAAAATCTCGGGCTTGAACAGCCCAAAACGATCGACGACTTATATAACGTAATTAAGGCGTTTACGCTTAACGATCCGGCAAAGACGGGAAATAAGGATACTTTCGGTCTTGTGGAAGCGGAAGATTCCAGCAACGGCGCATCGGCAGTCGGGTTAACCGGCTTCCAGACGATCGCGGCTTTCTTTGGAGCGCCAAATCAGTGGGAAATCCAAGACGGCAAGGCTGTACCGCAGTTTATGACGCCCGAAAATATGGAAGCTATGAAATTTTACAAGAGATTGTATGATGAAAAGCTGATTAATCAGGATTTCCCGGCTACGAAAACAAGCAAGCAGCAGGAGCAATTTTTCCAAGGCAAAGCTGGCGTTATCTTTACAACGCTTGATTTCCTGATCACTGGCGGCAATGAGCTTAAGAAGGCGAATCCGGATGCCAAGCTGGATATTATCAGCCGGATCGAGGGGCCGGAGGGCGAGCGGGTATTTGCTACAACGGGTTATAACGGCATGTTCGTGTTTCCCAAAGCAACGGTCAAAACAGAGGAAGAGCTGAAGAAGCTTCTTGGATTCTTTGACAAAATCGTGGATGAAGAAATGATGTACACGTGGACTTGGGGGATCGAAGGAAGCCATCACGCGAAGGACTCTTCCGGAGAGCCGTCCATCACCGACCAGACGGCCTATTCCAACGAAGTATCGCCTTTAAAGCAACTGCCGTCTTATGACGGAGCGTTGATGATCTGGAAGGGCAAAGGCGAGGCGGATAACAAGTTCCGCCAGATGATGCAGGATAATGAATCCATCATCGTGTCGAATCCGGTGGAGCCGCTCATTTCCCAGACTGCCGTGGAAAAAGGAACAGAGTTGAACAAAATTATTACGGATGCTCGCATTAAGTTCATTATCGGCACATTGGATGAGGACGGCTTCAACAAAGAAGTAGAGAAGTGGAGAGCTCAGGGCGGCGATCAAATTATTGCGGACTACACGGAGCTTTACGCCAATCAGGCCAAGAAATAACGTTGAGGGAGTTTAGCGCGATGGCAATGGACACTTTACAGCAATTTGCTTTTGATATACGCAAAAGCCTGGCCCCCAAGGAACATATCTGGGTAGGCAGCGGCTACAGTACGACAGCCCCCGAGCGGAGAACGGTAATGGGCGTGCGCGGATGTTACGCGCCGCCCTATGCGGCGAAGGACCTTCAACTGTCCGTAGGGCTGAGAGCGGATGGGCATGATATTGCGGACAATGGCCATTTGGGCAAGGGGGACTGCGGCCTGTTGTATGCGGAGGAGATTTGGCAGCCGGACCGTATTTTCCGACGGGGCACTTATCATCACTTTGTCGCGGACAAGCTGCTTTCTCTGGGAGTGGACAGCGAACTGGTGCCGCTTGCAGGCAGCCATGGTTTTGTACTAAAGGTGACGGTTCGCAACCGCAGCGGAAGAACCCTAACGCTTGGCATTGCGCCGGAGGTATCGCCAGGTCGGCCGATCTATGCCAACTACGATGAATGGGACTATGGCTGGCCCGAAGCGGCAGCGGAGCAGGCAACCAAGCGCGATCATCCGGCTCATACTTGGGAGAACGGTCAGGTAAGGGTCACCCTAACGAGCGAAGGTCAATTAGAGACGGTGCTGGCGGAGGGGGAGTCGTGGACGATACGCTTCTGCGTCGCCATGACCGCAGCCGGAATCCCTTTCCTTCCGGGAGCCGCGCTGGCAACGCTGGAGGATCAGACCCGGCGAGTATGGGAGAACCGGTTGTCCGAGGCCGGTCGTCGGCTGCCGGTCTTGCAATCCGACATCCCCGGGCTCGAGGAATATTACCGGCGTTCCATCATGAGCGGTCTGATCTGTCTTTGGGACAACCCGGAATTTGCCATGCAGCCTTTCCCGGTCGTGTCCGGAATCGAGGGAGCCGGCATTTGCTGTTATCCATGGGATGTGGGGGGATACGCGGCCAAAACAATGGGACTGTTATTGGGCGAGGAAAAAAGCCTGGAGCTGGCCGGGTTGATGGCCGACAGCGGCGTTGACCGCCATTCCCGTTTTGCGCCTAGCGGCAAGGGAGCCAATGTCGCTTACTCCTACAGTCTTTGGTCCTTTATTCATTTTGCATGGAGCGCCCTTCTTCTATATGGCGAGGGAGGCCGGAAGTTGTTCCCCGTCATGCGTCAATTAATGCTGCAAGACGATCAAAGACTTCCCCAGACAAACGATTTGCTGGATTACGGCTTTCAGCATAATCTTCTGGAAATGCGGGGCGCCGGCTACGAACACATTGTTGCCAGTCCCAATGCCGAGCGCGCATGGAGCTATGACAGACTGGCCCAGCTCGCGGAGCAGCTGGGGGAGGAGCGGGAAACGACGGAGCAGTGGCGAGCCAAGGCGGAGACGATTCGTCGGTCCATTCGTCGCCATCTTTGGGATGAGGAGAAAGGGTGGTTCAAGGCCGTATACCCTGATGGGCATGAGGAGTTTATCTATTCCATCCAATATTTCGATGCGCTGCGCTTCGGGGCATGTACGGAGGTTATGGCGGATCGTATGTTTGAGCAGGTAAGGGAGGGAGCGTTTCTTGGCGCCTATGGGGTAAGCAGCGTTTCCGCAGAGGATGAGCTTCATTACGAGCAAAATGATCCGGATTGGTCGGGCGGCGGCTCCTATACGGGAGACGGTCCCATGTTGGCGCTTACGCTTTGGGAACAAGGCAAGGATAAAGCGGCGTGGGATGTGTTGAAGCGGCATTTCTGGATGGGCCGGCATTTGCCTTATTATCCGCAAGAGCATTATTGCGATCGGCCGGCCATTCCTGCCCACAAGCGGGCCAATGTGGTCGCCGGATTGTCCGGGGCGGAGGCGCTCCTGTTCGGCATGGCGGGGATCGAACCGCAGCTTGACGGCAGTCTGTGGATTTATCCAAGACCGCCCGAGGACGGGGATGTGCAAGTCAGCGGCTTCATCTTCCGCAATGATAACTTTGATATTGTCATGCGTCCCGGCTACTGCCGAATTTCCCGCAATGGCATTGTGATCTATGAGGGAACGCCTCGCCGTGTATTGGCAAGCGGCTTGGAAGATAGGGGAGCGGCTAATGAATAAAGAAATTTGCAAGTTTGATATTATCATAGCCGGCGCGGGCGTTGGCGGCATAAGCGCCGCTCTTGCCGCGGCAAGGCTGCAGCAGCGAGTGCTGCTAATCGAGCAGGCGGATGAAGTCGGAGGCACCGGCGTCTTCTCCAGCGTTTCGCTTATTTGCGAGTTTCGCGATCGCGGCGGCCGTCCGATTAACAGCGGCATTCACCGGGAACTATTTCCCGCCGCCTACACCCATTACAGCGAACAAGTCGTGCCAACCTATGACGAGCAGCAGTTAAAGGCAAACTATAACAAGCTGCTTGGCGCAGAGCCCCTTCTGACGATATGGACGGGGAGCGCGGTTGTCCAAGCCGACATGCGGGATAACCGGATTGCTCAGCTGCATATCAGCGGCAAACATTCGGGCATCGTATCCGCCCCGGTCTATCTTGATGCTACCGCAGACGGCAATTTGTCGGCTCTTGCGGGCTTATCCTACCATCTGGGCCGGGAGAGCGACGGCAAGCTCCAGTCGGCTACGGCGACGTTCAAGGTGAGCGGCTTCGATCGGTCGCTGCTCCAGCAGCCCGATATTCGGTTATGGTCCGCGATCCATTCGTTAAGACGGGAGCTTCTGCCTTATTATCAGAAGTTGAAGGAGGCCGGGGGCACCAACAATCCGCGAACCGGCGTAACTTGTTTCCCTTACCCGGATGGAGAGGCGCTCTTGTTCAACTCTACCTCGGTATTGGAGGTGGACCCTACCAAGCCGGAGACCGTCGAGCGCGGCATAAAGGAAGGAAGCAAACAAGCGGAGGAGCTGTTTGCGGCTATTCGCCAGCATCCGGCATTTCAACATGCGAGGCTGGACTATATCGCTCCCAAGCTCGGCATTCGGGAGGGGCGGCGCATTGTTGGCGAGTATGAGCTTACAGCGGAGGATTGTCTCGGCACCCGGCACTTCGAAGATATGGTTGCGGCCTGCGCTTATTCTCTTGATATTCATGATCCTGAAGGCGGTACGACGCGGCTTGAGCGTATTCCGGAGCCGGGATATTATCATATCCCGTACCGTTCCTTGATTCCGAAAGGGGCTGGCAATCTGCTGCTAAGCTCCAGATGCATCAGCGGGACGCATGAAGCGCACAGTTCTTACCGGATTATGGCCTCGGTCAGCGCCATTGGCGAAGCTGCCGGAACGGCAGCGGCCCTGTGCGCATTTCAAGGGCTGACGGATGTAAGGCAGGTCAAGCCTGCCCATATCCGGTTTATTCTTCAAATGAGGGGTCAATTTGTGGAAGGTTCGGTGGAGCGGGTATCGCTGCCGACTGCGTCATCAAGTTAGTTTAGGCGGAATGATAGAAGGGGCTGGAGGGGGAACATGGCAAACTTTTCTCTCCGCCCGGTTACATTCCGATTATAAAACGGGAGGGAATAGGAAAATGATGAAACAACCGTTGCCATTCCGCAAATTTGCAGCTGCGCTGGCTAAGCCGGCTAAACGGGGGCTCAGCGTGCTGCTTGCAGGGTTGCTGACAGCCCAGTGTTTCGCGGCTGCTGTTTACGGTCAAGAATTGGAAGCGCTCACAGGAGAGGGGGCTGAGAATGTCGACTCGGTCGATGTCGATGCGGGCTTACTGCGACCCGTCCAGATAACGCCGTGGGACGAGTTTAAAGCCGGTTTTGGCTCCAGCCAGCATGCGGTTGCCCTGCAGACGGATGGCATGGAACTGGATGGGACAATAGCGAAGTGGGAATCGTTTGCACAGCTTCAGTTGCCGGCAAGCGATGCCCAAGTAGAGATGTCGGGTTGGGCTAACGCAGAGGACTTGTCCGCTCATGTCTATATGGCCTATGATGACGACTATTTCTACTGGGCGGCTCAAGTGATCGACAATAACCATACCCCCGTTGCCGGCAGTACGATGTGGAGAGGGGACAGCATTCAATTTGCCTTTAGCCCGGATGGCGCTTATGGACCGGAATATGGCATCAACTTTATGGATGGCCAGGCTCATGTTTGGCAGTTCAGCGAAGGAAAGGCCGTAGCGGGAGCGGATCAAATTGCAGCTGCGGCGACGCAGCTTGGCAGTACCATTTTGTATGAGGTAAAGATGCCGTGGAATACAATCTATACAGGAAAACCGGATGGCGTACTTCCGTTTACCTTGCTCTTTAACGATAATGACGGAGCGGGGCGTCGCGGATGGATCGAATGGACGCCGGGTATAGGCAAAGCCAAGAGTCCCGGCTCCCATGGCAAAGTGCAGCTGGTTTCCGCAGACACGCCTTGGAGCTTCTGGGTGGAAGGCCCGAAGGAGCTTGGCAGCGGATCCGCAGGCGAATATAACGTTTCTGCGGTAAATTGGGGCAATGAGGAGATCAGCCTGCTGTTATCTTCTACGATGACGAACATGGACCGGGAGCTGGTCATACCTGCCCGGTCTGTAGCAGAGATAAAGACGGAATTTGCGCCAACGCGTGCCGACGACTATGCGCTCGATTTTACGCTAGCCGAACCAGGAGGCAATAGAACGCTCACCGAGATTATCGATGTAACCGCTATCATGACTTCGACAGAGTTAGAAGGCATGTTGGATGCGGTTATGAACAAGCTGCCTATGCTTGAGCAACTGCTGCTCGCTGCGGAAGCGCAAGGTTTGTCTACGGATTATGAGCGAATAAACTATACGGTCATCAAAGAATTCGTAAAATACGGAAAAGAGGACATCGTCGGGAACAGACTCGGCCGGGCTTATTATGTCGCCGTGGAGCTTGAGCGATTGTACGGCGAAGCGGAGTCCCGACTTCAGAGTTATTTGGACGGCACGGTCCTTCCGCAGGATGTCCCGCGTTACGTGAGCGGAAGGCCGGATATTTCCGGTTACTCCTTTATGGGCGACACAGCGGTAAGAAGCACCGGCGCCGTCGAAGAGCGGCCCATCTTCTTTACCGGATACGGCCATTTTGGCAAAGTGCGGGAGGATATCCCTATATTCCAGGATTTGGGCAACAATATTATCCAGATCGAGATAGGACCAAGAGATGTCATTTTGGACAAAAAGGATTTTGTAAATCAATATACGGTAGGCCGTTCGGGCAATGTAAACGCAACTGCAGCTGCGGTGGAAGGCGTGAGTCATTCGGGAGACGTTTCATTGCAAATTGCAAATGCGTCGCCCATTCAGCCCAACGTATATGTAAATGTAGCCCAGACGATCCCGGTCGAGCCCAATACGACCTATGAATTTCGGGTTTGGGTAAAAGGGGAAAATGCCAAAAACACGTGGTTTCCCGGAGGGGCGGCGATGAAACAGCGCAAGTCTTTCCCGAGCGGCACCTTTGATTGGCGGGAGGTGGTGTACGAATACACGACCGGCGCTCAAGAAACCAGCTATAAATTAATGATCGTGTCAGAAAATGCGGGTACGATCTGGGTGGACGATCTTAGCGTAACCAAAGCGGGCAGCAGCGAAAACATCGTCAAAAATGCCGGATTCGAAGATTTGGGAGGATATTCGGAGGATAAAGATTACGTCATCTCCACTCGCAAGCTCGAATCGGACATTCAGCAGGCGCTGCAGCGGGCAGAGGACCATGATATAGCCGTTAATTTGCTTATTTCGCCTCATTATTTTCCAGCTTGGGCGTTAACCAAGTGGCCTGAATTGAACGTATTAAACAACGGTTTTATTAAATTCTCCTTATTTCATCCAAGGGCCAAGGACATCATAGAGGATTATCTGCGGGCGTTGATCCCGGCAGTGGCGGGCTACGAATCCTTGCATAGTATTACGCTGAGCAACGAATCGGTTTATCAGACGAATAAGGATGCTTACGCTTTACCGTTGTGGCATGGGTATCTGGAGGAGTTGTATGACGAAGATATAGCGGAGCTTAACAGAATCTATCAGAGCAGCTATGCCTCCTTTGACGAAGTGCCGATGCCCGCTAATGTGACCGCCAGTCCCTGGTCCTATGATTATGTCGTTTTTAACCAGGATTATTTTGCCAGCTGGCACGAATGGATGGTCGATGTGATCCATGAGTTGGCGCCGGATCTGCCATTGCATGCCAAAATTATGGGCGATCCGCAGGGCAGTCTGTCATGGGGAGTCGACATAGAACGTTTCTCTGCGTTCAGTCAAATTAATGGCAATGACAATTGGAATTACATCAATGAGGGGCCGAAAGGTTTTATGGAGGAACTAAGCTTCTATGATATGCAAACCTCCTTCAAACAGGCGCCCGTATTTAATTCCGAGCATCATATCATTGCCGACGGCGATAAGTTATACACTCCGGAGCAAGCCAAACATTTTCGCAGCGTTCTTTGGCAAAGCGCCATACATGGACGCAGCGCTTCTACGATTTGGATTTGGGAGAGAACCTATGACGAATCATCCAGTCGAGAGGGGAGCGTCCTCCACCGTCCGGATGTTGTGGCCGAAGCGGGGCGCACCAATCTGGATCTAAATCGTTTGGCATGGGAAATTACGGCATTCCAGCATGCGAAACCGGAAGCGGCTCTTCTGTACACGGTTCCCGCCGGCATTTTTTCTGGCGATTACTCTACGGTTACGATGCGGGCGTATGAAGCGTTATCGTATAGCGGACATAAAACAGGATATATCTCCGAGAAACAGATCGCAGAAGGAGCGCTTGCCGATTACAAACTGCTGGTCGTGCCTTATGTGACACGGGTTGATCCGGCTACTCTGGACGGAATCAAAAGTTTTATCGAGCAAGGGGGACGAGTGCTGCTGATTGGCACGCATGCGCTCAGGCTTACGCCTCATGGAGAGGAGCAAGCGGCTGCGGATCGGCAATATATTTTTGACCACGCGGATAAGATTACGGCCGCAGATTGGACGGCTTCGCAAATTCGAGCGTTTATGGAGCCTATTCTGGATAATATGAACCCGCAGCATGTGAAGCTGATTCAGCCTTCTACCGGAGAAATGCCTTACAACGTAGAATGGCGCAACGCAACATACGAAGGCAAGATGTTGTTAAACGTTGTGAATTACGGATCGGAAGCCGTATCGGCCAAGGCGGTAGTTGGCGAGCGGGCCGTCACGCATATGACTAATCTGATCACCGGGGAAATTGTGGATGAGACTGTTTTAACGTTGGCGCCGCTAACTCCTTATTTGTTCTCCGTGGATGGATTGGAGGAGCCTGAGGTTGAACCGACAAATCCTCCCTCGTCGCCTCCGCCAACGAATATCGTTGTTTCTCCGGCGCTTCCGAATGAGAGCGAGGAGTCGGAGGAGCCCGTCTCCGAAACGAATGAACAGCCAGTCGTGCCATTTCGCGATACGCAGGGACATTGGGCTGAGCAACAAATTAACGAGGCAGTGGCGAAAGGAATCGTCAGCGGTTATCCGGACAACAGCTTCCGCCCTGATGCCGATGTCAGCCGCCAAGAGTTTGCCGTTTTGCTGATGAGGGCGATAGGAGAACAGACGGATATCGATGAATCTGCGCAGTCTTTCTCTGACGGGGAACAAATCGGCAGCTGGGCGCGGCAAGCGGTAGCCGCTGCTGTGCAGACCGGCATTATTAGAGGATATGAGGACGGAAGCTTCCGTCCGAAAGAGAAGATCAGACGGGCAGAAATGACGGTGATGATCGTCCGCGCCCTGCAACTGCCCATTATAGCCGACGGAGCAACTTCGTTTGCGGATGATGCGGACGTTGCTGATTGGGCAAAGGGTTACGTTGCGGCTGCAGCGAGAAGCGGGATCGTAAACGGGCGAAGCGGCAACAGGTTTATGCCGAACGATACTTCAACGCGAGGAGAAGCAACGGTTATGCTCGTCCGGATACTACAATCGTTAAATAAACGATAGGCCAAATTTGAAACGGCAGTCATCGCCTTTGAGCGTCGACTGCCGTTTTTAACATTTATCCCGCAATTTTATTTTTGGCTTGGTTGCCAAGTTGCAGTTGATCTACATCCTTCCAACTTACCCTGCATCCACTCTCATTGCAGGAATCGAAAAAAGGACATAATCGATAGTGAACCAGGGCATCGTCAAGACGTTGACTGGCTTCCAGGACAGGAGGGGCAGTGAAGGATCCGTGGTTGTCGAACGTTAGTTCCATGATTTTGCGAAGCTGTTCAATTTGATTGCGGCACTCGCATATATTCATAGACATTCGTCTCCTTCGTGATAGATTGCTAGGTCGATAGAGGTTTTCTCACTATTTTACAACAAATAGCGTTTAATGGCTATAAGTGGAAGGTCCGGAGTTTTGACAATCCTGTTACCTTACGAGATTGCGCAGGACTAACCATAGATTGGCGGGTTTTTCTGCCAGGCGCCTCGTGTAATACGGATACCACATTTCGCCGTAAGGAACATAACAACGTACCCTATACCCTTCGCGGGCCAGCTTGGCCTGCTCCTTCATTCTTAAACCGTATAACATCTGGAATTCAAACCGCGATGTCGGAATCCCCCGCTCAGAAGCGTATTTCTTGACATAACCGATAATGGCATCATCATGGGTGGCGATTGCAACATAGGCGCCGTGGTCAAAATGGTGCCGAATAAGCCGCTTGAACTGCTCGGCAATCTCGGTGTGGCGCTGGTAGGCAATGGAAGGCGGTTCCTTATAGGCGCCCTTAACAAGTCTGAGAGGAATGCTATCCTCTACGCAGCGCTTCGCGTCTAACGCCGAACGGTGCAGATAGGCCTGAAGGACCGTGCCGACATTGTTCAGCCCTTCCTCGCGAAGTCGGCGTACGATAGAGTAGGTTGCTTCCGTAAAAGCCGAATCCTCCATGTCGAGCCGAACGAAGTTGCCGAGATCTGCCGCATGCCTCGCAACTGCACGAATATTGGCGAGAGACGCCTCGGCGTCCAGCGCCAACCCCATCTGGGTGGGCTTAAGGGAAACGTTGGCGTACACTCCTTGCTCCGCGATGCCGTCCAGCAGCTTGATATAAGCGTCGCGATAGCCTGCGGCTTCGGAAGCAAGCGTCACTCCTTCGCCGAGATGATCCAGCGTTGCCATAATGCCCATGTTGTTTAGCGCCCGCACTTGTTCGAGAGCGTCATGCAAATGGCGGCCGGCGATAAATCTGGAGGACAGCCGCTTGCCGTATTTGATCGTCATTGCTTTGACCGTTTTGTTGCCCGCGATACTCAGGAGACATCTTCGATACCAATCCGCGCCGATAGCCACCTTTGACTCCCCCTTATGACGTCCAACGCTTCGAGGCAACTGCTCTGTCAGACTGCCCCCTGGTGAACGACATTTCCTATAGTGCGTGTGCACAGCCTCTTATAGAAGATATGCGGCAGGAGTCTTGCCCTATTAGCGCCTGAGGGCTTGTCCCGTCTGACGAACAGGAAAGACCCGCGACGCGGGGGGCGGGTCTCTCGCCAGGATGGCTGCTGCGATTCATGTCCTCATGCATGGAGGATACGATTCAGACATGGGAGGGTATTAGTACCATTTGAAACCAAAGCTGCAAGCGATAATCACCAGCAGAATGAAGAGAACCAGGATGGCTCCGACGTTATTATAAGCACCACCAACGCAACCGGACATTGTTACATGCACCTCCTTACGTTTTGAGTACTCTGTAGGTTATGCTCCCGAGGCATGCGTTGATTGGGTATTTGTTCCCATGGCATATAACTTGGGCATACGCCCGCATTGCGGGACAAGGGTGGGGTTTAGCTCGGACAAAGGCCGTGACGAGTCGCGAGAGGTGAGGGCTTCGGAGCAAAATGTGCAAACGCACAATTTTATCAAACGCCTATACAATCGGGTGAAATATACATAGGATACTGTACCTTAACATTAAAGGAGCTGAAAACTTCATGAATTATGCAGCAAACGTTTCTGGCGGAGCTAACCATCACTACCCTGTCGCAGGTGCAGGTTGCGGTAATGTAGGCGGCGCATTCAACAACGTCGGAGCCATCCTGGTTCTCTTTATCCTTCTGGTCATCATCGTAAAAACACTCTGCTGCTACTAATCTCTGTCGAACACAAGCTGAAATAGCGTGCAAAACCCTCAGGCGGCCTTCGCTTGAGGGTTTTACATGTTGCGGAGATCGTTCCGTGCGATTCGACGAAAAACGGAGAAAGACTCCACATTTCGACACAATATCTTTATAATGGATAATAGACATACAGTGCGTGTTCAAAGATTCGATGTCGAGTAGGCTTCCTGGTATACTTCGTGATCAAAAGCGGAGTTTTTGGACTACCTCATAAGGGGGGACGAGTTATTTTGAGAAAACCAATCGTGAGCGTAGGCATAGGGGTCATCCTTCTAGCTGTTTTAGCTGCTTGCGGTACCAATAATGATGAGGGAAAGGAAGCGGGCGCAGAGGAGAAAACACAGATTACGTTATGGCATAACTTTAATGGGAACGATCTTCGCTCGTTGGCGATGCGGAGTCTTATAGAGACTTTCCAAATAAATAATCCGCAAATCGAGCTAAAGGTGGAGAAGTTTGTATCCGACGGATACCGGGCGAAGGTTATGGAGGCTGCGAAAGCGGACAATCTTCCGGATGTGTTCGTGATGTGGAGCGGCTCCATGACCAGCGATTTTGCCCAAGCAGGGCTGATCCAGCCCATCAATGAATTGCTGGGCGAATATCCGGAATGGAGAGACGGATTTATGCCGGGTTCGCTGGAGGCGTTTACCGAAGGAGGAAATACATACAGCGCGCCAATGGGACTTACTCCGACGTCGATATTGTATTACAACAAGTCGATCTTTTTGGAGCAGAAGCTGACCGTGCCTCAAACATGGGAACAATTGCTGGATGTCATCCGCAAGCTTAACGACAAAGGCATCGCGCCAATCGCATTAGGCAACAAGGCGGGTTGGGTTGCGCAATCAAGCATCTTTAGCTCGCTTGCGGATCGGGTTACGGGCACCGATTGGTTTATGAAGGCTATAGCTCAAGAAGGAGCAGCTTACACGGACCGTGTATTTGTTGATGCCTTAACCTATATGCAGGAGCTTGCCGAGGCTGGCGCGTTCCAAAAAGGTTACGCCAACATGGATAATCTGGAGATGGAGCTGCTGTTCGCGCGCGGAGAAGCGGCGATGATGATCGACGGAGGCTGGGCGCTGACGAATATGGCGGCGAATGCGACGAATGAAGAGCTGCGTCGGATCGGCGCAACCGTATTGCCATCAATGCCTGAAGGATTGGGGAACAGCCGGTCCGTGTCCGGTGTCACGGGCATCGGCATGGGACTCGGCAGCAAGGCACAGGATGAGCGGAAGGAAGCGGCGCTTGCGCTTATATACGCGATGAGCGGTCCCGAAGCGCAGCGTAAGACGCTTGAGAGCAATCAATTGGTAAGCTACAAAATCGATTTGGACAGAAACAAGGTGTCGTCCATCTTCGCGGAGGTGTACGAGCTGGTGACCAGCGTTGATTTCACGCCTGTTTATGACGTTTATTTGTCCAGCGAGACGGCGGAGGTCCTGAATGAAGGGCTTAAAAAGCTGCTCGCGGGAACGGCCGAGCCGGAGGAGGTAGCGGCGAGCTTGCAAGAGGCTCATGTCAGATCCGCGGAGCCAGCCCGGAGCGAGTAACCATAGAGAGAAGGAGAAGGAGGAGCTTATGGAGAACCTGAGTGAGGCTGGCGAATCAATCGCGATGCGCGCGATACCGGTCTATGTGCTGACGGGATTCCTCGGCAGCGGCAAGACTACTCTGTTGACGCGGCTGCTGGAACGGTTGAAGTCGGAGGGGAAACGTCCGGCTGTCATCATGAACGAATTAGGCGATATTAATCTGGACGGCCAACTGGTGGAGAGGGACGTGCCGATGGCGGAGATGCTGAGCGGGTGTATCTGCTGCAGCATGCGAGGCGATCTGGGGCTTACGATCGATGGTCTGATCGGACTGCATGGACCGGATGCCATCGTGATCGAAGCAACGGGCGCCGCCAATCCCATGGAGCTGCTCGACGGTGTGACGGAAGCGGCGATGTACCGGAAGGTGGAGCTGAAGTCCGTTATCGCGGTAGTGGACGGTCCGCAGCTATTAGCTCGCGGGCGCGACGGCAAAGGCCGCACGTTCAAGCTGATGCGCGACGGGATTCGCTGCGGCACGGCGCTCCTGCTTAACAAAGCCGACAAGCTGGCTCCCGAGGAGCTTGTCGAAGCGCAGCAGTTGATGCGCGGCATGAACGCCCATGCGCCGATTTTGCCTACGGTCCGCTGTGATACAGAAGCTTGGGACTTGTTGTTTGGCACCTCGCAGGATGCTGCTTCGCGTGTTCCTGAGGGTACCGGGGGATCTCATGTTCATGAACATAGCCACCAGCATGTAATGGCGTTGACGCATTATTGGCGAGGTCCCGTCGACAGCGAGGCGTTCGAGCGGCTGCTGAGCGAATTGCCCGATAACATCTATCGGGCGAAAGGCATCGTATCGTTCTCGGACACCTCGCGCGGCAGTCGGTTCTTGTTCCAATATGCGTATAAGGAATCGGACTTTATCCGGATCGAGCCGCAGGGAGAAGTGCTGGATGTCGCCGTGTTCATCGGCGAACACTTCTCCAGAGAGGAGCTGCTGGGCAAGCTGCGCGCGTTGGAAGAAGTGGAAGATAAGTCATAATTTGTCGCATCATGTCTATACCCGGTAATGGTTGGATACAATAATCGGAGATGGGACGGCATGATTGTCCCTGCCAATCCATACGGTATAGAAGGGTGAGAGACGATTATGATGTTCAGCAAAATATCGGTTGCGCTGGCGACGGCACTGCTGTTGTCCTCCGCATATGGCATGACTTCCGAAGCAGCCGTCGAAGGACCGCTGCTCGCTCAGCACGCGGAAGGCGAAGAGGGTCATCGTCACGGCGAGATGTCGCGCAAGGAATTCGAGGCTTACCGGCTGGAGAAGCTTCGCGAAATGGCGGCTTACTTCGGCTTGAAGACCGACGGCAAGTCCGCGGATCAGCTAAAGCAAGAGCTTAAGGAAGCGCGCAAAATCAATCCCGAGAAATGGGAGGCGTTCAAGGCGGAGCATAATGCGAAGCGATTGGAGCGCCTGCGGGAGATTGCCAAGAAGCAAGGCATTGCGACGGAAGGCAAGACGGCTGAGCAACTCCACAAGGAGCTGAAAAATGCGCACGGCGGCAAGTGGCCGGGCCGCTCCAAGGATACGCGCAAAGAGCCCATGCCTTCCGCAACAGTCGCTCCGGCGCCGAATCCGGCACCGACAACAGCGCCGACCGCCGCTCCTACGGCCATGCCCAAGCCCGACAAAAAAGATGGAGAATCTGAGGGCAAGGGTATCGAGAAACAGGGGGAAGCGGGCAAAGGAAAGGTCGAAGGCTTGCAGGATTCCCAAAAGAGCAAATAAAATCTATTCATCAGAAAAAGGCATGAAGCCGGGTAGAGCCGGACTTCATGCCTTTTTCACCACTTAAGAATCTACAAGTTTCCAAGCTTGCCTTGGATCTGAAATTCTTATTGGCGATAAAACCCACCTCATGCTTCCGAAGCGGCTTTGCTTTGCAAAGCTGGAGGTCGCACATCTTCGAAAGGCCTCGATAGAGATTTTCTCATCGTTTAGAGAAAGAAGGACAACCGACCTCGCACAAATGAGCGATCGAATCACTCGTCATAGAACTATGCTTCATTTGCCGTATGGGTGGCTCGAGGAGCCAATGAAGCATAAAACTTCATTCGTCCACGTTACTCGCCTGTTCTGCCCCCGTCCCTGCCCAATAAAGCGGATAATTCCGCTATAAAAGTCCGTTGCTCCCCGTTCGCAAGGTGTGTTAACTGGCGCGAGTATCGACTTTTTTAATCCGAAAATGCCGAAAATCGACAATATAGCGCCAACTTAGATCGTCCACTGGGAATGGACGATTCCGCTCAAGTACCAGCCTCCCTCATGCTGTTCGAGCACGAGAATCAGGCTTTTCCAATCCATGCCCTCGTATTGCTCGTCAAACCCGCTGAAGTGATAGTCCACAATGTAGCTGCCGGGGAACGTTTCTTTCATGTTAGGCTCTGTGTTGCCGCTGCTCAGAATTTCGTCCCAGCCGATCTTCTCGGCATTGACGAAGTCTTCATCATAAACGAACTTTTTGTAATAGTCGCCGAAGGTGAGCTCGATCGGTTCGCCGGAGCCGTCGAAGGAACCCCATACATATTTTTTGTCATCATTCGTCGTTGGAAGCTCCGAGGCGGGAAACGTCTGCGCTTTCTCCTTGTCAATGTGGGCATAAGGCGAGAACAGGAGACCGTTCTGCGGATGGACGAAACCCTGCAGAGTCTCCATGTCGGCATCCTTAAGCGCCAAAATAATAGCTGCTGCTGCGTCCTGCGGCGTCGCGAACAACGGACTTTGTTTCTCTTGGCCGCTTGTCCCTCCGTCGGCAGGAGTTGTCGCCTGCGGGCTTGCGGTCGGAGATGGCGAGCCTGATTGTTCCGTTGGATGCGGAGTCTGCGAAGACCCGTTCCCGGACGCGCAGCCCGTCACGCCAATCGCGAGGATGGCGGCCGTACATAAAGTAATCCATGTTTTTTTCATGTTATAGCACCTGCTTTCTGGATCATATTAACAAGGTTGCACTACAACTTACAGACGAGGGCTGTTGGCGGAAAGGTTGCATGACTTGGCGGCTCGGCGGAAATAATTGACCTCTTGTCAGAAGTCGCGTTGTTTGTTAGGATGTATTTATTAAGTAAAATTATTAACTAAACATCAATTTTGTATCAAAATCGGATATACGCGGGAGCGAGTGGGATGGCAACGATCAAACAAATTGCTGCGAAAGCCGGCGTATCGGCTGCAACGGTATCCAGAGTGCTGAACAATGACCTATCGCTTTCCGTAAGCGAGGACACGAGAGGCCGTATCTTCCGAATCGCCGAAGAGCTGGGCTACAAACCATCCAGGCTGCGAAAGCTGAAGCAGGAAGAACATCTTTCCCGGCAGCAGATCGGATTGTTGATGTGGTCGACGCTGGAGGATGAGCGGGACGATCCATACTTTTCCTCCATTCGCCGAGGCATCGAGCTGCGCTGCGAGGAGCTCGGCATTACCATCGCGAAGGTGATGAGAGGCAGAGGCGGTACAGAGCTTGCTCCTTGCCATGGACTAGATGGTCTCATCGTCGTCGGTTCTCTTCACGTGGAGGATGTGCTCGCCCTATACAGCAATCCCGAACGCATCGTATTCGTCAATCACGCCGAAGGTCCGCCCTCCAGCGACTCCGTCAAGCTCAACTTCGAAGCCGCGATGGAGGAGGCGCTGTCTTACTTGCAGGCGCTGGGCCATATTCGGATCGCGTATGCAGGCGGAGAAGAAACGGTTCACCGCTTGACGGTTTCGACAGAGAACGAGACGGTAACCGATTCCCGAAGAAACCGGTACAGGGCTTTTATGTCAGAGCGGGGGCTTTACCGCAGCGAGTACGACCTCGTAACGGAATGGTCCTCGGGCGGCGGTTATTCCGGTATGAGAAAGCTGCTCGATCTTGATGAGCGTCCTACCGCTTGTTTGATGGGAAGCGATCCCATGGCCGTGGGTGGGCTTCGGGCACTCCACGAAGCGGGGCTCGAGGTTCCTAACGACATGTCGCTTATCGGATTTGACGACATCGAGATTTCCGCTTACCTTAGCCCTCCGCTTACGACGGTCCGCGCCTATACGGAGCTGATGGGCCGGACGTCGGTCCAATTGTTGCTAGAGCGAATCCAGGGCCGCGAGGCGGCCATCCACGCCACGGTAAACACGTCTTTTATCGTCAGGGAGAGCTGCGGACCGCCCGGCATGTAAGCGTAGCTCAAATCCACATCATGCTTCCGAAGCGGCTTTGCTTTGCAAAGCTGGAGGTCGCACACATCTTCGAAAAAGCCTCGATAGAGGTTTTCTCATAACTTACCCGAAAACAAGAGATTAGAACCGAGGAGGAACATTAATGTCCATTCGTTATGATGAAAACAACCGTATTTTCCATTTGCAATCGGGAGATGCCAGCTATGTGCTCGGCGTTACGAAGCAAGGTTACCTGGCTCACTACTATTGGGGCCGCAAAGTTCGCGGAACCGGTCTGCGCCAGCTGCTTGAGCTGAAAGAACGCGCATCGTTCTCGCCTAGCACGGATCTGGAGCAAAAGGAGCTGTCGCTCGATTCGCTTCCACAGGAATATCCGACATACGGCAGCTCCGACTTCCGCATGCCGGCGTTCCAGGCGCAGCTCGCCGACGGGACGACCGTGACGGAGTTTTTGTACGATTCCCATCGGATCGTAAAGGGCAAGCCATCGCTGCCGGGTCTTCCGGCGGTCTACGTCGAGAGCGACGACGAAGCCGAAACGCTTCTCGTCGATCTGGTCGATGCGAATTCCGGTCTTCGCGTTACGCTATCCTACACGGCATTCGCGGACCACAGCGCGATTGCGCGTTCGGCAAGCGTAGTCAACGAAAGCGGAGCTGCTGTCAAGCTGCTTCGCGCGTTCAGCGCCAGCTTCGATCTGCCTCATGACCGCTTCGAGCTGCTGCAACTATCCGGAGCTTGGTCGCGGGAACGTTACGTTCATACTCGCAAGCTGGTACCGGGACTTCAGTCGGTGGAGAGCCGCCGGGGATCCAGCAGCCATATGCAGAATCCTTTTATCGCTTTGCTCTCGGAGGGATCGACGGAAACGCATGGCGACGTGTACGGTGTCAGCCTTGTCTACAGCGGCAGCTTCGCGGCAGGAGTAGAGGTTGACCAGTTCCATACTTCGCGCGTATTCGCGGGATTGAACAGCTTCGACTTCAGCTGGCTGCTGGAGCCGGGCGAGACGTTCCAAGCGCCCGAGGCGATTCTGGTGTTTTCGGCCGAAGGCTTGGGCGGCATGTCCCGCAGCTATCACGAGCTGTATCGTACGCGACTTAGCCGAGGCGCGTTCCGCGACAAGGCCCGTCCGATTTTGATCAACAACTGGGAAGCGACGTACTTCAATTTCAATGCGGACAAAATCGAAGCGATCGCGCGTGCCGGCCAAGAACTCGGCATCGAGCTGTTCGTGCTGGACGACGGCTGGTTCGGCAAGCGGGACAGCGACAACTCCTCGCTAGGCGACTGGTTCGTGGATCGGAACAAGCTGCCGAACGGTCTTGAGGATCTGGTAGGCCGAGTTACTTCGCTCGGCATGGAATTCGGTCTGTGGTTCGAGCCGGAGATGGTATCCCCTGACAGCGAGCTCTACCGCAAGCATCCGGACTGGTGCCTGCACGTGGAAGGCCGCAGACGGACGCAAGCCCGCCAGCAGCTCATTCTCGACATGTCGAGACAGGACGTGCAAGACTACATCGTCGAAGTGATCTCCGCGACGCTCTCCAGCGCTCCGATCACATATGTGAAGTGGGATATGAACCGCAACATGACGGAGATCGGTTCTGCACTGCTGCCTGCGGACCGTCAGCGGGAAACAGCTCACCGCTACATGCTGGGCTTGTACGCCGTGCTTGAGAAGATCACGACGAGCTTCCCGCACGTGCTGTTCGAAAGCTGCTCCGGCGGCGGCGGACGCTTTGACCCGGGCATGCTGTATTACATGCCGCAGACGTGGACGAGCGACAACACGGACGCCGTCTCGCGCCTCAAGATTCAATACGGCACAAGCATCGTGTATCCGATCAGCTCCATGGGCTCCCACGTATCCGCGGTGCCCAACCACCAAGTGGGCCGGATTACGTCGCTCGACACGCGCGGCAACGTCGCGTTGTCCGGCAACTTCGGCTACGAGCTCGACCTGACGCAATTCACGGACGATGAGAAGGAACTCGTGAAGGAGCAGGTGGCCAAATACAAGGAGATCCGCCACTTAGTGCAATTCGGCGACTTCTACCGTTTGTTGAGCCCGTTCGAGGGCAATGATACGGCTTGGATGTACGTGACCAAGGACAAGAGCGAAGCGGCAGTCGTATTCGTGTCCGTACTGCAGGAGGCGAACCCGCCGCTGGACCGTTTCCGCCTGCAAGGACTGGACCCTGCTGCCGACTATGTGCTGCAAGGCCAGGGAGACAGCTACGGCGGCGACGAGCTGATGTTTGCCGGTCTTGCGAAGCCGCAATTCCATGGCGATTTTGCGAGCAGGGTGTACCATTTCAAGAAAAGCGAATAGTAGGTAAGTTAGCGGTAAGAGAGGAGCGGGTCGCCTGGGGCGATTCGCTCTTTTTATGTTGCGTCCAAGCAGCAATCACCATGCACCAAGCGGCAAGCACCAAGCACCAAGCACCAAGAAGCAAGCAGCAAGCAGCAAGCAGCAAGCAGCAAGCGCCAAGCACCAAACTCCCCACTTTCGAGGGTTCGTGATTCTGGTGGGCTGATGGACGATGTGCGAAATCAGGCTAATTTCGCCCTCTACCGCTCCATAAAGGTTACATTAGGAGGAACGAACGGGAAAAGCTCCTATTAATTTCACGTTCGCAAGAAGATCAGCGGTTATAAAGGGAAATCCTCCGTTTAAATGGCCACAAACCTGCCCAAAGTGCCTATAGAGGATCGAATAAACGGCACATTTCCCTCTAAATCTCTAGAATAGCGTATGCGAGGGTAAATAGACGGAACATTTCCCACTAACTCTCCGAAGTATCTCCGAAGTAACTCTCCGAAGTAACGAATATGAAGGGGGACAGGTGAAGGGTTTCCTCTTAGTAGCAGCTTGTCTTGTCCGTTAGAATTTCATCATGCCCATTTTCAGCCGAATAACGTCTCACATGTCCGTAAGAACAGGAAATGCTGCTAGTTCAAAGGTTTGGGCGGGAAGGGAAGGGAAGGGAAGGGAAGGGAAGGGAAGGGAAGGGGCTAGAGAGAGGGGGATAGAGAGGGATAGAGAGGGATGGAAGGGGGGGGGAGAACGCCAGAAATCAATTTACGGGATGACGAACCTACCAGGATAAGAGAAGCGGGGAAGCGAGGCGTCAAATCGGCTCAAAAAAAACCGAAACAAAGGGGTTGCGCTTGACGTAACGTCAAGTGCTATGCTTTGAAGTAAGGAAAGTATATCTTCGCCATACTTTCTCTATGTATCTCGAATTGAAACGGGCTGCGCTGCCAAAGGACGGCACGGCCGAGTCACCTTGGCAGGAAGGGGAGGGGAGGGACTGTGATGAGCGACCAACACGAAAATGCGAACGGAAAAATCGGTAACGAAATGGCCGATGATCGGCGCACGTATACGATCGGGGCGTTCGCCCGCATGACGGGAACGACGGAGCGTACGTTGCGTTTCTATGATCGCAAAGGTCTGCTGAAGCCATCGGGGCGCAATGCGCAAGGGCATCGCTTCTATCAAGAAGGGGATCTGCTCCGGTTGCAGCAAATACTGACGATGAAATATTTGGACTTCTCGCTGGACGAAATCGCGGAGCATCTGGGCGATCGGAACCGTGATATGACCGCTACGCTTAATCTCCAGCGCGAGCTGCTAAGCCAGAAACGGGATCAACTGGATAAGGCGATTGGCACGCTGGACCGCATGCGGATGCTCCTTGAAGGAGCCGGAGAAATAGACAGCTCGCTGCTGCTTTTCTTCATACACAACATTCAGAACGAGGAAGCGCAGAAGCGTTACCTGGCGGAACGGCTGCCGGCTCCTGTTGTCGGCGCGATTTTTATGGAGGGCATGCCGGAGGCGGAACGGCTGGAGCTTGAGAGAAGAATGACGGCTGTGCTGGTTGAACTGACGGGCTATTGCCGCGAAGGTCGCAGTACAGACGATGAGGAAGTACTGCGCTCGGGGCAGCAGTTAGTAAAGCTTCTGAGCGAGGTCATCGGACAAGCGATGGAGCATCTGAGCGAAGAGCAAAAGAACGAGATGGAGCGAGCGATGTCCGAGATTGGCAATCCGGAAGCGGAGCTTGATCCCGCGCTTTTTTACAGCGGATTTTCGAAGGAGGAAGAGTTATTCCTCGCGGCTGTCATGGAAAAGGTCGGCGTTATGGAAGAGGATTGGCTGAAAGGAGTGAGTCAAGATGAACGTTAAACCGTTTCTGGCGCTTGTCGGCAAACACCGGCCGAAGGGCTGGATTATTGCCGCGGCCATAATATTGGGGCTGGGAGAAACAGCCTTGTCGCTCTTCATTCCGCTGCTCACGCGGGATGTCGTCGAGGAAGCCTCCGCATCCGCGTTGCAAAGCGCTACGGTCATTATGTTAGGTGCTGTATTCGCGCTACAGACCGCAATGTCGGGCTTCGGCGTCTATACCATGTCCTATGTCGGGCAGTATATGGTGGCCGGTTTGCGCCGGGAGGTTTGGGAGCGGGTGCTCCGCCTGCCCGTTTCGTTCTTCGACCGCAATACGTCAGGCGAGACGATGAGTCGGATAACCAACGATTCGAACGTCATCAAGGATTTTATCGTTGGGCATGTCATATCTTTCCTGGGAGGCATTGTCTCCATCGTTGGAGGCGTAGGCATTCTCCTGTACCTCGATTGGCGAATGACCTTGCTTATGCTGATCGCCGTTCCGGCGTCGCTGCTTATCCTGTGGCCGCTCGGCAGCAAGATGTTCGCGATCTCCAAGTCGATGCAGGATGAAACCGCGATGTTTCAGGGCGATCTGGGGCGAGTGCTGACGGAAATTCGGCTGGTCAAATCTTCGCTGGCCGAGCCGGCCGAACTGAGACAAGGACGCGGCCGCATTGGCAGCTTGTTCCGTTTCGGCATGAAGGAAGCGAAAATCATGTCCATTGTTACGCCGCTAATGATGTCCATCATGCTGCTCATTCTCGTGCTGCTTATCGGATACGGGGGCGTCAGAGTCGCGCAAGGAACGATCACGACGGGCGAACTTGTCGCCATCATTCTCTACATGTTCCAGATCGTCATGCCGTTTACGCAGATGGCATCGTTCTTTACACAGTTCCAGAAGGCGCTTGGCGCATCGCAGCGAATTATCGAGCTGATAGAAGAGCCGGCGGAGACGGAGCGGGGCATCGACGATCGTCCAGCGAATCAACAACGCGGGAGACGAATAACTGCTTCTGAAACGATTTCTTTTGAGAAAGTCAGCTTCGCCTATTCCCCGGATCGTCCCATTTTGAATGGGGTGTCGTTCGAGGCCGTCGCCGGCGGCATGACCGCTTTCGTAGGCGCCAGCGGCGCGGGCAAAACGACGATTTTTTCGCTTGTGGAGCGCTTCTACTCACCTACGGGAGGTACGATTCGTTACGGTGCAGACGACGTGTCTGCGATGTCGTTACAGCAGTGGCGGGACCGGCTGGCTTACGTATCGCAGGAAAGCCCTATGATGGCCGGCTCTATCCGGCATAATCTCACATATGGCTTGAGCTCGGATGTTAGCGAGGAACGAATTGCCGAAGCGTTGGAGGGAGCGAATCTGACGGAGCTGATCGCATCACTTCCCGATGGGCTCGAAACGGAGGTTGGCGAACGCGGCGTGAAGCTGTCGGGGGGCCAGCGGCAACGTCTCGCTATTGCGAGAGCGATGCTTCGCGACCCTGAATTTCTACTGCTGGACGAGGCAACGGCGCATCTGGACAGCGAGTCGGAGCGGCTCGTGCAGGATGCGTTGCAGAAGCTCATGCAGGGACGCACGACGCTCGTGATCGCACATCGCTTGTCGACGGTCAGCAATGCGGACCGGATCATTGTATTAGAGAAAGGCGAAGTGACGGGGCAAGGCACGCATATGGAGCTGCTTCGCTCCCATGAGCTGTACGTCAAGCTCGCGAAGGGACAGCATCTTGAGAGCGAGGCTGCGGTTTGATTGCCAAAGAGCCAGCCGCGATGCAAACGCGACTGGCTCTTTGTATATGGGGCGTTCGAGGGTTATACCGCCTGCAAGCCGACTTGGTTAAGCAAGTTCCAAGGTTTGTTGTAATGCGGCTGGAAGAAGAAGTCCACAAAGCCGAGACCATCCATCGTCATGCCGTTCTGAATGCAGACCGACAAGGTGTTGATCGATTGAGTCAAGTCGACCTTCGAGATGACCTGCGCGCCGAGGATACGGCCGGTGTCGGCATCGTAGACGACCTTCAGCGTAACGTCTTCGTAGGTCGGCATAAATTCCAGACGGTCATGGTCTTGCAGCGTTACTTGCTTGACGTTTAGGCCGGCTGCCGTCGCGGCCGTCTCTGTCAAACCCGTCGACGCGATATTGTAATCGTAAATTTTGATGCCCGACGTTCCTTGTGTACCCATGTACTGTACGGTTGGCTTCATCAGGTTGCGGGCAACCAGCGTACCCATCCGGACGGCATTGGTCGCAAGCGGGATGTAGGCATGCGCCCCGGTCGGGTTGTAGCGAACCGCGCAGCTGTCGCCTGCGGCGAACACGTCCGGCTTGCTGGTCCGCATATATTCGTCGACGATAATGGCGCCGTTCGGCAGCATGTCGACTTGTCCGCGGAGGAGATCCGTGTTCGGGCGGAAGCCGATGCAGAGAACGACCATATCGGCTTCGAACTCTCCGTCATTCGTCACGACCGCGGCTACCTTGCCGCTTGGATCTCCTTTGAACGATTGCGCCGTTTTTCCTAGTGCGAGCTGTACGCCTTTGTCCGTCAATTCCCGTTCCGTAATGTCCGTAAATTCGCGATCCAAATATTTGTATAGAATCCGGTCCATATTATCAATCAGCGTCACTTCTTTGCCCAATACCTCGAATGCTTCCACGAGCTCAATGCCGATGTAGCCGGCGCCGATGACCGCAATCCTGCGGGCTTCTTTGGCTTTCTCGATAATCGTCTGGGCATGCCCGTAATTTTTGCAGAGCAGAATGTTATCAAGTCCGATGCCGTCCAGCTTCGGAATAATCGGCCACGAGCCGGTCGTTACGACGAGTTTGTCGAAGCTGTGCGCGAAGGTTTCACCGGTCACGCTGTTTTTCACATCCAGTTGCTTCGCGTCGGTGTCGACATTCAATACTTCATGGCGCATATGCGTCATCACGCCCAGCTTGGCAAGCTGCTCCGGCGAAGCGTAGAACAGATCTTCCGCTTTCTTTACGACGCCGCCTACATGAAGAGCAATACCGCACGAGAGGAACGAGATATTGTCGTTTTTCTCGAAGACATGGATCTCGGCCTCGGGATAAAGTTTAACCATATTCAGAATCGCGGCGGTTCCGGCGTGTGTACATCCAATCACGGCAATGCGAGTAGGGGTTGTCATTTAAAGCGCCTCCTAATGTATATAGTGAATTAATTCACAATCCATAATGTGATTTATTTCACAACGTTGTCTTGCTCATATCATACGCCAAACAGGTCAGCATGACAATGTCAGAATTGTGAACAAATTCACAAACTAGGTATTGGGATTTCTTATGTTAAAATAGGACAAACCATCAAACCAACCACTAGAAAGGCGGGGATGCAATAATGACCGAACAAGGAACGCATGACGGGAAAATCGTGCTTATTACGGGAGCGGGAGCAGGAATCGGGCGCGAGCTGGCGCTGGCTTATGGGCGGGAAGGGGCATTGTCGCTCATTGCGGACCGGAACGAAGCCGGTCTGGAAGAAACGGCTGCGCTATTGGAACGCGAAGAGCTGGATTCCGCATCTTTTGTGGTCGATATCAGCAAGCCTGAAGAAGTAAGCCGCTTGTTCGCGGATATCGAGGTTATGTTCGGGCGATTGGATATCGTTGTCAACAATGCGGGCTTCGGTATTTGGAAGTCGCCGTACGAGCTGAAAATCGAAGAATGGGATCATGTCGTTCATACGAATCTGAGAGGCACGTTTCTCTGCTCGCGCGAGGGAGCCAAGCTGATGAGAAAGGATGGAATCGGCGGCTCCATCGTCAATATTTCATCGACGCGAGCGCACATGTCGGAGCCCTACTCGGAAGCCTATGCAGCATCGAAGGGCGGGATCCTGTCGCTGACGCACGCGCTCGCTGCATCGCTCGGTCCCGACGGAATTACGGTCAATGCGATATGTCCAGGTTGGATCGAGACGGGCGATTACGGCGCGCTGCGAACGGATGATCATGCCCAGCATCCTGCGGGACGAGTAGGCAAGCCGGAGGATATCGCTAAAGCATGTTTGTATCTGACGAATCCGCAGAACGATTTTGTGACGGGTACCCATATAACGGTGGACGGCGGCATGACTCGCAAAATGATTTACGCGGAGTAAGGGGCGCCTGAGGAATAACATGCGCAAAAGCAAGGTGAAACGGCTGCCGTCCTTTGGCGGCGCGGCTCTTAACCTTGCCGAGAAATAGAGAGAGACTATGGTGAAATCAGGAAATCATATGATTTCCTATACCGCGAAAAGCCTTCAACCCATTAAGACAATGGTTTGAAGGCTTTTTCGTTCAACAGGCGGGACCGGCTCATCCGCTTTGCTCCTTCTGAGGCCAGCCCCAAAAGCAAGAGCTGTATATAAAGGCTAGTTGCCGGATTTGCTCATCAGCCGTTGCAATTGTTCTTCCACCTGGGCGGAACGCTGTTCTCCCTTGATATCGACAGGGGCGTATCCGCCGCCTGCCCCGCATGTTGGTGCCGTTCTTGCAAGCTCGCGGGAGGCTTCCCATTCCATAACCTTCTGCTCGATTCTCTCGAAGCCCTTGCTCGCCGAACTGCTATGCAGGTGGGTCGGTCCGCCGTATACGCCATTGCCGTTGCCGGCTTCGCTCGTTGCCGACATTTGCCTTACGCGTGTCATTAGCTCTTCGCGTTTGCTCTGCAGACGAGTTTTCTCTTCCTTCAGACCTTCCACGCGCAAACGCAGGTCGTCTGCCGATTGTTTGGCGAGGTCGCGCAGCTTTGCGGTTTCCTCCGCTTGCTCCAGATATAGCAGCTTGGCTTCCAGCGCCATGCGTGCTTCTTGCTCACGGCCTTCCAACGCGGCTTGCTCCGCTTTGCCCTCGTAATATTGAGCCTGCCCATGCAGTTCTCCCAGCTTAGAGCCCATTACGCGTTCCTGGACGAGTTGTTGCGACATCGAACGTTCCGTGCGTTCGATCACCTCATCCAAGTCTCGCAAATAGTGGTTAAGCATCATAACCGGATTTTCCATTTTGTCCAGCATCTCGTTAGCGGCAGCCTTCGTCATATTCAATACGCGTTGTAGAATTCCCATGTAATTTCTCTCCCTATATGTTTAGTTTGGATGTGGTTGTTGTTGCTTTGGTTGTTGCCGGATTAGTAGTGGTCGACGAAACGGAAATCATTATACGGCGCCTTCGGAATGAACAGCGAAGCGATCAAGTAAATGAGTAGCACGCTGCCGAAGCTGAAGAAACCTGCAATAACGACCAGCATTCTGACGATGTTCGAGTCGATCCCCAGCCATTGGCCAAGTCCTCCGCATAATCCGGTTAATTTACTGTCCGAAGTGGAACGAAACAATTTTTTCATCTCGCATTCATCCTTTCGTGTTGCTCATCTATGTCCTTATTGTATAGCTCGGGCGAATGCTTCGTAACAGTCCGCAGTCTATTGTTGGAACTGGCCTTTAGGCGGGGCAGGACTCGGACGCACGACCGGGAGAGGGGATTGTGGTGAGGTAGGACGTTCGGAAAAAGGCTGCTCGGGAACCCAAAGGGGGCTCCTGAGCAGCCTAATTTAACTATTCGCCGAGCGGTCGCGCGGATGGTCATGCGAGTATGAAAAATCATACACAATCTGCCAAGTGGGCGTGCGATAGGGCATGCGAGTATGAAAAATCATATTCAAACCGTCGAATAGGCGCATGTTAGGCCATGCGAGAATGAAAATTCATACACAATCCGTCGAATTGGCCCATGATAGGGCATACGAGTATGAAAAATCATACACAATCCGCCGAGCGGGCGCTCGATAGGACATGCGAGTATGAAAAATCATACACAATCCGCCAAATGAGGCAGTGACGGACCGTGTGAGTATGAAAACAAACAAGGTCTCTCGGCCGCAACTCCAGCATGAAAATGGATCGAGCTGTTGGTAGAGCTGACGGTGACGAGAGCAAGCAAAGGATCTAACAATCCGCTGCGTATCGACTTTTAAGTGAGCTCACCATCGTATCCAATTCTTCCTCCGTGGGCATTATTAGTCGAGCAGCGGCTTCCTCGACACCGGCTGGCGTCTGCCTGCTCTGAATGGCAGACTTGATGGCAGCGGCGAAGACATGCGCGCCTTGCGGGCCAAGGCCGGCAATCTCCTCCAGACTGGCGGTGCTGTCGCCGACCACGATGGGATGGCCGAGAGAGTCGTCGCCGCAAGAGGCGACATCATAGAAGGCGCGGACGAGCTCGGCGCGAGTGCGGCCGGAGCCTTCTGCCACAACGAAAGCCTGTACGATCGATGCATGTGTCTGCCGCCGCTGGGCGATGCCGCAAAATTTGTAGCCTTCGATGCTCAGATCGAAGTCGCCGGGGCAATAGGCGCCTGCGATCTCCCCTTTCTCCACCAATCGACCGGTGCTCTGCAAGGCTTCCGCTATTAAATCATACATCCGTTCGAAGTCGTTATGGAATCGAAGATCCAAGGCATTTTTCTTGGGAAGAATGAGGGAGACATTAACGACCCCGGCATCCAGAGGAACGGCCGCTCCGCCAGAATTGCGTACAACCGTCATCCAGCCCCCCTCCTCCAGCCACTGCCTGGCTTCCTTGGCTCGCGGCATACGGCTATCTTTCTGGCCCAGCACGAATGCATGGGGATGGCGCCATAGATGACAGATCGCCGGTCCGCCTTTGCCGGCGCTTCGGCAGAGGAGCTCATCCAGGGCAAAGGCGTACAAGGGATCGCTATGGCGGAAATCGTTCATTCGATCGAGCAGCAGGATGGCGGGTTCTTCCTTGAAGGGCATGCAGGGTTCCTCGCTTATGGGAAAATGTACAGTCTACCCGTATTGTAACACCAATCCCTTCGCAGCGGATCCATCGAACCGGCCATCACTGCGATCCCCTTCGGCATCTTTCGGTGATCATTGCTGCGGAGTAGCGCGTGTCCAGACGACAGGGAAGTCATCCCCCGACAGGATTTCACCAGGCTGTACTTTTACGTGACTTTCCATCGGATGTCCGCCTGCAGGTTCATAGCGTGTATGACCAGGCATGTAGTGGACGGCAATCGCGCGTCGCTTTAATGAAGAACGATTGTGGGGGCTGCCGTGCCACGTTAAGCAGTGGTGATAACCTACTTGACCTTTTTTGATCTCGAATGGCACAGATTCGACGATTGCATCTGTAGGCAACAGTTCCGGTTGACGATGAAACGGTTTGAAATGATCGTCGCTTGCCAAGTAGCGCTGGTGGTTGCCCCAAAGATGACTGCCGGGCACCATCCACATGCAGCCATTCTCAATGACGGCATCATCCAAAGCGACCCAAGCGCTTACGAGATCAGCGGGTTGGATGATGGGCCAGAGGGGATGGTCCTGATGCCAGCCGGTTGGTCCGCCGGAATAAGGCGGCTTGTATTGGATCTGATCATGCCAAACTCTTACCGTATCTGTATTTGTTAGTTGAGCGATCTCTTCGCAAATCGTTGCATTCTGCGCATGCCGATAGAAGGCTTCGCTCGCCATCCAAATGTTGACGATTTGCACGACCTTTTCATTTACTGTCATGTCCATGCCCATATTTCCAGCGCCCTCCAGCAAATTTACATTCCTTACTGGTTTTCGCACGGACTTCCCTTCCATGACAAGATCAAGCTCTGCGCGCAGCAGATCGACCTCGGCTTCACTTAGTACGATCCCGCCTTTTAAGAAGCCATCCCGATGAAATTGTTCGATTTGCGCTTTTGTTAACATGTGTTGATAATCCCCTCTCATACCTTTATCAGGTAATATTTGATACTATAAGCATAGTGGAAGGGTTTTCAGATGTATTTGCAATAGTGCTAGATATCTTTATAATTATTCAACATTTTTCGGAGAATGGAATAAGGGAGCGCAGGTTGAGGTGAGAATATATTCTATTGTCGATTTGAAACCGACAGTCAACTTTGCAAGCCGTGATCAGGCCGAACCTTGCACGGTGTGGGGACCGCGGATTATTCCGGATTGTCAAATCTTTTATGTAATCAGAGGAAGTGCCGTGTTGCAACTGGGCAACGAACAGATCGCGATCGCTTCGGGGCAAGGTGTGTTTTTTGGAAGCGAGAGTCCTCATCGCCTGGAAACGCTTGAAGAGACCGACTACTATAGCGTTCATTTCCACTTCGATCATGTTTCTCCGGCGCCGGTTCATCCCGCATATGCGATTTTGGGCTGCGAGCCGGAGCAGCTCGCACAAGAAGCGGCTCGATATGAGGTCTCGCTTGGGGACCGTCGTGGCGAGCTTTTCCCTCACAAGTTCGCATATCCGGGGATGGAGCCTTTCTTATTGCGTTTGGTAAAGGAATATCGAGGCGGGCATGGTTGGTTTGATTGGAGCTTGCGCGGGATTATGCTGGAGATGATCACTCATATGCTGCGTTGCCAATTGGGGGAAATCAAGCGAGTTGTATCTCCTTTCCTGGCCGCTACTTTGGACGCCATCCGCGCAGAGCCTGAACGTCACTGGACTGTCGCCGAGTTAGCGGCGTTATGCGGTTATCATCCTGTCCATTATTCGAGATTGTTTAAGATGGAAATGGGAACCAGTCCGAAGGATTATTTGATGACGGAGCGAGTAAAACGGGCAAAACAATTACTGCTAAGCGGCGAAAGGATAGAGAGCATCGCAGAACGTCTTGGCTATAACAGTATTCATTACTTTTCGAATAATTTTAAGCAGCAAACGGGGCTTACGCCATCCGAATATCGTCAACAAGGCCGTGTGGATTTAGCTTGAAACAGGCGAGAACGGAATGATGCTTAGATTAAAAGGGTTGACGCCGCATGATGTATTTTCGTATTAAACAGTACGACAAGCGATTGAATTAATCGGTGAAAATATCAGGGTTTGACCTCATCCTTAAAAATATCCCGCCAGCTCGTCAACCCTGTCCGCATAATTGTCCAAGTCCCCACATAGACATGTTATCATCCAGTAAAAATTCGATGGTCAGAGGGGATGATTACATGCGTCGCATGGCATGGACGGCGGCAATTATTATGGTATTCGCGCTTGTTCTATCTGCTTGTGGTGGTACAAAGGACGCCGAGTCCGTGGTGAAGGATCTCGAGAAGTACGTGAACGACATGGAGAGTTACCAGGGCAACGGCACGATGACGCTTCATACCGGCCAGCAGCCGCTGACGTATCAGGTGGAGGTGTCGTACCAGACGCCGCATTACTACCGCATCAAGCTGACGAACGAGGAGAAGGACATTACGCAGATCGTGCTTCGCAACGACGATGGCGTATTCGTATTGACACCCAAGCTGAACAAAGTATTCCGGTTTCAAAGCGACTGGCCGCAAAATCAAGGCCAGGTTTATCTGTACCAGACGCTTGCGCAAAGCATCATTGTAGACAACTCCAGAGTATTCGCCGTAGACGAGGACGCCTACGTGTTCGACGTTATGGCGAGCTATAACAACGGCTCGTTAGCCCGTCAGAAGATCTGGCTGGACAAAGCGGATCTCAGCCCGGTACAGGTGGAAGTCAGCGATACGAACGCTTCCGTCGTCGTAGACGTGAAGTTCGACGACTTCGAGTTCGGAACGAAGTTCGAGCCGAGCGTATTCCAGACGGAAGCGAATATGCAAGCGGAAGCTTCCCCATCGGCCGGCAACGACGAACCGACCATAGCAACGCCGGAGAACAGCGACGATACCACGGCGCCTGGCGACGATGCCGTCGAAGACGAGGATACGGACGGCAAGGTTGAAGGAAGCGGCAATAACGAGGAAGAACCCGGCGACGAAGAAGCAGGTGCAGAAGAAGAGGATGCATCGACTGGCGTGGAAGGCGAAGAGCCGGCCGACTTCGTGGCTATGGGACCATCCTACCTCCCGAGAGGCGTATCGATGAAGGATGCCAAGGACATTGTATTCGGCGGCAATCCCGGCATGATTACACGTTATGAGGGAGTATACAGCTACACGCTCATTCAGACGATGCCGAAGGATGTGGCAACCACGCTTGTTCCCGGGCGTATGGTGGATGTCGGATTCGACAACATTGGCCAAATCACGGGCGATGACAAGCTGCAGACGCTTACCTGGACGTACGAGGGTCAGCAATTCCGCCTTACGAGCGATAATCTGCCGGAGAGCGAGATGTTGAAGGTTGCGCAATCGGTCCAAGGCGAGATGGCGAAATAAATAATAACCTGCTTCATACTCGGCTGGCATGGGATTTCCAATACGTGCCAGCCGATTCTGGCATGCATTGCATTGACAGTCCCGGCAGCCTCGTTTAACATTGATTTTATTGATGTTGACTGCCCGGATTGTTCCTGCATTTAAGAGGTTGTTCAAAAAGTCCGCTTTTGATCACGAAGTAAGCCTAGAAGCCTACTCGACATCGAATCTTGAATTCAGGCGAAACTTCCGGTGCTCACGTAGCTTCCACTACGCTCCGCTCCTCAGTTTCTACCTTCTTTCAATCTTCTCGGTGCTGAAAACCGGACTTTTTGAACTTGCATTGAAAGCAAGAGGAGAAGGTGAAAGACTTGGATTCGTATTATCGCCCTACGAGGGCAGAAATTTCGCTCGATGCCCTGCGGCACAATCTAACCGTTATACGCGCCGCGCTTCCCGGCGGCTGCAAGCTGATGGCTTCCGTTAAGGCGAACGCCTATGGTCATGGAGCCGTGGAGATTGCAAAGGCCGCCGAGAGCTTCGGCATTGATTATTTGGGCGTCGCGTTCCTGGATGAGGCGCTGGGACTTCGAAGAAGTGGCGTTCGCGCGCCTATTCTTGTATTGGGTTACGTGCCTGGTGATGCGCTTGGTCTTGCTCGAGAGCATGATATTACAATCAGCATGTTCAGGGAAGATGTTCGCGAGGCAGCGGAAAACCTTCCGGAGGCTCCGGATGGCCGCAAGCTCAAGATTCATGTGAAAGTGGACTCCGGCATGGGCCGTCTTGGCGTGCTGGGTCTGGAAGAGGCGGTATCGTTCGTCGAACATTGCCTGGCTACTCCGCAGCTTGAGGTTGAGGGCATGTTTACGCATTATGCGCGCGCGGATGAGCTGGACAAAGGATATACGAGATCGCAGCATGAGCGATTCTCTGCCGTTGCCAAGGCGCTTGAGGAGCGCGGTATCCGGCTACCGATCATTCATGCGGCCAACAGCGCCGCGGGGATGGAGACTCCGGAGTGGGCGGGCGGCATGGTGCGGCTTGGAATCGCGATGTACGGTTTGTACCCGTCTGCCGAAGTAAATCGGGAAAAGATCGCGCTTGCTCCGGTTATGTCGCTCAAGACGGAGGTTTCCTTCGTCAAGCAGGCGCCCGAGGGCTGGGGAATTAGCTACGGTACCCGTTATTTCGCAAAAGGCGGAGAGAGAATCGGCACGCTGCCGATCGGATATGCCGATGGGTACAGCCGGATGCTCTCGGGCAAAGCGCATGGACTTGTGCGCGGCGTCAAGCTGCCGATACGGGGCACGATCTGCATGGACCAATGCATGATTACGCTGGACGACGAGAGGCTGACGGCCTCCGAAGCCGGAGAGGTCCGGCAGGGCGAGGAGGTTGTGCTGATCGGACGACAGGGCGACGAAGTCATTACGATGGAAGAGCTCGCGGATCAGCTTGGCACGATCAACTACGAGATAGCATGCATGATCGCGTCCCGCGTGCCTCGCGTCTATACGTCTGGCGGGGCAGTCGTCTCGGTTCGCAACGAGCTTGCATAGCCGCGTCCGTATCTAGTGGGATTTTTTTCATGAAGGAAATTCCGGCAGCGACGGAGGAATTTGGGGAACGAATATCGAATGTACTGTAGAGGTTATTCTGCACGTCTCATGCATGCCGCGATATAGCATAATTGATATATGACTAACATAGATATGTTGAAGTATAGCGGAGGCTATATTTTGCCAGACTATAAGGGAGTATAAACGTGGGGCTGTAGATTTTATCATGCACGTGCACAGTGGCTTTGGAAAAGTTTTGGGGGTGTCAGTTCGGTGGCCAATATCCATAATACGAAAAGGATCATGATCAGCCTGCCCGATCAGCTGCTGGAGGAAGTCGACGGAATCGTCGCCAAGGAAAACTCCAATCGCAGCGAGTTTATTCGGCAAGCCATGAAGCTGTATCTGGTAGAGCGCAAGAAACGTCAAATCCGCGAGTCCATGCAGCGCGGCTATATGGAGATGGCGAGAATCAATCTGAACATGGCCTCGGAAGCGTTTCAAGCAGAGGAAGAAGCGGATCACACGTTAGGGCGTCTAGTGAGCGGGGTGTAGAGCTTGATCGTCAAACGCGGAGATGTTTTTTTTGCCGATTTGTCCCCAGTCGTAGGATCTGAACAGGGAGGGGTCCGTCCCGTTCTCGTAATACAGAATGACATCGGTAACCGCTTCAGCCCTACCGTCATCGTAGCTGCCATCACCGCTCAAATTCAGAAAGCAAAGTTGCCGACGCATGTAGAGATGGATGCGGCGACGCATGGCTTCGACCGCGACTCCGTCGTGCTGCTGGAGCAGATCCGTACGATCGACAAGCAGCGTCTGACGGACAAAATTACGCATTTGGACGACGAAACGATGCGAAAGGTCGACGACGCACTGTTGATTAGCGTCGGTTTGATCGATTTTTAAAATTTGTTATAGACAAATCATGACAATTATTGATATTATATACGCAATTGAACACTAAAGTTAAATGATATGTGACTACGAATGCGAAGAACGCATGCGATGAGCCGAGACCGGCTTACGCGTGCGTTCTTTTTTTGTCGTTGTCGGGAAGGGAGTGGAGAAGAGATGGGCAAGGGGCGAAATATGTGGCTCAGTCTGGTTGCGGCGGTATTATCGGCAGGTCTTGTCTATGGGCTGTACGATCTGCAGCGGCTGCAGGTGGAGCGCCAGGCGACCATGCCGGTCGTGGCTCCTGTTCGGTTTATTGCAGCGGGAGAACGAATTCAAGCGGAAGATTTGATGCTGCTCCGGCTGCCTGCCGAAGCTTATCAGAAAGAGATGGTTGAGGGAGTCGACGCCGTGGCCGGCAAGGAAGCCGTCGTGCCGATGGGAAGAGGGGAGCCCGTACTGGCATGGAAGCTGAACGAATACGGCCTTCAGCCGAGAGGTTCGGAAGCGACCTTTCAACTGCCCAAGGACTATATACGTTCCATCTCCAGCGGCATACGTGCCGGAGATCTTGTAACGTTGTTTGCATCGGGACCGGAAGGGGCTTCGACGCGTGTGTTCGACGAACCGGTCGTGGTAGCTTCCGTTAAGACGGCAGGCAACGTAGAGATAGACAATATGGAGCGTCCGCATCTGTTGTCGCTCGCCGAGGGCAATAAGGAAGAGATGTACGCGGCCCGCAGGGACGCCAACGGCAGCATCGACGCCATCAATCTGAATCTGACCGAGACGCAATGGCTGACCATCGACGAGCTGTGCAAGGGCGGAGAAGTCAAGCTTGTGATCGCCTACAGCCCGGCATCTTTCGAACGGATTGGCAATACGGTCGACGGGGAGTCCTCTATGTCCGGCATACTGCAGCAGGATCAAGAGACCAAGGAAGAGGAGGAGGAACAGCCATGAGCGGAAAGCAAGGGACGATGATCGTTTTTGTCGGCACGACGCCGAATATAGGTACGACAACGGCTGCATTCGCTTCGGCGATGAGGCTTGCGGAAGCGACAGACAAGCCGGTCGGCTATTTGTGCCTGCATCTCAAGAGCGCCAAGCTGCACCGGTTCCTCGGCGTGGACGAACCCGAAACGACGCTTGACAAGCTGCAGCCCGAGCTTCGGTCGGCGGCATTGACGCCGGCCATGCTGCAACGCGCGATGTTCGAGCTGCCGGGGCAGCGTAATCTCCGGGTGTTGTTCGGAAGTTTGAACAGGGAGCAGTCGGAATATTTTACCGATAGGGAAATTCAGCATTTGCTCGATGTGGCGGAGCGGACGTTCGCCTGCGTCGTGCTAGACGTCGGGGCGTACTGGGATAACGCGGCGACGGTATGCGCGATTCAGCGTGCTAACGTGCGGGTCGTAGTGACGACAGGAGCTCTGTCTCACTTCCAGGAGGACGGCAAACGATGGATTGGCGACGTATCCCCGCTGTTCAAGGTGCGCCCGGAGCAATACGAATGCCTTGTCATTCGTGCGCCTTGGGGACGTGACGCATACAGTGCCGCGCAGATCGGAAGAGAGCTTGGCTCAGCAGGAATCAGCGAGCTCCGTTTGTCGCAGACGTTGTTCGCCAGCCTGGATCAAGGTGCGTTTCACCTGTGGCTGAAGGAAGATAAGGCGGGAAGGGCGGCGATGTCGGGACAAGCGGGAAGGATCGTTTCCCGTTACGGGCTGGGGATGCCCGTGACTCGCGCCAAGCTTCTCGCATGGCCGTTCAAGCGAATGGGCGCGAGAGAAAGGACGGGGTCGGCATGAGTCGGGATCGGGCAAAGTTCTCTCCCGCGGAATTCGCGGCCAGGACGGGAGGACGGAATCCCGACAAGCAATCCGTGCCAGAGACCTCGGAAGCATTAGGGAAGCTGGAGGAGAGCCAATCGCCGGCAGAGGAGCAGAGCCAACTGGTGGATGACATACGCTCCTACTTAAGCGCGCCGAGAGGGCTCACGGAGGAAGAGCGCAGAGCTTATGGCGAAACGCTTAATCGTGCCGTGCTGGGTTTCCCGCAGGAGCGGGAGCAAGTGCTCGCGATTATCGAGGAGCGTCTCATCCGTTTGCGCATCCAGCGGGTGGAAGGTTGGCGGCATCCTTACGCGACATTGGCGGAAGCGCTGTTTGCAGAGGTGGTGGGACTCCATGTGCTGGAGCTGGTGCTTGCGGATCGGGAAGGACTGGAGGAAATTCAGGTCGTAGGAACGCGAATCTACGAAGTAAGGAGCGGATTCGGGACGCTGTCTAGGTTCGCATTCGAAGAGCTGAGAGATGTGGAACGCATCCAGCAAAATTTGGTGTTGTTCAACAACGACCGGATAACGCCGCGCAAGCGCTGGGCGGAAGTGATGCTGCGCGACGGCTCGCGCGTCACCATGACGGGCTTTGGTTTTACGGCAAGTCCTACGCTGACCATTCGGTTCTATACGATGCGCACGTTCAGTCTGACAGCGCTGGCGGACTATCCTTACAGAACGATGAATGCAAGGGTGGCGGGGCTGCTCAGGGCCATCCTTCATGCGAGATTCAATATCGTCGTCATCGGCGCAACAAACTCCGGCAAGACGAATTTGCTGAAGGCGCTCATTGCGGAGCTTCCCGACGAAGAGCGAATCATTACGATTGAAGGCCGATTCGAGATGATGCTCGGGCGCGACTTCCCGGACAAAAATATCGTCGAATACGAATCGTCAGAAGAGGATGGCGGCCACTCTTCCGCACAGGCATTTAAGCTGGCGCTAAGGCAATCGCCGCAGCGGATCGTTCATGCCGAAATCCGCGACGAGGACGCCAACATCTACGTTCGCGCATGCACGAGAGGGCATAGCGGCAGCATGACGACGGTTCATGCGAACGAGCTGGAAGACGTGCCGGAGGCGATTACCGATATGTGCATGCTGGATGGCAGGGCGATGAACGCGGAGCGGCTTTCGAAGCGGATAGCCGAATATGTGACGGAGGTAGGGATCCAGATGAAGATCGTGGCAGGCCGCCGAATTGTTGCGCGCATTGGAGAGCTGGGCTGGCGGGGCGGAGAAGCCTTCGTCCAGGACTGGGCGGTGTACGACGAGCTGCAGGATGATTGGCGATTCGAAGCGGAGCCGTCCGAGAGGAAGGCAGCGAAACTGGCGGCGGCGGGGTATTGCACATGACACTTGCTTACGAGCAATGGGACATGTAAGGGTTGAGAAGGGAGGTGATGTCCACGTTATGAACCATCTGACAATGACGGCAGCCGCTGCCGCTCTGTTCTTGCTGTTTTCTTATATCATAGGCAATCTGCTCGATATCGTTCATGACAGGCGTAGATTGCGAAATCGTCTGACTTACGAATCGCCCCGAAGCCTGCGCCGGCTGCTCATGCGGGAGTTTACCCTATATGTGCGGCTGCGGGAGCATTGTGCCCTGTTGCTGGAGACGCTGCGGCTAAAGATGACGGCTGATCTGTTTCTGGGGGCTTCGTTTATTCTGCTGCTGATGGGGGTCTCGCTTGGAGGCATGTTTTTCCAAAGTTTGAAGGGCACGCTGCTCTTCGGGGTTCTTGTCGGCGTCGCGCCTTACGCCTTGCTCCGGGGACTGCTTATCCACCGCCGGATGCAGGCGCAGCTGGACTTCCTGCCAGCCGTGGAGCTGTTCTATCAATGTTATCTTGTCACGGGAGAACGTCATGTCCGGACGGCGCTGCAGCGCGCGATCGAAGAGAAGCGGCTGCTCGGTCCCATGCAGGCGGTGTTCGAGCAGCTGTACCGGAATCTGTCCGTGCGGGGAGACGACGAGAGGTCGCTGCGGCTTTTGGCGGGATCGCTGGGACATGTGTGGGCGGATTACTTCGCAAACATTATGCGGGTCGCTTTGACGGAAGGCGTGACGGTGACGGACGGTTTGCGCGAGCTGCTGGGCGACATGCGCAAGGCGCGGCGTTCCAACGAGCAGGAGCGTCATCGGCTGCTGGAGATTAGAATCGCCAACTTCACGCCGGTGTTGTTCCTGGCTTTGTTCGTCGGCATCAACATCAAGTACAACCCGGAGAACGCCTATTATTACTATTTGTTCGATCCGCAGGGGAAGGATATGCTGCTGAACGCGCTGCTGCTGATCTTCGCGTCGTTCCTGATGGGACTATGGTTATCTCGCAAAAAGATGTAAGAGGGAAGGAGGGCTCCCCATGTTCGAGCAAGCGGAGCAGGGAATTCGGCTGGCCCTGATAACGGGACAGCTGTTATTCGCGGCCGTTGCCATATACGCGCTGTTGTCATTGCTGCCGAGAAAGGCTCCTCGCTGGAGCAGGCTGGCGTTTCTGTCCTGGAGAGCAGCCCCGCCACCGGCCGGCTGGCTGAGATTGTTGCTGATCAGCAGGGACTCCCACGCATTTAGAGAGCGGGAGCTGCTGCTTGCCTCATGCGGCGTGACGGTCGATCCCGCTTGGTATATGCTTGCGCGCTTCGCCGGCAGCGGGATCTTGATCGTGGCGACGCTCGCGTCAGCAGCCATGCTGGGCGTAAATGTGATGTCGCCTGCAGTCCAACTGGCTGTCGGAATTCCGGCATTGCTTGTCGGTTTGCTCGCGTTGGACCGAATGTGGCTTAGAACGATCGGCAAGCTGCGTTCGCTTCAGATGACGAAGGAGATCTACACGATAAGCAATCAGCTTCTGTATTTGGCCGATTCGTCGCTTCATATCCATGCCAAGCTGACTCGCTGCATTCCTTTCACAAAGACGATGCGCGGCGATATGGAGCGGCTGCTGGCGGAGTGGTATCATGATCCGGCTTCGGCTCTTCAGCGATTTAAGACCAGGCTCGGAACGGATGACGGGATGAGCTTCGTGGAGACGCTGGATGCGCTGCGGCTGCATGAGAGCCGCGAATATTACGAGCTGCTCCGCGTAAGGATCGAGGATTACAAGGACAAGCTGGAGCTTGCCAAGGAAGGACGCAAGGAATCCACCTCGTACGTGTTGTTTCTGCTGGCAGGCATTCCGATTCTTTATACGTTCCAGGTTTTTATATTTCCATGGGTCAAGGAAGGACAGAAGCTGTTCGAATCTCTTGGCTAGAGCGGAGAACGGCAAATAATGAAGGAGGTGAGAATGAATGCGCAATATTCTGATGACGGTCATGATGCTCGTAGTCGTAATCGTATTGTTCAACTCGATCATCGCTCAAGATACGACGGGCACGAGAAGCCAAGTGCAATCGCAAGGCAACGCCGCGAATACAAGAATCAGCCAGTTGCTTCCTTAAATGACTATCGGGTCTGGCCGGGTTTGAGAAGGAGGCGGTTCCGCATAAAGAAGCCGTCTCTGTTTGTTCATTCCCGGAATGAAACATGCCGCGACGCCAGTGGATGGCGACAGCCGTTTCACCTTGGGAGGTGCAATCCATGCGCGCATTGTTATTATCCATGTTATTGCTTGTGACCGTATTGCTGGTCTATTCGGCGGTTGCCGAAGGAGAGGACGGCATGAGGTCGCAGACAAATGAAGCGGGCGCATCCATCAGCGATTATATAAGGGGGATGAGTCCGTGAAGCAATTGCTGCTCTTCGTGCTGTTCGCGGCGATGCTGTGCTGGATGATGTTCTCGCCAATCTACAAGCATGTCGTCATTGTTCGGCAAGCGGTGCTGCAGCAAGAGCTCGATTATTTGCTGGAGGTTGGCGCGAGCGGTACATACGGCTATATTAGCGCCGCGATGCTGCAGCAGTCGGCCGACCGGCTGGAACGCCTGGGACTGGAACGCGACGCGATCGAATACACCGCTGAGACGACCAGCGGCGTGTCCGCCGCCAACCCAGGCTCGCCCGTGCCAAGGGGGACGGGCATAACGCTCGCGATCAGCTATCCGTTCGAGAACTTGTTTATGATCGATGCGCTGATCGGCCTGTCCCCCATAGCGCCGGAAACGCGGATGCGGGCTTTCGGGATGAAAATGAGCGAGTACGTGCCGTAACCCGGCAAGTGCTTTAATTGGCGCTGTCAGTGAATTTGGCAATACTATTGTATTTGGCTCTACCAGTGAATGAAAGGAGGAAGCCGCCTTGTACAAGCTGCTGCTGATCATGATGATGATGGCCGTCTGGATGGCGGTTCATCTCATGGGGGTTGAAGAGGAATTAGCGATGAAAACATTGTCCCAAAGCAAACGGGCGATCAATCGGGCAGCGCATGCCGCTGCTCAGCAGCTTGACAAGGAAGCGCTCGGCAATGGCGAGCTTCGCATCGATCCGCAGACTGCCGCCGAGACGGCCATGAATTATTTAGGCGGCAACCTGCTGGTGGACGGCGAGGGCGTGCCCTTGAACACTTCCATACTGCGTGAGCCGATTGAAGTGCTCGTATTCGATATTGTTAACGGAGACCAAACGTTTCCGTATGTCTACCGCAATGATGAACATCAATTCGAAGCCGTCCTGCGTAAGCCCGGCGTCGTCCTGATCGTCAAAGTTGTTTACCCCAGAGCGTTCCGCGTGCTTGAGCCGATCGAGTGGGAAATAAGGGGAGCCGCCGAACTGGTGGCAGGGTAATTATAGATCGTATTGCTTGATCGTCGCGTCGTAACCGGTATCCACCGGATCTTGAATTAACAATCCCCTTGTCAGATCGCGTTTCATAGCCAGAGTGAACTCCTCCTTATCGTAGCAAACCTACCCGTTGCGCCACCTCATTAAGCCTTCGCTTTTACCTACTTCCTATACACTATCCCTTACATCACATCCTGTTTAAATATAGACTATGCGATTCTTAAATCCAGGTGATACTTCGTAAGAATGGAGCATGTTAAATCTACTTGTGAAACTAGCATACTAAAGATACAAGAGCGTACAAAGGGGAAAGTATACGATCTATGATTCGATGTCGCTGAATGCGAGGGGAAGGTTATTGAAAACGGTCACAATTCTCGACGTTGCCAAATTGGTCGAGGCTTCGCCGGCAACAGTCTCGCGTGTTCTTAGCGGAAGCGACTACCCCGTCAGCGAAGCGATGCGAGAGAAGATCAAGAAAGCTGCCAAGCAGCTGAATTATACGCCTAATCTGGTAGGACGCCAGTTGAAAACAAATACCTCCATGACAATCGGCATAATCGTTCCTTCGATAAGCAATCCCTTTTATTCCGAAGTCGTTCTGGGAATGGAGGAGATAGCTCGACAGAAGGGTTACCACGTCCTGTTATGCAACTCGCATCAGGATATCGAGCTGGAGAAAAACTATTTTAAAACCCTGCTGGAAAATCAGGTGAGAGGGGTTATTATATCATCGATTTCCCAAGAGACCGGCGTGCTGACCGAGTATAGCGAAAAAGGCGGCTGCGTTATTTCCATCGATCAGGCGCAAGAAAACCCAACCGTGTTTCAAGTTAACTATGACTACAGAAGAGGCGGCTATATGGCTGTTCAACACTTGCTTGAACTGGGCCATCGCCGAATCGCATACGTGACCGCTCCGCTTGATCGTCCCAGCCGTCTCGGGATTTATAAGGGATATCAGGATGCCATGAGAGAATACGAGGCTAATGTTTCAGAAGAGTTGGTGCGCGTAGCGGATAAACAAGAGGGCCGCTATTATGATGGCAAATATGAATTTAATAACGGCAAAAAACTGGCAAAACAATTGTTGGAGCTATCGCCGGATAAACGTCCGACCGCGATCTTGGCCTGCAATGATTCCACTGCGATGGGCGTCATGTATGAACTTCGCGAGCAAGGCGTACGCGTTCCGGACGATATGTCGGTCATGGGATTCGATAATGTGGATCTGTCCATTATGACGGCCCCTCCTCTGACTACCATTGAACATCCCAAGGCTGAGATGGGAAAGTTTGCTTGCAATATGCTTTTCCAGGTGCTGGAGGGCGATGCCGGCAACATTCAGGAAATTATGCTTCAGCCCAAGCTTGTTCTTCGCCAATCTACACAATCCATTTCATTGCGATAGAATCTATCGCTTCTTTTTTTCAAGTGACAGAAAACGTTTTCTGTTTATTTCTTTTCGGGAGGTGATGCCGAGTTTTACCGGATTTAATACAGAGTATCCTCTTTGCAACGATTCACCAATGCAGGTCCACCATCAAAGGGAGGTAGAGTCATGTTGTTAAACAGAAAATGGGTATCCGGTATTGTCGTTTGTACAGCGTTCAGCATGCTGCTGGCATGCAGCAACAAAGCAGGCTCAAGTGACGCGGTCGCAACGAAGGAGCCAAGCAAGGTAACGGAAGGAAGTCAATCGGAGCCTTATAAGCTGCCATTCGTGGAACCAGGGACTGCGACTTTGAGAGTGGCAAGCGGCGATAATCTGTATGCGCCGAATAGTTACGCGCAAGGCACGGCCGTTTGGGATGAATTCGAGAAGCTGACCGGCGTCAAGATTGAATGGGAAGTGTTTCCGAATTCTCAATATGTGGAGTCCATGGGCGTGCGATTGGCTGCGGCTAGAAATTTGCCAGACATATTCCGCTTGGTCGACAGCCCCGTCAAGACGGCCAGTGACGGACTTATTATGCCGCTTAACGATTTAATTGCCGAACATGCTCCTAATATTCAGCAACTGTTCAAGGACAATCCCGATATGGAGCGAATGATGACCGCCCCTGACGGCAATATTTATTCGATTCATTCCAATTCGGCTGGAGCCTATATGGCGGATCCCTTCGGCATATTGATCCGCAAGGACTGGCTTGACGAGCTTGGGCTGAAAGAACCGGAAACGCTGGACCAATGGTACGAGGTATTGAAGGCGTTCAAAACGGGAGATCCGAATAAAAACGGCAAGCCTGATGAAATACCGATCTCCCCGGAATATTCGCTGAAGGGGCTAGGATTATTCGGCAGCGCGATGGGACTCCATTTATTCGTATACAGCGACGGTTATTATCCTAATAAGTCGGAAGTGATTGAATATCATTGGATCAAGGATGAAGCAAAAACATTTATCGAGTGGCTGAACAAGCTTTACAGCGAAGGTCTGATCGATCCGAATTTCATGAATAACAGCTATGAACAGATCGATTCCGGCATTTCGAGAGATTTAATCGGCACTACCGTACATTTCGTCAACAATGTTAACCGATTTAATGGAATGCAGAAGGACGCTGGAGTAGCAGCCGATTGGGTCATTACGAACCCGCCAAGCGGTCCCGGTCACGAGCCCTTCTATGAGCTTGGAGCTCCTCTGGGCTCCGGATGGGCGATATCGAAGGATGCGAAGGATCCGGTACTGGCGATGAAATGGCTGGATTATATTTATGCCAGCGAAGCCGGCAATCGACTTGTGACATTCGGAATCGAAGGCGTCAGCTATGAAATGAAGGACGGAAAACCGCAATTTACCGATTGGACCTCCAAGCATCCCGACGGGTTGTCCTTTAACGAGGCGTTAAGATCGCTCGGTGCGATGCCGAACATGCCATGGCTGCGAATGATGGACGGTCCGTTCTCGCTGCAACCGCAAGCGATTCTGGATAAGGATCCAGCTTTATCTGCGCAAGTGAGCAAGGTGAAGGAGTATCTTGTACCTTCCAATCCCGTTATTCTGGATACGCCTGAGGAGGCTGAGGAACTGGCTCGGTTAAATTCCGAAGTCGAAACGTATGTATCTGAGACGCTGCTAAAATTTGTAACGGGACAAACGCCGATCGATTGGGAGAAGTTCGTGAGCACAACGAAAGCGTTGGGCATGGATCGTATATTGGAAATTAAACAACAGAAATACGAACGTTACTTAAATCAATAATTCCATGTCGGCCGGTTCCCGGGATAATGCGACATTCCACTCTCTGTCTGAGAACCGGCCTTTCCATTGCTTCATAACTCTGTAAAGAGGTGTGCGCCGATGTTTTATCAAGCGATTAAGGCTTTGAACCGTGACAAGTTTTTGCTTGTGCTGACTATGCCGGTACTGATCTATTTTGTTATCTTCCACTATGTGCCGATGTACGGGATCATTATTGCTTTCAAGCAATTCCGGCCATTGGACGGCATTCTGGGCAGCAGTTGGGCTGGCGTTCAGAACTTTCAATTGTTTTTTGATTCTATCTATTTCTGGAGATTGTTGAAAAATACGCTGCTGATCAGCATATATTCTTTATTCTGGGGCTTTCCGGCTCCTATTATATTCGCTCTGCTGCTGAACGAGTTGAAGAACCGCTATTTCAAACGGATGGTACAAACAATCAGCTATTTGCCCCATTTTATTTCGATTGTTGTGATCGCGGGCATGATTGTTACGTTTACGAATCCGTTGGACGGCATAATCAATCTCGCGCTAGTCAAGCTGGGTTTCGCCCCTATCGGGTTTCTTAATGACCCGGATTGGTTCAGGACAATCTTCGTTTCATCCGGCATTTGGCAAACCTTCGGATGGGGCTCCATTATTTATTTGGCCGCTATAGCGGGCATAAATCCCCAACTATATGAGGCGGCGGAGATTGACGGAGCCAACCGGTGGAAAAAAGTGATGCATATTACGTTGCCAAGTATTATTCCGACCATCATTATTTTGTTAATTCTTAATGTAGGCAATCTGATGGATGTAGGTTTCGAGAAGGTGCTTCTGCTCTATAATCCAGCGACTTACGAAACGGCGGACGTCATTGGGACTTTTGTTTATCGACGGGGCATTCTGAATTCCGATTTCAGCTTCGCAGCGGCGGTCAACTTGTTTAATAACGTCATTAATATTATTTTGTTGGTCAGTGTCAACAGGATCAGCCGCAAAGTTTCGGAGACATCGTTATGGTAGGAGGAACGCGAGCGGTGAAAATTCGTCAATCAGCCAGTGAACGGGCGGCGGACGTTCTCGTGTATGCAGTCATGTTGTTTATTATTTGCATCACGTTGTATCCGTTTCTGTATGTACTGAGTATGTCGATCAGCAAGCCGATTCACGTCGTGGAGCAGTCGGTCTGGTTATTCCCGAAAGGGTTGTCGTTCTCGGCGTATGACCGTATATTCGATAGTCCGGAAGTTTGGACATCGTATTCGAATACCTTTTTCTACACGGTTGCAGGGATGATGCTTAATGTGATCATGACGTCGCTGGCAGCTTACCCGCTGTCGAGAAAAGGTTTTTTTCTGAGAAAATATATGATGATGTTTATTGTTGTCACGATGTTTTTCGGCGGCGGGATTATTCCGATGTTCATCTTGATGCAGGATCTCGGTATCTACAATACAAGATGGGCGATTCTGCTTCCGACAGCAGCAAGCGCGTTCTTGATCATTATTGCGCGCACATTTTTTCAAACGATACCGGAGAGCTTGCATGAATCTGCGAAATTGGATGGAGCTAACGATATTACGATTTTGACCACAATCGTGTTGCCTTTATCCAAACCGATACTGGCCGTGCTAACGTTGTTTTATGCAGTCAATCATTGGAACAGCTTTTTCCCTGCGCTTATGTATTTGCCCAATCCGTCACTGCAGCCTTTATCGTTGTATCTGATGAAGATATTGGTCCAGGGTCAAGAAGTGATGGTGGAAGGCATGATTGATTCCTATGACCGGACGTTGCATTCCATTCAGATTAAATACGCAATGATTATTGTTACCGTACTGCCGATTGTGAGTGTCTATCCCTTTCTGCAGAAGTACTTCGTGCAAGGAGTCATGATCGGTTCGCTTAAAGAGTGAAAACGGAAAGAGGGAGGACAGCTATGAAAAGTTATGCGATCGTAGGCGCCGGGGCAAGAGCCCGTTATATGTTTGCCAAGCCGATTGCTTTCCAGTGGCATGCGACGGCAAGGTTGGTCGGGATTTACGATATCAACCCCGCCAGAGCGAATTTGTTGAGTCAGGAATGCGGAGGGATACCTGTATATGATTCGTTCGACGCGATGCTGTCAGGCTCCAGACCGGATGTCGTCATTGTCGCTACCGTCGACAGCAGTCATCATGAATATATTATTCGTGCGCTCGAATCTGGCTTCGACTGCATTACCGAGAAACCGATGACGATCGATGCGGAGAAGTGCCGCGCCATTCTGGAGGCTGAACGCAGAACGGGGAAGAAGGTTCGCGTCACCTTTAACGCGCGTTTCAATCCTTACACCGCCCGAATAAAGGAGTTGCTGAACAAAGGCGCTATCGGAGACGTTACGCATATCCACTTCGAGTGGAATCTGGATCATAGCCATGGGGCCGATTATTTCCGCAGATGGCATAGAAGGATGGAGAACAGCGGGGGGCTGCTGGTTCATAAATCAACGCATCACTTCGACTTGATTAACTGGTGGCTTGGCAAGGAGCCGGAGGAGGTATTCGCTTACGGCCGCAGGGCGTTCTATGGAGCGACGAGAGAGGAGCGGGGCGAACGTTGCTTGACTTGCGCTTACCAATCTACCTGCGAGTTTTATTACGATATGGAAAGCGACCAATTTGCCAACTCCTATTATTTGGGGGCGGAGCAGGAGGACGGTTATGTCCGTGACCAATGCGTGTTCGGGGATGACATCACGATCTACGATTCGATGTCGTTGAATGTGAGGTACGAGGACGCCGTCACCTTAAATTATTCGTTGATTGCCTACAGCCCGTACGAAGGTTGGCGCGCGGTGATTCACGGGACGAAGGGGCGAATGGAGGCCGAGGTGTATACAAGCGGCGAACGCGCGGGCAAGCCGTTCCAGCAGCTTCATGTCTACGACCATAGAGGCAATGTCGAGATTCACCGAATCAAGAAGCTGGAGGGCGGACATGGCGGCAGCGACGTCAAGCTTCAGCGTATGATGTTCGTGCCGGACCAGCCCGATCCCTTGGGGCAACAGGCGGATTCCCGGGCAGGAGCAATGTCGTTAGCTGTGGGAGTTGCGGCGAACCTGTCCATCTCGAACAATCGTCACGTTCGAATCGGCGAGCTTCTGGTGGTGGACGGACCGTGTTGATCTCCGAGCTGGAATCGTATCGACTGAGGATATACCAGGTCAAGGAACAGTGGAAACGCCATGTGTATGAACGATCGGAGCATGCTTTCCGTGCCGGGGAGGATCAAAGGGATCTCGTTGAGACGGAGGAGCAATTAATAGCCAGGCAAGCTGCCATACGCGCCGGGTTTCTGCAATGCATCGGTGGACTGCCGTCATCCGATTCACCACTATTGCCCAAGGAATGCGGCATTCTGCAGCAACAAGGATTTCGGATTGAAAAGGTTGTTTTTCAGTCGCGTCCCGGCATATGGGTTACATGCAATGTGTATGTCCCGGACGGGCGCGTCGAGCCGGGACCGGCAGTATTATTTCTATGCGGGCATCACGAAGAAGCGAAACATGCGGAGGAATATCAGTCTGTATGCCGGCAACTGGTTCATGCAGGACTTGTTGTTCTCGCCATGGATCCTGTCGGACAAGGCGAACGCGTGCAGCATGCCGACGGCAAGGGAGGTTCCTTAATCGGAATCGGCGTAAGGGAACATGATTATTTGGGCAGCCAATGCCTTCCGCTGGGGGACAGCCTGGCGCGATATTTTGTCCACGATGCGATGCGGGCTATTGATTATCTGATCACGAGATCCGATGTGGATGCGGGGCGTATCGGAGTCACCGGCAATTCGGGCGGCGGAACGCAGACGGCCATGGTGATGATGGCGGATTCGCGCATCGCGGCCGCGGCTCCAGCCACATTCATTATGAGCCGCCAATCGTTTATGTATGCGGGAAGATGTCAGGATGCGGAGCAAATCTGGCCGGGCTTCACGGCCATGGGGTTCGATCACGAGGATATATTGCTGGCGATTGCTCCCAAGCCGTTGCTTGTATTGGCCGTTTCTTACGATTTTTTCCCTATTGAGGGAACGCTCCGCACATTTGATAGGGTGAAGCGGTTCTGGGAGAAGTACGGCAAGCTGGACCAAATGCAGCTGTACGTGGACGACTCTGTTCATGCGTATACGCCGGCCTTGGGGGAAGCAGCCGCGAATTTTTTTCTGCATCATCTTGGCGGAAGACGACTGGCAGCCGCAGATCCTCCTTTGAATGCGAGCGTGGACGCCTCGAAGCTGTTATGTACGGACTCGGGACAAGTGATGAACGAGTCTCGCTTCGAAGCGCCGGCAAGAAGCGTGCATGACGAAATTGCCGACAGGTCGAAAGCGATTCGCAAGAAGAGAGAGTCTGCCGTATCTATGAGGGAAATCGGCTTGCGATGGCTGGAAGGGAAGGTTTGCGCCAACAGGAGACCCGTGCCGTTCCGACCCAGATGTTTTATGCATCGCGATTCGGTTGAAGAACTGGAGTTTTATAATGCTCTCTGGTGGTCGCAAGAGGGAATATTCAACCACGGGTTTGTTTTTAAGAAGCAAGGACGGGGGGAAGAGAGAGTACCTGCTACGATTGCCGTATGGGATGGAGGCACGCATCAGCTTCAGCGGCATTGGGATTGGATCGCGAGAACATGCCGATCCGGCAGGAACGTCATTGTACTGGATACGACGGGATCGGGACCGTTGGAGCCGCATTTGATCGATAATAAAGATCCGTTGGATTTCTACGAAATTATGCATAAGCTGTCTATCGACTCCTTCTGGCTTGGAGACAGTCTTGCCGCCTTGCGTACGTATGACGTACTTCGGGCGCTGGAAGCTGTAGGGACGCTGCCGGGAATCGACGGCCAGCACATTCAGCTTTACGCATCGGGAAGACATGGCTTATATGTTCAATTGGCTTCCGCAATAAGATCGGATTTCCCCGCTTGGGAATGGGAGGGCTCGATGGACAGCATCTCCTCGTGGGTGGAGAACCCGCATTATGACTCCAGGGATATTCTGAGCATTGTATTGCCGGGTATGCTGCGATACTTTGACCTTCCCGATCTGAGAAGGTGGAGCAGGCTTCAATAACGATGACCGCACGAACGTTAATGAAAACAAGAGAGGAATGTGACAATTTGAATATTCGAATCTTTAATTCCGCAGATGAGCTAGGCGAGGCGGCTGCTATAGAAGCTGCCAACATTATGAATGAGAAAATAAAAGAGAAAGGAAAGGTCAGAATCGTATTATCGACAGGCGCATCCCAATTCCAGTTTTTTGAATCCTTTGTGCGGCAGTCTATCGATTGGTCCAAGGTGGAGATGTTTCATCTGGATGAATATATCGGGCTGCCTATTTCTCACGCGGCAAGCTTCAGAAAGTATTTGCAGGAACGATTCGTTGAACGTGTCGGCTCGGCTCTTGGCAAGGTGCATTACGTGAGCGGCGAATTGGAACCGGAAGCGCATATTCGGCAGCTGTCGGAAGAGATAACGAAGGAGAGCATTGATCTGGCGCTGATCGGCATCGGTGAAAATGCGCACATCGCCTTTAACGATCCGCCAGCCGATTTTGAGACGACGGATCCGTATTTGATCGTCAATCTGGATGACAATTGCAAGCGACAGCAGGTTGGAGAAGGCTGGTTTGCCTCCCTCGACGATGTTCCGAATCAAGCGATCTCCATGTCGGTGCGTCAAATTTTGAAGGCCAAGCATATTATTTCCTGCGTACCGCATCGGGTGAAAGCCGGCGCTATCCGGTTAGCGCTTGAGCCTGCCGTGACGCCGGACATTCCGGCCTCCATTCTGAAGAAACACGAGAGCTGGTCCTTGTTCCTGGATAAGGAATCATCGTCCGAGATTGAACGGAGCTAGAGGGATGGCTTCAAGGAACGGAAGGAGAGGGCTCGATGCAAAGCTGGATCGGGAAACATTGGAAAACAGGCAAGGCGGTTGAGCTTCGCGTGGAATCTGGACGCATTCTTGCCGTCGAAGAGACGGCAGGGGAGCATGCTGACGTATGGATAGCGCCGGCGCTAATGGATTTGCAAGTGAACGGCATTCATGGCGTCAATTACAATGGATCCATTACAACGGTCGAGGCGATTATGGAGAGCGTGCGTTATTTGCATACATGCGGAGTGGCCAGGTTTCTCCCGACCGTTACGTCTTGCTCGCAGGAAGAGGCCTTGTCTCGTGTTGCCAGATTGGTGCAGGCTTGCGAAGCGGATGCGATGACCGACTATGCGATAGTCGGCATTCATATGGAAGGTCCGTATCTGTCCACTGAGGACGGACCAAGGGGGATGCATGCCGCCAAAGTAATGAGAGATCCGGATTGGAACGAATTCCTGGCGTGGGAGGCCGCTGCCAAAGGCCGTCTGCGCAAGGTGACGGTGGCGCCGGAGCGCAAAGGCGCGATCGAGTTTATTCGCAAGTTGACGGAGCGCGGCATCATTGCTGCAATCGGCCACACGGCCGCGACGGAAGAACAGATTGGAATGGCTGTTGAGGCGGGAGCTACGATGTCGACCCATCTCGGGAACGGAGCCCATCCCGTGTTGAAGAGGCACCCGAACTATATATGGGCGCAGATGGCGGAGGACCGATTATGGGCGGGGTTGATTGCGGATGGCTTCCACTTGCCGCCGTCCACGCTCAAATCGATGATTCGGGCAAAAGGGGAGAAGGCGATTCTCGTCAGCGATACCAATATGCTGGAGGGAGCCTCTCCGGGCATTTATCAATATGGCGTCAACGAAGTTATTAAGGATGAGAACGGAAGGCTGTTTCTGGCGGCAACGCCCGATATATTCGCCGGGTCCGCGCTTGCGTTGAACGAAGGCGTGGCCAATATTGCAAGATTCGGGATCGGCTCCATCGGCGAGGCGATCGAGATGGCTTCCACGCATGCGGCCGACTTGCTCGGATTGGCGCAGGATGGCGCAGGTTCTCTGACGCCGGGAGCGCCGGCGGACTTTATTCTCTACGATTCCGAGGAATCGAACTGGTTTCGTGTGAGAGAAACGATTTCTCAAGGAGTGTCCCGCTATAAGGGCTGAGTCGGAGAAGACCTCCAGGCAGCCGCACGCACAAAGAACCGTCTCCCGGGAGGAACGGTTCTTTGCACCAATATGCCCATTACAGCAGCTTACTCGATTTTTGCAGGAACGCTGTTTGAGAATGATATAGTCTCCTAATTGCTGGGCGCGGCAATTACCAATAAGCCGGATGTCCTTGCTCCAGACGCATGAGGGCTTCCATATAATAATAGTCGCCCCAGATCATATAATCATCCGGCGAAGCTCCGCCTCTTACACTGTAGGAGCCCCGCTCCAGCAAGCCTTGCGCGTCAGGCTTACCGATGGTTGAATAATGCCGAATCAGTCCCGTCATTGAGCAATGTACGCCATCCTCAAGGAAATCGCGCTCGGCGTGATCGATCGGAAGATGCCCAAGCAGCTCCAATATGCCGCAGACTGTAATGGCCGACGCCGAGCTGTCGCGTTTTGTATCGGCGTTAACGGGAGCGTCGAAGTCCCAGTAGGCGACAAAGTCCTCAGGCAGACGTTCGAGGAAATAACGGGCCATTCTCAGCGAGGTTTCGAGATAGAGCGGATTCCGGGTGTAACGATAAGACAGGGCGAAGCCGTATATGCCCCATGCTTGTCCGCGAGTCCAGGTGGAGCCGTCTGCATATCCCTGGTGAGTGCCGCCCCGGATGGCGTCCCCGGTTTCCCGATTGAAGTAGAAGGTGTGATAGGAGGAATCGTCGCCGCGAATGAGGAAGCGGCGGCTCTTGTCGGCGTGCTGGACGGCCGCATCGCTGTATCGGCGATCTCCGGTGATCTCGCTGGCCCAATAGAGCAAAGGAAGATTCATCATACAATCGATAATCATTCTGCCGCCGTACTCTTCGTCCCCTTCGGATCCCCAGGCCTGGATGATCCCTGTCTGCGGACGAAAACGCGCGAGCAGGAGATCGGCTGCGTCAATCGTCATCTGTTTCGCGAATTCGTCCTCCAGGACGATCCAATGCGCCTTCGCGGATAAGGTGTACAGGAACCCAATATCATGGGTATTAAGCGCCTTTCTTTGCGCGAGCCGATCGCGGAAGCTTTCCGTCGTATTGCGAGCGGCAGTCAGGAACGTCTCATCCTTCGTATACTCGTAACACAGCCACAACATGCCGGGCCAGAAGCCGGCAGTCCATGCGCGGTTATCATTGAGGGCATACACATCATTATTGCTTACATGGGGGAATAAGGGGCCAAACCGCCCAATATTGCTGCGAGTTTTCGCAACGGCGTCTTCCATTGCAAGGTTCCACATAGCGCACCTCTTTGCTTGATGTAGTTGATTTCTTCCTTGTTAGCGTACCAAAGCAAAGTGCGGCGGAGTACAGTCCAATTGTTCGAAAATACAGGTATATTGCCTTCTAGGCGTTTGAACTCGCACACGAAGTGAGGTGAAACGATGAATCGGCTGGCGACGATCGACTTTCAATCCAATCCGTTCCATGGGCGTTTTCTGGCGGAGGCAGAGCCGGATTACCGAGGCTTCTTCCATAGTCACTCCGGTATCGAAATTTTAATCATTCACGAAGGGCAGGGCTCCGTGATTCTGCCCAAGCATGTGTATCCGATTCGGCCCGGCTCCGTGTTTATCTTTCAACCCCATCAATTGCATCATGTGCGTGCGCTTCCTTCGGAGAATCAGCCCTATGTCCGATCCTTGCTGGAATTTGATCCGTCCGCGCTGCTCCCTTATCTGAAACCTTACAAGCATCTGGCGCAGACGCTGACGTATATATGGAAAGGCGATCTGCAGGAGCAGGCGTTCCCGGATATGATCGCCCGTTATCCGATTGAAGCGAATGTCCGATTCTACAACGAGCATCTGAGCAGCGACTTGCGTACGAAAGCTGAACGTTACGCGAGCCTTGTCGCTCAGCTTCTGCAATATTTGCAAATGGAAATCGGGCAACGCGCGATCTCAATCGATACGGCCGCGCCGATGAAATTATCGCATGCCGAGACGATTCTGCAGTGGATCGAGGAGCATTACACGGACGCCTTTGAGCTGGAGCGACTGTCGGAGGAACTGCATCTATCGAAATATTATATCTCTCGTCTATTCAAATCGGAGACGGGACGGACGGTAACGGAGTATGTGATGGCGCTGCGGAGCAAGGAGGCATGCCGCTTGCTTCTAGACAACCGGTTGTCAATAGCCGAGGTGGGTGCTAGGGTTGGCTGGCCGATCGCTTCCCATTTCGCCGAGCAGTTCAAACGTTGGATTGGTTGTACGCCGTCGCAGTATCGGAAGCATCACCGAAGCCGGGAACGGGAAGAGAGGTAACGTGCAGCAAGCTCGCTACCTGTTGTGAAACCGATCTAATGCAGCTTGTTGAATGGCAATTGCTCGCTCAATCCCCATCTGTTTCAGCGTGATCAAGAATTGGTCGTAATGTTCCAATGGCTCCACGCCCAGAATAAATTTATTGAGCGCCTCCGCAGCATACAGGTTGATGTCGCTCATAATCGTATCCAATTCCGAACGCTCCTTCTCGTTTGGCGACAATGGAGGCAGATGGCGGTTGTTGTCCGCGTTCATCCAGGTTTCCAGAGAGTTTCTTCCATTCTTCAATCGGTCTGCTTTCTGTTCCATCCAGCGTTTGTCTTGAACAAACGGTCCGTAGGAGGAGGATAATATATAACGATCAAGTTCTGCGGCATCCTCCCAGATGGTCTGCTTGAACGTCGGGTAGCCGTCCATCATTGTGTAGCTTTCGCCTTCGACGCCGAAGTTGAACAGTAGTCCGCCCTCCTCCCCGTAATTGAAATCCATCCACCGCACAAGTCCGGGAATATCGTCTGCCGAGGTTGTAATTGCCGCGCCGTAGCCTGTATACATCGGGTCCTGTTGTCCGATCAACGGCTTATCGCCTTTGTTCAATACAGGATTTGGCGCGGCAATCATCTCGAAGGTGGGATGAATCCCTTTCATTGATTCATTTTCTCTCCCGATCGTATAAGAGTATTGAGAGCCAAGAGTATCGGCCGTCAACTTCACGGCTCTAAGCCTGTTGTCCGTTACCATAAATTCGGGATCAATAAGACCTTCGTCATACCATAGCTTTAATGTGGCGATATATTGCCTGAATTCCGGTTCAATTAATCCGTATTTGACTCCTCCATCCACTTGATAAAAATCTCGTTTAATTCCCCATGCGGATAAAAAACCGAGATCTTCCCATCTGATTGACAATGGAATTTCATCGGCCTTGCCGTTACGGTTCGGATCCTGTTCCTTGAAGGCCGTCAGCACAGCATGCCATTCATCAATAGTCTCGGGTATGTTCATGCTTAAGTTGTCAAGCCAATCCTTGCGGATGGCCAAACCTCTGAAAGTCTGCAGGAAAGGGTCGCCGCGCAGGAAGGGGAAAGCATAGATGCTGCCGTCATCCGTCGATATCAGCTTTCTGTATTCGGGATGATCATTCAGCAGCTTGCTGAAGTTGGGCGCGTACTGATTAATATATTCATTCAGCCGAATGATCTTGCCGTCGGACAGATATTTCTCGGGGCCGCCTGGAAGGGATATCCATCCGGCTTCGATGATATCCGGCAGATCATGGGATGTTAATAATAACTGAAAGGAATAATCATGCTCCGGATGAATGAATTGTACATCGACTCCGGTAAGTTCTTGTTTCTTTTTGTACGCTTCGTGATCTCCCAAGTTTTTCAATGAGGCTGCCGTTTTTGAATTGAGGAAAGTGTAGTAGGTTAACGATTTCAGGGGAGCGGTTTCAAACGCGTCGATACCATAATTTTGATAGTCGTATTCACCGCTTCTGCATGAAGCGAGCGTTACAGCTAGCGCAATCAGGGTTGCCAAACCTGCTATCTTTGTCAGACCGCGACTCAAAGCCATACACATGTCTCCTCGTTTCTAAGATTCAACCGCAGCATTCTGTTGTGCTGTTTGTGTCATATGCTCCCGATATTTGCCCGGCGTAACGCCCATGTATTTTTTGAACACCCGAATGAAACCCGCGGCGTTGGCATAGCCGACACGATGCGCCACCTCATGAAGCATCAGTTGATCGCCGAGCAGAAGTTCCCTGGCCTTGTCCACGCGCAGGCGCATAATAAAGTCGGACACGTTGTGTCCCTGGTGTTTCTTGAACAATCCCGACAGGTAGGGGGGAGTCAGCTTAAAGTAGTCTGCAATCGTATTCAGTCCTAATGAATTATTGGAATAATGGAGCTCGATGTACTCTATAATTTTGTCCACCAGGATAACACCGGGATCTTGTTTATCCGCCAGCACGGCTTCGCAGATCGTTTGGTATATGTCTTTGACCTGTTCATGCAACTCCATAAGCGAACCGCAATTCACAAGACTTCCGAGCGGATTGAACTGGTTCCCGAATACGTTCTCGAAACGTTCGGGCGAAGCATTCCAAATTTTCATTAACGTGCTCATCATATTAAAGGCTAGAAACTTGCCCATCTGAAGCGATAGAGGCTTTGATTCGAAGTTCATATCATAAATGTGATCCAGCAGTTGAGAGACACTACTAAAATTCCCGGTCTTGACAGCGTTCATGATCTGCAGCTCAATCTCTATAGGATAATAATATTGCTGCTCATTGTAAGGGATTTCTCTAAAGTGAGTGATGCGTCGTCTCCCCTTGACAAGGCGGAAATCGAGAGCCAGCAGCGCTTCCGCATAACTGGCTCCAACATCGCCGGAATGAATATCTCCGATGCCGATGCTGGTGCATATCCCGTATGATTCTTCGATAAAGCTTTTTGATTGCTCAACGGCCGCTTTAATATCGGAGAACGCATGCAACAGTCGATTCGGATGTACGTTGACCAAGAGCGCCAGCCTGTTTCTGTCGAGCTCCACGTCATACATAAGATGATGTCGCGCAATGAGCTCCCGGTTTACATTGGCGACGACGAAACGAACAGCAGAACGCTGACGTTCTCCCTCGACATGCGAGAACTTGCCGGGATCATCCACCTCTATCAGGATGACTGTAAAGACATCTGATTCGAAATGTATACCCATACTTGCCAGCGAATCCTGATGGATCGCGTCCGCGGCTGTCAGCCCTTTAATAAATTGATGAAGAAAGTTGGATTGAATGGCAGGCTTTTGTTTAACAAGGATATCTTTTATCTGTTTCTCCGAATGCCAGGATTGCTGCAGCGTGTCTTCAATAAATCGATACTCGCCGTCAGCGGATCTTGGCTCTATACTCCGATTCGAAGAAATTGACAGGAGCAATCTCTTCAACGGGGAGTAATAATGCTTAGCGAACAGGAATGAACCTATCAGTCCAAACACAAGACAAAACAAGAGCAACCACAATGCCCAGGTTTGTACGGTGGTCACCCGTTGCATGAATACCGATTCGGGCGACAAAGAGATATAACGCCAGCCGGATTGCTCCGACTGGATCGCTGCGACCCGCATCGTGTCTTCCTGAATCTTAAAGGAGAGTTTCTTCTTGCTGTCAATCGTATCGAGCTTGCGCAATGTTTCGTCAACCAGCGATCCGGCAACTGTCGAGGCGATGATCTGGCCGCTATGATCAGTGATTAGAAAACTCGTTTGCTGCACATCATCGGGATCCTCCAACATCTCCTTGATACGTTGTTCCTTGATCAACAGGACCAACGCGCCGCTCGCCTCGCCGCTTTCGCCGACTGGGAGAGGGCGAATATACGTAATTAACTGTTCGGAGGCTAACGTTGGTTTCTGAATAACCGGCAGAGCGGGCATATAATAATGATCGGAGCCGCCCTTCTGCAAGTTGTTCAGCCAATCTTGTTCCGTTGCGGTTTCGTATTTGTAATAGTTGGCGTAGAATGTCGCCGAATCAGCTTTGGTGTACGGCGATACCACGGTATCCTGCTCGCGGAGGTAGATATAGTAATCCAATATGAAATCGGTGGACGGTTTATAGAGGTTGAGCGTATCCAGCAATTGTTTGTATTCATAGACAGTAGGCGCCGCCTGATCATGCATACGCTTGACCATAAGCTGGACTCTTGGATGCAATGATAGTTGTGTGGCTAGCTGCTCGGCCTCGCGCAGCTTTCCGTCGACCATTAATTGAATCTGATGCAGCATCGCCTGATTGGAACGATCGGCATCTTCTCTGATCATCGACTGCATGCCGTGATACAACGCCGTCTCGGCCAGAATGGGAAACAACAGCACCAGAGTGAAGGACATAAACAAGGTCAAAAACAGCTTCTTTTTGATGCGCATATATCGACCTCCAATACATGATCACTCATACATTGTCGTGCTTAATTATAGACAACTTTAGCTTTTAAAGCCAGAAGGCGCATCAATCCAATTGTTGATTTCGGATCACACTTCTTAACTATAGGGCATATTCATTAGGTCTGCTACAGTGGTATAATCCAACAAAAAGCGAGAAGTCGGTACAAGGAGAGCCTTTCAATGAATATCGAACGATTATGCAATGGCATTCAGCTTCCCTCCCACGTTGTGCGGCAGGTGCTTGAATACGAGATGGATGCGACCCTCTATGAGAACGCCAAGCGGCATTTTGGCAGCGACTATATGTCTTTTTTTGAAGAAGAGGAGAACCGTCCGGGTTTCAGGGCCCGCTTTCTCTATCTGTTCATCCGCTTTGCGGTTGATCTGTATGAAGAGTATAAGAGAAGAGAGATCGACGATACCATTTATTATGATACCTTCTCGGATCTACGCATTTGGTGCATGGAGTGCAAGAGGCAATACGGAGAATATGGCTTGCAGGAATATCGATGGTTTAAGGAGCACTTGCGTCTGAGACTCTTCCGACTGGGAAGGCTGCAATTTCACCCCTATGCGATGAAGTCAGATGTTGTTGTTGAAGGGAAGAAAATATACGAGAATCAGATCGTGTTGAATGTTCACATCCCCGCAGGCGAGCCGCTTGCCGCTGATAAGGTTGAAGCGTCGTTCGAGCTTGCCCGTCGTTTCTTCCGAGGAATGGAACCCGTGTTTGTATGCCATAGCTGGATATTGGAGCCGAGGCTTCAAGATATTTTGAAGAGCGATTCCAACCTGTTGCAGTTTCAGCGCCAGTTCTCGATTTATAAGCATAATCCTGATTCGCGTCAAGCCGAGGAACGTATATTTCAGGAGACGCTCTCCGATTATTCGGCGTACCCGGAGTCGACTGAACTGCAACGGAGCGCAAAACGTTACTTGCTCGCCGGTCACAGGCTGGGGGCGGCAAGCGGCATTAAACTTTAAGCTTGTCTCTACCAGAGGCGGGCTTTTTTTCATTCCGGCCGCGCCAAATTAATATTAGAGCACCCATCTTAAATATTCAACATTCCGACTCTGCGATTGTCGGAAGTATGATTGAGATACAGGATGCAAATGTAAGAGGGGGATAAGCATGAGTAGAAAAACGAATTTTTTTTTAACGATGTTTTTGGCTTTTCTTCTAATGTTGATGTTTCCGACAGCGCTGACGACCGTGTTGTATCACAACATGAACGCGGTAATCAAAGAGGATGTGCAGAATTCGAGCAATGCGATGTTGAGGCAAATAAGTCTCATGATCGACAGTCGGCTGCATGAGGTTGAACAGTTGGCTATTCAAATCTCCTTCCATCCGAAGATCATTCATATGTTCTCGCGCAATGAGACGTCAGGAGCGCTCTCTGTATTCCAGTACAAGGAGATCATGGACACATTGTCTTTTCATTTCATAACCAATGGCTTCATTCAGGATCGATATGTATATTTCAATAAACAAGATACTGTCGTTACGCCGTACGTGAGAAGCGATGCCAGCGACTTCTATCAATTCTATTATAAATATGAAGAGTTAAGCGAGGAGGACTGGCTGACGTTTCTTAGAAGCAGCAGCGATCAAGCCGAGTTTCTGCCGGCAATGAACGTCGCGGGAAAATCGACTGGAGGAAACGGGCGGTTAATTACCTATCGCCATTCGATTCCGATCGGAACCCAGAGACCATCTGAAGGGGCGGTTGTTATTCTGATCGACGCCGAACAGATTCGAATGATGTTGTCCAATCTGGAAAGCGCGAATAAAGCCAGAATTTTTGTCGCCGACAAAGAAGGACGGCTGCTGGTACGCTCCGGTGAGGACGAACACATCAATGAAGCTGATTTGGATCTGGACAAGTTAGTTGAAGGTAAATTTATGGAATATCCGGACAGCGTGGGCGGCGAGCGTTTAATGGCGACGAAATACGTTTCGAAGGAGACGGGGTGGCAATATATATCGTTAGTTCCTCATTCCGTGATGATGGCCAAGGTCAATCGCGCCGAGATCTGGGCTTTAACGTTGCTGGGTATATGCATATTATTCGGATTGTTAGGGGCTTATCTACTGGCCAAGCGATTGTACAGTCCGATTCATAATTTGGTCTCTTCGATTCTGAAGCGGGACAGCGATGATCGCAACAAGATTAAACCGGAATTTTCCCTGATTGAAGAAACATTGTCCCAATCATGGAGGTCGGAGGAAGCGCTGAAGGTCGTTGTGGATCAGCAGGTTCCGTTAATTCAATCCAACTTTCTGAATCGATTGCTCAATGGCATCGTCGATACGGGAACGTTGAACGAGGAATCGCTTCGTTTCATGGGATTCCGGTTCGAATCGGAGTGGTTTTCCGTCGTCATTATTAATGTAGATGACTTCCGACAGATCAAGCTTGCTAATGCCGAGCAGCAATGGGCTATGATTAGGTTCATTATATCCAACATCAGTCAGGAATTATTGGGTCGCAGAGGCGTGGCTCATGCCGTAGAGACGGAGCTCAGCAGACTTGTTCTGCTCGTTAATCTGCATGTGGAGGAAGAGCAAGAAGGATTGAAATACATGGAGACCGTTATTGATGAATTAAAGAATGTCATTGAGAGCAGATTCAACATTGTATTAAGTATCGGCATCAGCGGAATTCGGCAGCATTATCGGGAGATAGCCTCCTGTTATGCGGAAGCGTTGGAAGCGCTTGAATACCGAATCGTCAAAGGCAAGAGCAGCGTGACTTATTATCAGGAAATTGATCAAATGCGCGATCAAGCAAGGTATTATTATCCGATGGAGATAGAGATGCAACTGGCGAATGCGATTCGTTCAGGGGACTTTGAACAAGCAGATCGATTAATGAAACATATCGAGCAGATGAATTTCCAATCCAAGCACATCTCTCTGGAGATGGGCAAGCTGCTTTACTTCGATATGATGAGCACGATGATCAAGATTTGGAATGATACTTCAGAGCGTGTGCAGCATTTTCTAGTGGATGACTTCGATCCGCTGCGCAGGCTGACCGATTGTTCGACGCTTGTCGAGATGCAAGAGCAGATCCGGGTTATCTATCAGGAAATCTGCGACAGCGTAATAGCAGGTCAACGTGATCCAGGCGCCGTGCTGGTCGATCAAATCTCGGCATTCATCGATGAACATTACTCGGATAATTCCCTGAGCCTGAATATGATTGCCGAACGATTCAACTTAAGTCCGCAGTACCTGTCCAGCTTCTTCAAGAAACACAAGGGCATTAACCTGGCCGACTACATGGCACGGATTCGAGTGGAGCAAGCGAAGCGCTTGCTGCAGGATCCATCGCTCAGTCTGAACCGGATAGCCGAATTGGTCGGTTATGCCAAGGATGCTGGACTAATCCGCATCTTCAAGAAATATATGGGCGTCACTCCGGGGAAATATCGTGAATATATGAAGGATTAGGATTGGGGCTTAAATGTAGAACATCCTCAAGTGAAATCCGACCTATGAATCGGAAGGATGGAGCATATTCAACTGACAAGCGATAAGGCATGATGATGTCGAGGGAAGCGCAGCACAATCGGCTCCCTACAATATGCTGAAGGATGAAGGAGGACGAAACATGAAAGGGAAGGTCAGCATGAAATACAGCATGCGCACAGGGGTAGCACTTCTATTAACCGCAGCCCTAATAGGCTGCAGCAGTACAAACGGAGGGGGCTCGTCAACCGCATCGCCGAGTGCCAGCTCGTCGGCCAAACCATCGGAGCCGGTTCAAACCGCAACTCCACCAGTAGAGAAGCTGGATAAGCTGTCCTATTGGGTTTATCTGAACAGTCAAGCGGCGGCATCGATCAAAAACCTGGGCGAACATGAGGCTTACAAAAAGAAAGAAGAGCTGACCGGGGTGAAGGTGGAGTTTATTCATCCGCAGGCCGACGAGTCCTTCAGACTTATGATGGCCTCGAACGACTTGCCGGATGTTATAGAGACGGGCTGGATAGCGTTGACTGGCGGACCGGACAAGGTTATTGAGGATGGAAAAATTATTCGTTTGAACGAATATATTGAGGACTACGCTCCGAACTTGTCGAAGCTGCTGGCGGATAACCCGGAGATGCGCAAAAATATTAGCACGGACGACGGTACGATCTATGCCTTCCCGTTTTATCGGGGAGATCCGTACTTGCTGACGTTCATGGGCATTACGCTTCGTCAGGACTGGCTGAACAATCTGAAGCTGGAGATGCCGGAGACGCTGGATGAATGGCATACCGTATTGACGGCATTCAAGAACGACGATCCGAACCAGAACGGGAAACCGGATGAGATTCCGCTCTTCTACAAATGGAGCCAATTAGGTTTCCAGTCGGCTTATGGCATTACAAATGGGTTTATTCAGGAAGACGGAGTCGTGAAACACAGCTGGTACACGCCGCAATTCAAGGACTATATTACGTTGTTGAACAAGTGGTATTCCGAGGGACTTATCGATCAGGACTATCTGACAACCGACAACAAGCTGCGCGACGCCAAGCTGACAGGCGACCAGCTCGGAACCTTCGTCCAGTATACGGTAGGCAAGTACAATGCGCTAATGAAGGATTCGCATCCTACGTTCGAGATAAAAGCGGCTCCTTATCCTGTAGTTACCAAAGGAACACGGCCGATCATCGGTCATCAAGATCCGTATTACACAGGCAATGGCGCGGCGATTACGACATCCGCCAAGAATGTTCCTGCCATTGTGCAATGGCTTGACTTCAACTACGGTCCGGAAGGCAGCACGCTGTTCAACTTCGGGATTGAAGGCATGACCTATGAAATGGTTAACGGTGTACCAACGTTTAACGAAGCCGTATTGACCGATGCGCAACTTATGGGAAGAGCAACCTTGTCCGGAGCTTACGGTCCATTCGTCCAGGACAAGCGCATTATGGAACAAAAATCGGCGTCCAACATCAATGGTCTGCATTCCTTGGAAACATGGATGAAGCCGGAGAACAAGAAACACATGCCGAGACTGACGCTTACTCCGGATGAAAGCAGCGAGTATGCTTCCGTCATGAATGACATCAATACTTTCGTAAACGAAAAGGTTGACAAATTCATTATGGGCATAGAACCATTGGACAAATTCGATGCATTTGTCGCCACGATGAAGGATATGGGAATAGAACGTGCGATCGCGATTCAACAAGCAGCATATGACCGTTATCTGAAACGTTAATATCACTTCGAATTGGAGACAGACTATGCAACTATCCAAACGGAACAATATCGAAACTTCAGGAGGGACGGGCGGCATTGCCGCCCAGCCTCCTTACTGGAGACAACTGCATCGCGATTTGCGGCGCAACAAATATATTTATCTGATGGCGCTGCCCGTCGTTGCCTATTATATTATTTTTCAATACTTTCCTATATACGGAATACAAATTGCATTCCGCGATTATAGTCCAAGCGCTGGTTTTCTTAACAGCCCATTCGTAGGGCTGAAGCATTTCCTGAATTTTTTTGACAGTTATTACTTCTGGAGATTGATTAAAAATACGGTCATGATCAATTTCTACGAATTGATATTCGGCTTCCCGATGCCGATTCTATTCGCATTGCTGCTGAATGAAATTCGTAGATCCTGGTTCAAACGGACAGTTCAAACGATTTCGTATTTGCCACATTTTATTTCAGTAGTCATTATTGCGGGCATGATAACCGACTTTGTTGCGCGCGACGGCCTAATCAATCAATTTATTACGCTGCTCGGCGGAGACGCGATTCCGTTCTTGCAGAAGGCGGAATGGTTCCGAACGATTTATGTCGGCTCCGGCATCTGGCAGGGACTGGGCTGGTCGACGATTATATATCTTGCAGCGATCTCGAATATCGACCCTACATTATATGAAGCCGCGACGGTAGATGGCGCAGGGCGCTTCCGACAAGCGCTGCATATTACAATTCCAGGTATCGTGCCGATCGTAATTATTATGTTGATCTTGCAGATGGGTTATATGATGAGCGTGGGGCATGAGAAGATCATTCTGTTATACAACCCGATCACCTACGAGACGGCAGACGTAATCTCGACTTATGTATTCCGCAAGGGAATTCTGGAGGCCAACTACAGTTTCAGCACAGCGGTATCTTTGTTCAACTCCGTTATCAACTTTGCGCTGTTGATCCTGGCGAACAATATCAGCAGGCGAGTATCCGAGACGAGTCTGTGGTGAAGAGGAGATTTCAATGAGAAAAAAGCGCAGCGCGGGAGAACTATCCTTCGATGTATTGAATACGGCAATCATGCTGGCGCTGATCGCCACTACCTTGTATCCGTTCGCATATGTATTGTTCGCTTCGCTCAGCGATGCGGTGGAACTGATGCGGCATCGCGGAATCATGTGGATGCCGCAGGGGTTTTCGCTTGAAGCCTATAAGACTGTGTTATCGAACGACAGCATTATCAGCGGATATCGAAATACGATTTTTTATGTAGTTGTAGGTTCGGCGTTTAATCTGCTTATGACAAGCTTGGGGGCGTACGTCCTGTCGAGACGGAATGTCATGCTTAAGAAGCAGATTATGATCATGATTGTAATAACGATGTTTTTCGGCGGCGGTCTAATACCCACCTACCTATTAATTAATGATCTGGGTCTCTATAACACTCGAGCGGCGCTTATTATTCCCGGAGCGATCAGTACCTGGAACCTGATCGTCATGCGGACATCCTTCCAGGGCGTACCTTATAGTCTGGAGGAATCGGCTCGAATCGACGGGGCGAACGACTTCACGATTTTGTTCCGCGTCATTATTCCGCTCTCGTTGCCGGTATTGGCCGTAATGACATTGTTTTACGCGGTGGGTCATTGGAATTCATACTTCGGCGCTTTAATTTATTTGACTGATGCAAGCAAATTCCCGCTGCAGCTTGTGCTCCGGGAAGTGTTGCTGACGACCAATATGGAAGAATGGCTGACCGGCGTACCTTCTGATTCCAGACATCAGGTGGCGCAAACGATAAAATACGCGACGATCATGGTTGCGACGGTGCCGATATTGATCCTCTATCCGTTCCTTCAGAAGTATTTTGTTAAAGGCGTAATGATTGGATCATTGAAGGAGTAGAAGCGATGTTGAAATCAATAAATCATTGGGCTTTCCCCAAAGATATGCAGATGGAGTCCGTATTCGAGCATGCTCGTCTTGCCGGGTATGACGCGATTGAATTGAACCTGGGTCCTGATGGCGCGATTGGCCCGCACCTGGCTTCGACGCCGGCGGATCTGGCAACGATAAGGCGACTGGCTGATGCCAGCGGAATCCGATTGCGCAGTCTCTCCTGCGGCCTCATGTGGGATCATTCGTTGTCGGCTCCGCAGCCTGAGGCTCGCCGAAGAGGACAAGATATTGTCTTGAAGCAACTGGAGACAGCGCATGCGCTGGAGATGGATACGATTCTCACCGTAGCCGGTTATTGTACGGATGATGCTTCATCGTACGAGCTGTTGGAACAGCGGAGCGTGGAGACGTTCGGTTATTTATTGCCGCATGCGGAGCGACTAGGCGTTGCGATCGCTGTTGAGAATGTATGGAGCAAGTTTCTATTGACGCCTACCGAGATGGCTGCGTTCATTGATGGATTCGGATCGAATGCCATTGGTGCTTATTTTGATATTGGCAATGTCATGTTGTACGGTCATCCGGAGCAGTGGATTCGGATACTCGGGTCGCGCATAAGAAAGGTCCATGCCAAGGACTTCCGAAGATCCGTCGGAACGGGGCAAGGTTTTGTGCCGTTGCTGGCCGGGGATGTGAAGTGGCCGCTTGTAATGAATGCGCTAAGGGATATTGGATATACAGATACAATCACCGCAGAGATCGGAGCTTATTCGGCTTATCCGCTGCAAGCGGTGTACGATACGGCGCGCCATCTGGATGTGTTGATCCACGGAGAGCCTCGCTGATAAAACATTGGACAAAAGTATAGCGCAGGGGGAGAAAAAAATGGCAGTGCGTGTAGCATTTGTGGGTGTAGGCGGGATTGCGGAGACACATCTGAAGGCGCTGAGCGACAATGAGCATGCCGAAGTCGTGGCGGCTTGCGATGTCGTGCCGGAACGTGCGGAGAGAGCCGCAGAGACGTATGGGCTGAAGGCATATAGCGATGTTGATCTTATGCTCGATCGGGAGAAGCCGGATGCATTGTTCATCTGCGTACCGCCGTTCGCTCATGCCGACCTTGAGGAGAAGGCCGCTGGCAGAGGTATCCACTTGCTGGTGGAGAAACCGCTGGGCCTGGATAGAGAGGTCATTCGCTCCAAAGCGGACACGATTCGTCAAGCAGGAGTATTGGTCGCAACAGGGTATTGCCTGCGTTATCTAGATGTAGCTCAGCAAGCCAGACATTATTTGAGCAACAAGGAGATCGGAATGGTTCGCGCTCATTACTTGAGCGGGTTCGTGGAAACGCCTTGGTGGCGCGACATGGCGAAGTCGGGCGGCCAATTGGTAGAACAAGCGACCCATACGGTGGATATAACTCGTTATTTGGCCGGAGATGTGAAGTCTGTATACGCCCGCATGAAATTCGGGTTGCTTGAGCATAAACCCGGCACAACCATTCCATCGGTAGCTACGGTCTGTCTGGACTTTGAATCTGGAGCGGTGGGCCATATCGACACTTCTTGCATTCAGTCGGATTGGAGCAGTGCTATCGAAGTATTGGGACGGGATTTCAAGCTGACTTTAGCGGGCCGCAAGCTGACGATTCTGGAAGGCGAGGAGACGACCACTTATGGGAGCGTGTCCGGGAGCGCCCACAAAACGCAGGACGACGCCTTCATCGAAGCCATTCGCACCGGCGACCGCAGCTTGATCCTCTCTACGTATGACGATGCGTTAAAAACCGTAGATGTCACGTTAGCCGCGAATGAATCGGCGCTTAGCGGTCAGCCGATTGTCTTGTTGTAATGGATTCTTTGATACGGGGGAACGGACGATGAGAATCGCGTTCCCCCGTATCTTGTCTTGCACTGAACAAACAGAGAGGAAGGAAATAGATGAAACTGGGAGTCACCTCATACAGCATGGCCAGACTATTGCGAGCGAATCAAATGAATATCTTCCAGGTAATGGATTGGATTGCCGCTCAAGGGGGCGTACACGTTGAAATTGCGCCAGGGGATTACATCGATATGGAGGAACCCGGACTTCCGGAACGTATTCGCGACCACGCGGCACAATTAGGGCTGGTTGTGTCCAATTATGCTGTCGGCGGCAATTTCATCGAAGGGGATAAGGAGAATCTGGAGCGCCAGATCGAGCAGGCATTCCGCGAGGTGGACATCGCTTTTCGGTTGGGCGTATCGCGTATGCGTCATGACGCTGCCTGGAGAGTCCGGGAAGAGACGACCCCCGCTCATTTCGAAGCGGATATCGACCGAATTGCGGAAGCATGCAGACGCATTGCCGATTATGCAGCACCGTTAGGCATAACGACCAGTATTGAGAATCATGGCTTCCATGTACAGTCGAGCGAACGTGTGCTGCGGCTTATTCATGAGGTGGACCGTCCCAACTTTCGACTGACCATGGATATTGGAAATTTTATGTGCGCGGACGAAAATTCGGTTGCGGCTGTTAGACGCGCAGTTCCTTATGCTTCGATGATTCATCTGAAAGACTTTTATTGGCGCCCTTCCCATCGCGATCAGGGTCAAGGCTGGTTCAAGACTCGTACCGGCGATTATCTCAGGGGGGCTATTCTCGGGAATGGGGATATCGAAATGCGGGAAGTGCTGCGCATTATTAAGCAATCGGATTATGACGGCTTCCTTTCTGTTGAGTTTGAAGGGGCCGAAGATTGTTTGAATGGGACTTCGATTGGATTGGAGAACGCTCGAAAGATGTGGAATGCGGTTTAGAAGAGTGTACAACAACTCGCTTCTGAAGCGAGTCGAGGGAGGGGAGCGCAATGTTGTCTCGAAAGGTGAATATCGGCATTATCGGCGCAGGCAATATAGCTAACGAGCATATTAAAGGTTTCTTGCAATTTCCGGAGCAATGCGAGATTACAGCGATTACAGATACGAAGCTGTCCCTTGCGCAGGAGAGGGCCAGGCAGTATGGGATCAAACATGCGATAGCGACGACAGAAGAGCTCATCGCTCGCGACGATGTGGATGCAATCGTAATCTGCGTTCCAAATCAATTCCACGCGCCGCTTGCGCTTCAAGCCATGGAGGCGGGCAAACATATCGTAATGGAGAAGCCGATGGGCATTAATGGCGAAGCGGCGCGCCAAATCTTGAAAGCAAGCGAAGCGTATGATCGCATCGTGATGATCGGTCATCAGAGGCGGTGGGAGTCTATTGCCATGCAGATTAAGGAGCAGATCGACCGCGGTGAACTGGGCCGTATTTATTCAGCCAAGACAGGGCTGTTCAGGCGCAAAGGGATTCCGGGCTGGGGAACGTGGTTTACCCGCAGCGAGCTATCCGGAGGCGGGCCGCTAATCGACATCGGCGTACATATGCTGGATCTCGCCTTATACCTGATGGGGAATCCAAAGCCGGTATCCGTGTATGGAGCGACATATGCGGAATTCGGACCGAGGCGCAAAGGTATTGGCGACTGGGGAATTCCGAACTGGAAAGGCATATACGATGTGGAAGACTTCGCAACCGCATTGATCCGGATGGAAGACGGGAGCACGCTTTCCCTTGAAGTGAGCTGGGCGGTTCATATGGATACCGACAACACGCCGTTTATCCATCTGATGGGAACTGAAGGCGGAGCAAGCTACAGGCAGGATTATGGCAAGCTGCTTACGGAAAAGTTTGATCAGCCGAGCGAGTTGCCGCTGCGTGTGCCCGAGGACGATGAAGGAGAGCGAATCCGGTTCTGCCGTCATTTCCTGGAATGTATCGCAGAAGGCAAGCAGCCGCTGACATCGGCTCGAACAGGCTGGATAAATAATGTCATTATGGATGCGATCTATGAATCCTCGCGCAGCGGCAACGAAGTGAAGCTGAAATGGGACTAGCGCATAAGAAGGAGTGGGGATCAAGCGCCTATGTAACCGCTTGGCTCAAGGCAAGATGCATATGCTATTCTTAATATTTTAAATCCAGATACCCAATCGTAAATACCGGTCATTTCAAGGGGGGAGACTGTTCAAGTACACTAGCCGAGTAAGCGGTTACATAGGGGGGTGGAAGCGAGGCAGCAGGTGCGTCATTGGCTTGTCCAAGGTTCACAAATTTGAGGGGAGTGTTCAATTAATGCGGTTGAAGAGCAAGAGAGTTAACAGATTG